>NZ_AUKQ01000013.1:0-233450 GCF_000424825.1 Streptomyces sp. CNH287 | reverse complement strand
CGCCTGATCGGCCTCGTAGTGGGCTACTCGGTCGATCGGGCAACGCAGCGGATGGGCGTGCCAGGGCGGCGAGCGGGGTGAACCTTGCCTGACGCGGCACTAGGCACCGCCTCCCGCACCCCCGCACCCGCCGCACCCCCGTCCCCGCACGCCGACCGCCCGCCCGCCCGCCGCAGACCGGGCGGTCGGGCGGTCGGGCGTCCGGCGGGTGCGTGCCAGGTGGCGGGAGTGCGACAGGCTTGTTGCCTGTTGGACCGAATCTGTACCTGCGGCTGCCCGGGGTGCGAGACTGATGGTGTCCGCCCCATCACCCCTTGGAGCCGGTATGTGCGCCATGATGCGGCCCAGCGGCGAGCCCCCGCTGCGGAGCTATCTCGACCAGCCGCAGAACGGGCCGACCGCGCTGCGCATCGTGCTCGGCGCCCGGCTCCGGCGGCTGCGCCAGCAGCACGGCATCACCCGCCACGACGCGGGTGCGGCCATCCGGGGCTCACACGCGAAGATAAGCCGTCTGGAGCTGGGCCAGGTGGGCTCCAAGGAGCGCGACCTGGCCGACCTGCTCACGCTCTACCAGGTCCTGGACCCCACCGAGCGGGCCGACTTCTTCGCCCTCGCCCGGCGGGCCAACGAGCCGGGCTGGTGGCACCAGTACAACGACGTCATCGAGGAGTTCTTCGAGCTGCACATCGGCCTGGAAGAGGCGGCCTCGCTCATCCGGACCTACGAAGTGCAGTTCCTGCCGGGCCTGTTGCAGACCGAGCGGTACGCGTACGCCGTCACCCGCCTCGGCTACCCCAACGCCCGCCCCCACCAGCTCGACCGCCTGGTCGAGGTGCGCATGCGCCGCCAGCTGCTGCTGGACCGGGACGAGCCGCCCACCTTGTGGGCCGTACTGGACGAGGCCGTGCTGCGCCGGTCCTTCGGCGGCGCCGCCGCCATGCGGGCCCAACTCGAACACCTGCTCCAGGTCTCGGAGAAGCAGAACGTGACGCTTCAGGTAGCCCCGTTCAGCGCCAGCGCGGCGGCGGCGGGCACGCCGATCACCATCCTGCGGTTCAGCGAGCCGACGCTGCCCGACAAGGTCTACCTCGAACAGCTCACCAGCGCGGTGTACCTGGACAAGGAGAGCGAGATCGACCAGTACTCGCTGATCATGACGCGGCTCGGCGCGGAGGCGTACACGCCGGAGCAGACCCGGGAGTTCATCCAGGGTCTGCTGAAGTAGCGCGGCAGCGGGCTCGGTTCGGGCGCGGCAGCGGGATCAGGCCGTCAGGGCACTGAGGGCGTCGCCGAGGAACTTCGCGCCGAGCAGGACCAGCACCACCGTCATGATCGCGCTGTTGTGCGCGGCCATCCACGCCCGCCATGACTCCAGCACACCCGCCGCGCGGGCGCCGCCGAGCAGGTAGACGCCCAGCGGCAGGAGGGTGCACACCGAGGCGATCAGCACGAACAGCGCGACGGCGAGCGTGCGGCCCGCGGCCGAGCCGGAGCTGCCCGCGATGGAGAGCGCGCCGCCGACGACCAGCACGAGGTTCTTCGGGTTCAGCACCGAGAGGGCGACGGCCAGCGCGGCGGACCGTCCGGGCGTGAACGTGTCGATCGCCGCCATCCAGCCGGGCAGCGGCGCCTCCCCGGCTCCCGCGTCCCCGTCCGTCGCGTCCCCGCCGGTGCGCGGGCGTCCGCGCCACTGGCGCAGCCCGAGCAGCACGAACAGCACGCCCGCGCCGAACTTGACCCAGGACACCCAGTCCGCCGGCGCGTCCTCACCGCGCGCGTCGGCGCCCGCGCCCAGCAGGACCACGGCGGTGCTCAGGAGCCCGACGGACAAGAGCCAGGCGAGGGTGAAGGCGGTGCCGTTCGCCCGCCCCCTGGGGGTGGACAGCATCAGGACCACGGCGATCACGGGCAGCGGGCTCAAGGCGACCCCGACAGCCGAGGCGAGCATCTGACCGACGGCGTCACCCACGAGGCCTCCTTCGGGCGGTCCCTCCGGCAGGACCCCTCCGATCCTGGCCACGCCCCCGGCGGCGCCGCAACCGGACCGCCCGCGCGCGGTGGGCCGGCCCGCACGTCGCACGCGCGGCTGCCGGGCCTCGCGCGGGGCGCGTACCGCCGGTGCGGCCCTGGCGGTGCCCGGCGCCGTCAGCCGTCAGCCGTCAGCCGTCAGCCGTCCGCCGTCCGCCGTCAGCGAAGAGGTGGCGGATGACCGTACGGGCCAGGGCCCCGGCCTCGCCGCCCGGTGCGGCGGGCAGCGCGCCGCTGATCCACAGGGCGGCGAACCCGTGGACCATCGACCAGGCGGCCAGCTCGGCCTGCTCCCGCTCACCGGCGACCGGGGGCGAGGGCAGGGTCGAGAGGCCGGCGGCCAGCGCCCGGTCCGCCCGTCCGCGCGCGGCGACGACCCGCTCGTCCCCGGGGTGGTAGAGCCCGGGCTGGAACATCACCTCGAAGTGGGCGCGGTGGCCGACGGCGAAGCGCACGTAGGCCACCCCCGCCTCGGTCATCCCCGCACCGGCCCCCGGGTCCGCCTCCGCGCGCGCGATCGCCTCGGTGAGGGCGTCCGCGAGCAGCTCGTAGCCCTGCGCGGCGAGCGCGGTGAGCAGGCCCGTCTTGTCTCCGAAGTGGTGGGCGGGTGCGGCGTGCGAGACGCCCGCGCGGCGGGCCAGGTCGCGCAGACTCAGCGCGGCGGGTCCGTGCTGCTCGATCGCCTCGACGGCCGCGCCCAGGACGGCGGTCCGCAGGTTTCCGTGGTGGTAAGGGCGGGTGGTCATGGCGCCACTCTATCTTGTCATTGACAAGATGTACCTCGGATGGTGAACTTGTCAGTGACAAGTTCACTCTCTGGAGGTGCTCCCCGTGGAACCTCTCATCGCACTCGTCGTCGGCTTCGTGGCCGCCCGGCTCTCCGGGCTGGCGGGCGTGGGCGCGCTCGACGGCTGGCAGCCGTCGCTGTGCGCCGGGCTGGCGCTGATGTTCCTGGTCACCGGCGGCGCGCACTTCGCCCCGAAGATGCGCGCGGACATGATCGGGATGGTCCCGCCGGCCCTGCCCCGCCCGGACCTGCTGGTCACGGCCACCGGCGTACTGGAGCTCGCCGGTGCGGCCGGGCTGCTGATCCCGGCCACGAGCCGGTGGGCGGCGGCCTGCCTCGGACTGCTCATGATCGCCATGTACCCGGCGAACTACTCCGCGGCCAAGCGACAGGTGGCCCAGGGCGACCCGATCGTGATGCGTACGGCGCTCCAACTCCTGTTCATCGGCGCCACGGCACTCGTCCTGGTCTGACCGGCCCCGAACGGGCCGCACGGAATGCGGCGGTACACACCATGCGCCACATTTGACCCATGGACCCATGGACCCGCTCGCGCACCCGGAGGCACCGATGACGACCCTCACGGTCTGGAAGTTCGACACCCCCGAAGCCGCCGAGCAGGTGGAGTCCACCCTGCTGTCGCTCCAGAAGCAGGAACTGATCAAGGTGGACGACGCGGCGGTCGTCAGCTGGCCGGAGGGGCATCACAAGCCCAAGACCAAGCAGCTTCGCAACCTGGTCGGGGCGGGCGCGCTTTCCGGCACCTTCTGGGGCATGCTCTTCGGCCTGCTCTTCCTGGTGCCCCTGCTCGGCGCCGCGGTCGGGGCCGCCGCCGGGGCGCTGGGCGGCAGGCTCACCGACATCGGCATCGACGACGACTTCATCGACCAGGTGAAGCGGGAGGTCACCCCGGGTACGTCGGCCCTCTTCCTGCTCTCCCGCGACGCCGTCACCGACCGGGTCCGCGCGGCCTTCCCCGAGACCGGGAACTTCGAGCTGGTGCACAGCAACCTCGACGACGACAGCGAGGCGAACCTGCGCAAGGTGTTCGCCGGCTGACCCTTTCGCCCGGGACCGGCGCATGGTCAGTGGCCCGGTCCGGTCGTACGGCCAGGTCACACGGCTGGGTCGTGCACGGATCGCGCACGGGCTTCCGTGCGCTCCCGGCGTACGCCCCGAACGGCCGAATTCGTACGCGTTGGCACGTCCGGACCAGGTACTAATGGATGAAGTCGGCACGGGGGTGGACACCGAGCGCGAACAGGGGCCACATTGATCCGGGTTTTATTGGTGCACGACACGTGGCTGATGCGGTCCGCGCTGACCGCACTGCTGAGAGACGAGAGCGGCATCGAGGTCGCCGCATCCTGCTGGGGCAAGGCGTCCGGGCGCGCACAATCGTTTCGGCCGCACGTCTGCGTCGTGGACGGCGACACGCAGGGGGCGGCGGAGTTACCGGTCCGGCAGGGCTGCGCCCTGCTCGTGCTGGCCACCGCCAACCGGCCCGGCGTGCTGCGCCGCGCCGCCGAGGCCCGCGCACTGGGCTTCGTGAACAAGGACGCACCTCCCGCCCAACTCCTCCAGGCCATAAAGCTGGTGGCGGCGGGCGAGCGCTACATCGACACCTCGCTCGCCTTCGACTTCCTCCAGGCCGCCGACATGCCGCTGACGGCCCGTGAGCTGAGCGTCCTGACCCTCGCCGCCGAGGGCGCGTCCGTCCCGGAGATAGCGGGCGCACTGCACCTGAGCAGGGGGACGGTGCGCAACTACATGGCGGCGATCAACCGCAAGACCGGCGCGCGCAACCGCGTCGACGCCATCCGCATCTCGCAGGGCGCGGGCTGGGTCTGAGGACTGCCCGGTGGATGGCGGGCGGCTCCGGTCACAGGCGCTCGGCGTGCCAGCGGCCGACCAGATCGCGGTAGAGCGCGGAGGACTCGAGCAGTTCCTCATGGGTGCCGCAGGCGGCACGCGCGCCGTCCAGTACGAGAATCCGGTCCGCACGGCGTGCCGAACTGATCCGGTGTGCCACCACGACCAGCGTCCCCGGCCGTTCGGCGAAGGCCCGCTCCGCACGGGCCTCGGCCGCCGGGTCGAGATGGCAGGTCGCCTCATCCAGCAGCACCAGCCGCGCGGGCGAGAGGTGCGCCCGGCAGAGCGCGACGAGTTGGCGTTCGCCGTGCGACAGGGACGCGGGGTCCACCGGCATGTCGAGGCCGCCCAGCGCGTACGCCAGCCGGGACAGGCCCACCGCCTCCGCCGACGCCTCCACGGCAGCCGTCGCCGCCCCGTCCGGGCACAGGTAGAGCAGGTTCTCGCGCAGCGTGCCGGAGAAGACGTACGCCTGCTGCGGGATGAGCACCCGCTGCCGGGATGCCTCCGGAGACACCCGCACCCGTGCACCGTCCACCCGCACCTCGCCGCGTACGGGTTCGAGGAGGCCCGCGACCAGGCTTGTCAGGGTGGACTTGCCGATGCCGCTCGGGCCCGCCACGACGAGGTGCTCACCGGGCTCGACGACGAGGTCGAGACCGTCCAGCACCGGACGGGCGGCCGGCCCGTAGGCGAAGGTCACCGCACGCAACTCGACCCGCGCGCCTGCGGGTTCCCGCCGTGCGACGGCCGCAGGGGCGGGCTCTGCCGCGAACGCCGGCGCCGGGTCCGGTCCCGCCAGCAGCCGGTCGAGCACCACGAGCAGCCGCGTGCCCGCCGCCCCCAGCGCATTCATCAGCGCGTGCAGCGCGGGCAGCAGCGACTGCGTCAGATAGGTCAGCGCGCCCAGCAGCACCCCGGCCGTGACGCCCTGGCGCAGCAGCCAGGGTGCCAGCAACAGCAGCAGAAGCACCGGCAGTTGGCCCGCGACACCGAGCGCCACGGTACGGGCCGCCGCCCACCGGGCCAGCGCGCGGGCCGCCCGCGTCTCCTCCTCGATCAGGGCGTGCGCCTGCGCCGCCGTACGCTGCTGCGCGCCGCAGGCGACCACGTCCCGCAGGCCCTCGGCCACCGCGCCGAAGTGCGCCGCCAACGCCTCGTCGGCGGCCAGGAACTCGCGCTGGCGGGCCGCCATCGGCACCAGCGTGGCCAGGAAGAGCAGCAGTCCGAGCACCAGCGGCGGCACCACGATCAGCAGCAACTGCGGCGCCAGCGCGGTGAGTCCCAGCAGCGCACCGGCGGAGGTGAAGACGAACGAACGGGCGACCAGGACGAGTCCGGCGAAGCTGTCCCTGGCGATCTCGGTCTGGTGGGTCAGCCGGGAGACGACGGCACTGTCCGCCGCCCGCGCCGGGTCGGCCACCGCGTCGGCCAGCGCGCGCGAGACGACCCTGCGCACCAGGCCGTCCCGCAGCGGTTCGACCAGCCCGGCCAGCCCCCGGAAGACGCCGCCCCCCGCGAACCCGCCGACCACGACCGCCAGCGCGGCCACGCCCAGCCACGCCAGCCCGGTGCCCGTACGACCCGCCAGGAAGCCGCGGTCCAGGGCCATCGCGACGCCGTAGCCGCCCAGGAAGGTGTGCGCGGACTCCAGCAGCGACCAGCCGCCGAGCGCGAGCAGCACCCGTCGGCGGCGGCCCAGGAAGCGCAGCGCCGAGGGCAGCAGACGGTCGCCGGTCATCGCCACGGGGCGCCCGCCGTCCCCTCGTGGTCGAACACCGCCCGGTACGCCGGGTCCTCCCACAGCAGCGCGTGCGGCCCGACCGCGCGCACCCGTCCGCCGTCCAGCCACGCGACGAGGTCGGCGCGGGCGGCGGCGGAGACGCGGTGGGCGATCAGCAGCCGGGTGCCGGGGCGTACGTCGTGCGCCAGCGCGCGGCCGACGTGCAGTTCGGTGACGCTGTCCAGGCTGGAGGTGGCGTCGTCGAGTACGAGCAGCCGGCCCGCGTGCGCGAACGCCCGTGCCAGGCCGAGGCGTTGCAACTCGCCGCCGGAGAGCGGCGCGTCGGCGAGCGGGGTCCGCGGACCCTGGGGCAGCAGCGCGACGAAGGTGTCCGCCCCGGCCGCGTGTGCGGCGGCGCCCACCTCCCGGCCGGTGGGCGCGTACGGTCCGAAGGCCATGGCCGCGCCGACGGTGTCCCCGAAGAGGGCCGGGCGTTCGAAGGCGTAGCCGACCTCGCGGCGCAGTTCGGCCGCGTCCAGGTCCGGCAGCGGCACGCCGTCCAGCAGGACGCAGCCCTCGTCGGGGTCGGTCAGGCGTCCGGCGACGGCGGCGAGCAGCGACTTGCCCGCGCCGGAGCGCCCCACCACCGCCATCGTCGTACCGCCGGGGACCACCAGGTCGATGCCGTGCAGCGCGGTCTCGCCGCCTCTGCGCACCGTCACCGCGCGCAGCTCCAGCCGTCCGGGGCCGTCGGCGGGGAGGGTGCGGGCGCCGTGCCCGACCCTCGGCAGGGCGAGGAGTTCGGCACCGCGGCGGGCGGCGGAGCGGCTGCGTACCAGGGAGTTGAGGACGCCGAGCACGCCGCCGAGACCGGCCGCGAGCGCCGCGTAGCGGGAGGCGGCGAGCAGTTCGCCGACGGACAGGCCGCCGCTCGCCAGCCGTACGCCGCCCACGGCGAGCACGGCGGTGGTCAGCAGCGGCACCAGGATGGTGCTGCCGACGACGGCGCGGCCGTAGACGTGCCACATCCGCCGTCCCTGGGCGTCGAGTTCGGGGAGCGGCTCCAGCACGCGGCGGCGTTCGCGGGCCGCGCTGCCGGCGGCGGCGATGGTGCGGGCGCCGCCCAGGGCCTCGACGAGCCGGGTCGCGATCTCCGCCTGGACCTGCTGGTAGCGGGAGACGCTGTCCGCGGAGCCGCGTGCGAAGGCGCGCAACAGGAGTGCCAGCAGGGGGAGTCCGGTGACGAAGACCAGGGCCAGCCACAGGTCGGTCAGCGCGAGGGCGACCAGTCCGCCGAGCGGGGTCAGCAGCGCGGCGAGGCCGGTGGCGGCGGTGGTCGGGGCGGTGCCGGTCTCGGCGGCGTTGCCGGTCAGCCGGGTCACCAGGTCGCCCGGGGTGAAGCGGTCGGCGGCGCGGTGCGGCGCGGTGGCCAGCAGGTGTTCGATGCCGCGACGGCGCAGCCAGGCGGTGGTACGGGCGGTGGTGGTGCCGCCGGTCAGCGCGACCAGGGCGTCGAGGGCGACTTCGGCGCAGAGCAGGACGGCGCACAGGGTGACGGCGGCGGCCAGGCCGGTGGCGGGGCCGGTGTGCCCGGCGCCTCCGGTGCCTCCGGTGCCTCCGGTGCCTCCGGCGTCGGCGAGGACCAGGTCGAGGGCGTGGCCGAGCGCGGCGGGCAGCAGCACGGCGGCCACGGCGGAGGCGGTGTTCAGCAGGCAGAGGGCCGCGGTGCGGGCGCGGCTGTGGCGGAGGGCCCCGGTCAGCACCCGGCGGGCGTCGGGGGCGGAGTCGGGGCCGGGGGCGGACTCCTCGGCCATGCGGTCGTGGTCCCCCTCCCTCGGCGGTGCGGTGCGGTGCGGCGGTGCGGTGCGGTGCGCCGGTGCGGCGGCCCCGGACCGAGTCGTCTGCCCGGGGCCGCCGCTACCGCACAATCAGTTACAGGTGGTGATGCTCAGGCTGCTGTCACCGCAGAGCAGCAGGCTCGCGCGGCTACCGCCGCCGCCGGTCAGCTCGCCAGAGACCTCGGTCTTCGGGGTTTCCATCGTCTGCAGGTCGAGAAGAGTCATGGTGGTTTCCTTCCATCTGATGGGGACTGTTTCGTGCTGTTCTTCTTCGGTGTTTCTCGTTCGGCCCCCGCGAGGGGACCGGCTTCAGGGCCGCCGCCGTGGCGGCGGCGGGAGGAAGGGCAGCTGCGCGGGCCGCCCCTCGGGGCTGGTGTGCAGCGCGCTGCCCAGTGCGAGCAGGCACCCGGCGGTACCGGTGCTCAGGTCCATGGAGAGACGCATCATCTGCTCGCCCGCGAAGGCCAGTTCGCCCCGGTAGGGCACGGCCCCCCAGGAGAGCGAGTCGATCTGGCGGCGGACGTCGGCCGCGTACGTGCCGGGGCCGCCGGCCGTGGTGCGGCTCAGGTGCAGCACCATGCCCGCCGCGCCCCGGAAGAGTCCGGGCTGCGCGTAGAACCGCGCCTGCGCGGCCCGTACGATCTCGCCCCGCGCCCGTTCGAACTCCTCGTCCGGGCGGTGTGCGAGGTAGTCGTCGAGCAGCATGCCGATGCCGACGCTGCCCGCGCCGAGGTAGGGCATCGTCCGCCACCCCTCGTCCACCTGAAGGGCGCCGCCGACTCCGCGCACGCAGCGGGCCAGGTCACGGCGGAGGGCGTCGGCGGCGAGGTCCAGCAGGGCCGCGTCGCCCGTGCGCTCGTACAGGCGCAGGAAGAGCAGTGCCGTACCGGTGGCGCCGTGGAGCAGTCCGGTCCGGCGGGTGCGGTGTCCGACCGCCGGGGTTCCGGCGTCCTCGCCTGCCGCGTGCGCCCGGTCCGCCACGATCCGGGCGCAGCGCAGCGCAGCGTCGTGCAGGGCCCGTTCACCGGTGGTGGCGGCCAGCGAATCGAGAGCCAGGCCGATCCCGGCGAGTCCTGCGTGCAGCTCGGAGGAGATCTCGTGCCAGCTCTGCGAGACGACCAACTCGGCTAGTTCGAGGGCCCGTTCACGGTGGCCGAGACGCTCCAGCACCCAGGCGACGCCGGAGAGGCCGTCGTACAGACCCGAAGGGCTGCCGGAGCCGGGGGACTTGGTGCGCAACAGCAGCCACTCCTCGGCCGCGTAGCAGCGCGGTGCACCGGTCTCCTCCAGCGCGTACAGCACCCCGGCCGCGCCGTACGCGAGGCTGGTGCCGCCGCCGACGACGCCGAAGGCGGCGATGTCGCCGGGGAAGAACCGGTCCTCGCGCTGCGGTGTCGCGGAGGCCAGCAGGGCGCGGGCCATCGAGTCGCGGCTCGCGGGCCAGTCGGCCAGCCGCACGGGGAGGTAGCCGTCCACCGGGCGTCCCGGCACGGAGCGGGCCTCGGCACCCGGCGCCGCACCGGCGCCGGCGCTGTCACCCGAACCGGCACCGGCACCGGCACCAGCACCAGCACCCGCCCGGAGGATCTCGTCGACGGCCTCCGCGAGGAACGCGGGCGGTACGGGGAACTGCTCGGCGGCGAGCGCGGCCAGATGCACGGCCTTCGCACGGTCCACCGCGAACAGGCTGGTCAGCGGCAGGAAGAGGGCCAGCCGCAGGCAGGCGAGCGCGTACCGGTCGACGTCGGCGCCACGGCGGTCGGCCGGGGCGACAAACCCCGGATTGGCGATCACCTGGCGGCTGCCGGGCTCGTCCACCGAGGCGGCCTCGAAGTCGAGCAGCACCACCGCGGACTCGTCCTCGGTCATCATGATGTTGAACAGGTGCAGGTCGTGGAAGACCACCCCCCGCGCGTGAACCGCCGCGACGGCCTCCTCGACCAGCCCGTGCACGCGGAGCGCCCAGGCCGTGTAGTCGGCCAGCTGCTCCGGGGTGGGATCGGCCTCGATCAGCGGGTGGCGGTGCGCGAAGAAGCTGTTCAGCGGGCGGCCCTCGATGAACTCCAGGGCCAGGAAGCTGTGCTCGCCGACGGTGAACCAGTCGTGCACCTCGGGCGTGCATCCCAGCCCCGACAGCCGCCGCAGCGCGTCCCGTTCGCGGGTCAGCCGGGTCACGGCGTCGGCCCCGTCCGCCCCGAGCCCGGCGTGCGGCCGGGCCTCCTTCAGCACCACGCGGGTGTCCGTACGCAGATCCCGGCCGGTGTAGACGCCGCCGCCGTTGGAGAAGTGCAGCGCCTGTTCGATCCGGTACGGGAGGTCGGCGACGGTGGTGGCGGCGCGCGCGGCCAGGTGGGGTGCGAGGAAGTCGGGGAGGGTGACCCACTCGGGCAGGTGGAAGGCGGGCTCCCGCCGGTCGGGGACCAGCTTTCCGGCCGCGTCCTCGACGGCGGGGCACAGCTCGCCGCGCTCGTCGTGGCAGTGGCGTTCGGTGAAGCTGCCGTACCGCAGGTAGACCGGGCCCTCGCCCCAGCGCAGGTCGCTCAGGATGTACGGGCCGGGCTCGCCGCGCAGCAGTTCGTCCAGCTCCCGGGCGAGGACGCCGCACTGCTCCTCGTTCTCCGGGTAGACGGTGAGGAACTTCCCGCTGGCGGCGCGGTCCGCGTACTTGGCGTTGCGGGTGTGCAGCAGGTAGCGGCTCGGCATGCACTTGAAGGCGACGCCGCGCGGCACGCAGTGGTCCCAGACGCGGGCGAGGATCTTCTCCGCGTTGTCCAGGCAGGCGGAGACGTGGATCTTCCAGCCCTGACTGGGGAGTTCGCGGTCGAGGGGGCGGAAGGCCAGCCAGTCGCCAGAGGTGTGGCGCTGCCATCCCTGCGGCAACTCGCGGGAGAGCGTGGGCCAGTGAGCGGTGCCGTCGCTGCTGCCCGGGCCGTCGCCGTTCGCGCCGTCGCCGTTCGGGGAGCGCCGGTGGGGCGCGTCGTAGAACTGCCGGTCGGCGTCGCAGAAGACGGCGTATCCCTTGTCCACTCCCACTCCACTCCCTCGGACGTGTGACGCCATGACGCTGTCACGCGGAGGGAGGGGGAAACAGTCGTGCTTGTCATGAAAGGGGCATGCGGAATGCACGCCTTCGCCTGGGCGGCCCCCCGTCCGGCGTACGGAGGGCCGCCCGGCGGTCAGCCGACCGGGACGGCGTCCCGGAAGGGGATGCTGGAGAGCGTGAAGGGGAGCGCCTCCGGCGGCAGACCCGCCACCCAGCGGTTGTACTGGCTGTTGACGACGACGATGCGGTCGCCCGCGACCGACGCCGAGCTGGGATGGCGGAAGCCGCCGGGCGGGATGATCCGGGCGGTGTAGCGGCCCCGGGACAGGTCGGCGGACATGCTGAGCACCGCGACCTGCGGCGTGAGGCCCGGCGTCTCGTTGATGTTGCCCTGCACCACGTGCAGCCGGTCCTGGTACCAGACGAGCCCGTCTCCGTTGTGCAGCAGGTGCCCGCCCAGGTCGACCTCGCGCACCGTGCCGTTGAAGCGGTTGATGCGCCACAGCTGACCGGTGTTGCTGTTGACGGTCAGCAGGTAACGCCCCACGCACAGAATGCCGTTGAGGTTGTGCTGGCCCTCCACCCAGTCGACTGGCGTGGTCGTCAGATCGAGCCAGCGCTCCAGCGTCGCGTGCGGGCCGGGGCGGGAGAGCCGGTAGATGACGGGCCGGAAGGAGTCGGTGGCGTAGGCGGTGCCCTCCGGGGCGACGCTGATCTCGTTGATGAACCCGCCCTCCACACCTTTCAGTTGGGCGATCCGGGCGCCGGTGGCGGTGTCGTACACGCGCAAGGTGCCGGTGCTCGCGCCGCCCACGTACAGGCGGCCCATGCGGTCGACGGCCAGGCCGGAGGTGACGCTGCGGCCGTCGGTGCCGTCCGGTGACCAGGGGCGCAGTTCGGGCTCGGTGAGGTGGCCGCGGAAGAGGGTGCCGTCGTCGGCGCTGCCGACGTAGAGGTGGCCGGTGCGCGGGTCGTGGACGCTGCCGGTGGGGAACGCGCGGTCGCCGGGGACGACGTAGTGGTCCAGCGGTCCCGGCGCGGTGCCCCCGCGCGCCGCGGCCGAGGCGGACCGGGCCGCGGCGGGGGCGGCCGTGACGGCGGCGGCAGCGGTGACGGCCGTGGCGGCCGTGGCGGCCAGCACCGCGCGCCGGGACAGGGGTCGTTGCGTCATCGTGGGCTCCTCGCCAGTGGTGCGGGTCCGGGCGGTTGCTTCGGGCACCATGCTCAACCGGCAGGACCCGCCCTGCGATCGCTCCGCCGTGCCGGGGTACGGGCGTTCCCTGGTACCGGCAGGACCACCCTGGCAGGCGCGCGAGGGAGCAGGATGGCCCTATGAACCGGCGTACCGACATCGGGGACTTCCTGCGCTCCCGCCGCGCCCTGCTCACCCCCGGGGACGTCGGCCTCGCCCCCGGCGGCGGCCCCCGGCGGGTGCCCGGCCTGCGCCGCGAGGAGCTGGCGTACCTGGCGGGGATCAGCGTCGAGTACTACGTACGGCTGGAGCAGGGGCGCAACCCGGGTGTCTCGGACGCCGTACTGGACTCGGTCGCCCGCGTGCTGCGCCTGGACGCGGACGAGCGCAGCCACCTGCACCGCATCGCCCGGACCGCCGCCGCGCACCGGCCGGCCGCACGACCGCGCCGCGAACGGCCCCAGCAGGCCAGACCGGGCCTGCGGCAACTGCTCCTGGCCATCGGCGACACCCCGGCGTTCGTCTTCGGACGGCGGATGGACATCCTCGCTTGGAACCCGCTCGCCGGCGCCCTGATCACCGACTTCGACGCACTGGCACCGCACCAACGCAACCTCGCGCGGCTCGTGTTGCTGGACGAACGGGTCGTCCGGCTCTATCCGGACCGTGAGTTCGTGGCCCGGGACACCGTGGGGCACCTGCGCCTCGACGCCGGACGCAACCCGGACGATCCGGAGCTGGCCGCGCTGGTCGGCGAACTGTCCCTGAAGAGCGAGGAGTTCCGCAGGCACTGGTCGATCCACACCGTCCGGCGCAAGTCGCACGGCTGCAAGCGCTTCGCGCATCCGGTGGTCGGCGCCATGACGCTCCAGTACGAGACGCTGCGGCTGCCGGACGAATCCGACCAGTTCCTGACCGTCTACACGGCCACACCCGGGTCGGCGGACGAGCAGAGCCTGCGCATCCTGACCAGCTGGCAGGCGCGCGGCACCCCGGCGAAGCCTCCGGGCACCCGCACGGCAGCGGAGGGGGCGGAGCCCTGACGCGCCGGCGCCGCGTTCGACCCGCAGCCCGGACGACGCGCCGCACCGACGCACCGACGCACCGACGCACCGACCGAGGTTCCGGCGAGCGCGAGCGCATAGGGTTTTGGCCATGGTTGACGACTGGCGATCGGACCGGATCGGGAGTGCGCTGCGGGGCGAGAACCCGGGCGTGCTGCGGCGCCTGGACACAGGCTTCGCGGTCATCGGCGATGTCCAGTTCCTGCCTGGCTACTCGGTGCTCCTGGTGGACGATCCGAAGGTGCAGAGACTCTCGGATCTCCACAAGGCCAGGCGGCTGTCGTTCCTGTCCGACATGGACAGACTCGGCGAGGCGGTCGAGCGCGCGTCCCGGCGCTTGGACACAGCCTTCCGGAGGATCAACCTGGAGATCCTGGGCAACACTGACGGGTTCCTGCATGCGCACGTGTGGCCGCGCTTCGAGTGGGAAGCGGCCCACTTGGTCGGCAAGCCCGTGTGGCTCTACCCAGGCGGCAACTGGACCGACGAACGGTTCGCACTCGGCCCGCAGCACGACCCGCTACGCAAAGCCATCGGGGACGAGTTGGACCGGCTGCGCCCGGCTACCTGACGGCGGCTGACTCCGGGCCGGGAGTGCGGCACATGCGGCCGAGCCGTCTGCCTCCTGGACGAGGGCGCGCGGCGGAACATCGGCGGCGACGGCGGTGCCATGCGGCGACCGTACGGGAAGAGCGCGGAGCTGTCGGGACTGCGCAACGCGACGGTGCGGGTCACCCCCTCCGCGGCCCCGCCGACCGCGTCACCTCCGGCGGTGCCGTGCTCGACACCCCCTTCGCGGAGCCCGGTCTCCCCCGGACCGGTACCGGCCGTCCCGCCTTCCCTCTGGCGGCCTCGACAGCCTTCGCCCGCCGGATCACCGGCCGCCCCCGACGCAGGACCGGACGAGTGTCCGCTCAGCCCGCCTTCAGGAGGGCGTCGTCGCGCCATTTGAGGATCTTGTCGAAGCTGACCACCGCGCCGCCGCTGTTGGGGCGGTTGTGGAAGCGAACGTGGTCGGCAAGGGTCTCGATCAGGCAGAGGCCGCGGCCGTCCTCCTGGACAGCGGCCGAGTCGGCGGCCGAGTCGGCCGCGGAGGGCCCCGGCGGGGCGTCGCCCCCGGGGCGGGCCGGCCCGGGCGGGCCGGCCCGGGGCCCGGACTGCGGGAAGCCCGGCCCGGGGTCGGTGACCTCGATGTGGCACATGTCGCCGTCGATGCACGCGGTCACCCGGTACGCGTCGCTCCGCTCGTTCACCCCGTGCTCGACCGCGTTGGCGCACGCCTCGGAGAGAGCGATCGCCAGTTCGAAGGAGATTTCCGGGTCCACCCCGGCCGTCTCCATCGTGCCCAACAGCAACCGGCGCGCGAGCGGCACGCTGGCCGCCTCGCGGCGCAGATGGAGAGACCACCAGATACTCATGCTCACCCTCCAGGCTGCGGCTCGGAGTGGGGCCACAAGGACCGCCCGGCCATAGGGATACGTATTGCCTGCGGGAGCGGGCGGTAAGCGTGCCAGGCGTGTGACTCCCCTCATTCGGCGGAAGCGGAGTACGCCCTTCTGCGTGTAACGCCTTTGCTGCGGCGACCGAGCCGTCCCCGCCCCGCGCGCCGACGGGTTCCGGCGGCTCCCCTGCCGCAGACAGGCGCGCGTCGCGGTGAGATGATGGCGCCGCCATGACTGCCGGTGCGGATCTCAGACTCTCGCGGGCCGCGGTGTTCACCGCGGCCTGCGTCGCACTGTCCATGGCAGGTCACACCGTCGCCGCAGGGGCCGCCGTCCCCCTGTGGACGGTCGGGGTCGCCTGCGCGCTGGTCTTCGCGCTCGCCGCGCCCCTGGCCGGGCGGGAGCGCTCGCTGCACGGCATCGCCGCGCTGCTGGTGCTGGGCCAGGTCGCGCTGCACACCCTCTTCTCCGGCGGCATGCACGGCACGCACGGTACGGCGTCGCGCACGGCCGGAGCCGGAGCGGCCGGCGGCACGGCGGCCGACGGCGGCAGCAGCAGCGGGCTGCGGGAGCTGGCCGGGCAGCTGCTCTGCAACGACCACGCGGCCGGCGCGCTGACCGACGCCCAGGCCCGGCAGGTCGTCTCCGACGCGGGCCTCTCCGGCGCCCCCACCGCCTACGCGTCCGACCTGGCCCCCGGCGCGCAGGACGCGTCGTACAGCACCGTCGACTGCCTGCGCGGCGTCGTCGCCGACGCGCTCGGCCAGCTCACCCCCGTCATGCTGCTCGGCCACCTGCTCGCCGCCCTCGCGGCGGGCTGGCTGCTGCGCCGGGGCGAGGCCGCACTGTGGCGGCTGCTCCGGCTCTCGGTCCTGGTGGCTTCCGCCGCCGAGGCGCTGATGACGGTCCGCGACCTGCGCACGGCCCTGTTCCTCCTGCGCGCGCTGCGCGCCGGGCTGTTGCTTGACGACGCTCCCGCGCCCCGCGTCGTGGAGCGCGCGCGGGACACCGCCGCGCCCCCTCCCGTGCTCCTGCACCACGCGGTGAGCAGGCGTGGGCCGCCGCAGGACGCGGGAAGCCTCGCGCTCGCGGCGTGACGCCGACGTCCGTGCCCTGCTGTGCCGGGGCCCGTACGCGGCACGTGGCCGGGCCGGGGGCTTCCACCGCCTCGCGACGCAGCGGGTGACCCCGCCGGACCGCGCCGCCTGCCCCGGCAGCCGGCGTAGGCAGCCGGTGCAGCCCGGCCGCGTCGCGCCCCCCAGTCCGCGCCCACCGCCCCGGCGCCCGTACGGCCTCCGTGCGGCGCCGTGCTCCGGCACGGCGTCGTGCCTGCGCACGGCGCTGCGGCAGCGGTGAGCCACACACCTGACAGAGGAAGTCCGACACATGAAGATCTCGCAGCGCCGCTTCGCGACCACCGGTGTCCTCGCCGTCTCCGCCCTCCTGCTCGGCGCCGGTGCCGCCTCCGCGCACGTCTCCGTCAACCCGGACGAGGCGGAGGCGGGCGGCTACGGCACCGTCACCTTCAAGGTCCCCAACGAGCGCGACGACGCCTCGACCGTGAAGCTCGAGGTCAACCTGCCCAAGGAGACGCCGCTGGCCTCCGTGATGCCGCAGCCGGTGCCGGGCTGGGACGTCAAGGTCACCAAGTCCAAGCTGGACAAGCCGATCGAGATGCACGGCGAGACGATCAACGAGGCGGTCACCAAGGTCACCTGGACGGGCGGGGAGATCGAGCCCGGCCAGTTCCAGCAGTTCCCGCTCTCCATGGGCGAGCTGCCCGGGGAAGGCGAGCAGATGGTGTTCAAGGCGCTCCAGACGTACGACAGCAAGGAGGTGGTGCGGTGGATCGAGGAGCCGAAGGAGGGCGGGAAGGAGCCGGAGTACCCGGCGCCCGTCCTCAAGCTCACCGCCCCCGCGCCGGAGGGCGGCACCGAGGAGGCCGCAGCCGACAACACTGACGGCGCCGACAGCGCGAAGGGCGGCGACGCCGAGAACGGCGCGGGCGCCGACGCGAAGGCCGCCGCGGACAGCTCGGACAGTTCGGACACCACCGCGCGCGTCCTCGGCGGCGTCGGCATCGCCGTCGGCGTCGCCGGGGTGGCCTTCGGCGCCCTCGCCGTGCGCCGCCGCTCGGCGTGAGCCGGCGCGGTACCGCCCGGCGCGGCGTCGCCGGGCGGTACCGCGGCAGGCCCAGCGCGAAAGGCCCAGCACCTCGGAGCCAGCACCCCAGGCCCAGTGCCTCAGTACCCTCCAGCACCGCAGAAACACGAACACCAGGAACCACCGATGCCCCAGCGCAAGACCCTCACCCTCGCCGCCGCGTTCTGCGCGGCGGCACTCGCCCTGACCGCGTGCGGCGGTGACGGCGACGACGCCTCCGGCGACAAGACCGACTCCGCCGCCGCCAGCGTCGAAAGCGACCAGAAGGAGGGCGGTGCCGTGCTCGACACCCCCTTCGCCAAGCCCGACCTCACCCTGACCGACACCAGCGGAAAGGAGTACGACCTGATCGAGGAGACCAAGGGCAGCCCGACGCTCCTCTTCTTCGGCTACACCCACTGCCCGGACGTCTGCCCGCTGACGATGAGCAACATCGCCGTGGCGAAGTCGAAGCTCAGCAAGGCCGAGCAGCAGAAGCTCCGGGTCGTCTTCGTCACCTCCGACCCCGAGCGGGACACCCCGAAGCGGCTGGGCAAGTGGCTGCGCATGCAGGACCCGTCCTTCATCGGGCTGACCGGCGACTTCGACACCATCCAGGCGGGGGCGCGCAGCGTCGGCGTCCACATCGAGCCGTCGTACAAGAAGAAGAACGGCGACGTGGTCTCCACGCACGGTGCGCAGATCGTCGCCTTCTCGCCCAAGGACGACAAGGGCCACGTCCTGTACACCGAGCGGACCTCGACCGCCGAGATCCTGGAGAAGGAACTCCCCGCGATCGTGAAGGGGGAGAACCCGTGACCCGGCGGCGTACGACGCTCACCGCGACGGCCCTCGCGCTGGCCGGGTCCCTCGCGCTGGGGGGCTGCTCCTCGGACTCGGGCTCGGACTCGGGCTCGGATTCCGGCAAGAGCACCGGCAAGGGCGGGCCCGCACTGAAGGCCTCCGGCGCCTACGTGCCGCAGCCGCTCATGACCGACATGGCGAGCGCCTTCGTGGTCATCGCGAACGAGGGCGGCAAGGACGACCGGCTGACCTCCGTGACCAGCGACCTGGCCAAGAAGGTGGAACTGCACAAGACGGTCGACCAGCAGATGCACCAGGTGAAGTCGATGCCCGTACCGGCGGGCGGGAAGCTGGACTTCGCACGGGGCGGCAACCACCTCATGCTGGTCGACCTCCGCCGCAAGCCCGCGGAGGGGGACCAGGTCTCCCTCGAACTGCGCTTCGAGAAGTCCGACCCGATCAAGTTGTCCGTTCCTGTCGAGGCGACCAACCACACCCCCGAGCAGTGAGGAACTGAAGCGTGCTGCCCACCACCTCACCCCGGCAACGGGTCACCGCCCTGCTCAGCACCCTCGGAGTGCTGGCGGCACTCGCCGCGATCCTGCTGGGCACGGCAAGCCCGGCCGCGGCACACGCCGCGCTCACCGGCAGCAGTCCGGCCGCGGGGTCGGTGGTGAGCAGCGCGCCGCACGAGGTCACGCTGACCTTCTCCGAGAACGTCGCCATGTCCGACGACTCCATACGCGTGCTCGCCCCCGACGGCGAACGGGTCGACGCGGGCGAGCTGAAGGACATGTCCGGCGGCGGCACCGTCAAGTACGGCACCGCCATGAAGACCGGCGCCAGCCTCTCCGACGGCACGTACACCGTCGCCTGGAAGGCCGTCTCGGCGGACAGCCACCCCATCGCGGGCGCCTTCACCTTCTCCATCGGCGCGCCCTCCAAGACCTCCGTCGGCCTCTCGGACACCGAGGCGGGCGGCGGCACCACCGGCTTCCTCTACGACACCGCGCGCTACTTCTCCTACGGCGGCTTCGTCATCCTCGTCGGCGGCGCCACCTTCATGCTGGCCTGCTGGCGGCCGGGCGCGCGGTCGGTGCCGTTGCAGCGCCTGGTCTCCGGCGGCTGGGCCGTCCTGACCGGCGCGACCGTGGCGACGCTGCTGCTGCGCGGGCCGTACACCGGTTCGGGCGGCCTCACGGACGCGTTCGACCTGACGGTGCTCCAGACGACCCTGGACACGAAGATCGGCACCGCTCTCGTCTCCCGGCTGCTGCTGCTGGCGGCTGCGGCGGTCTTCCTCTCGGTGCTCTTCGGCACGTACGCCAGGGAGGAGGACGGTCACGCGGACAAGACGCCCGGAGCCCGTACGCCCCCCGAGCGGCGTGACCTCTTCTTCGGCCTCACCCTCGGCGGCGGTGTCGTCGCCGCCGGGCTCGCCGCGACGTGGGCGATGGCCGAGCACGCGTCCACCGGCATCCAGACCTCGCTCGCCATGCCCGTCGCCGTCGTCCACCTGCTCGCCGTCGCCTGCTGGCTCGGCGGCCTCACCAGCCTGCTCACCGCGCTCTACCGGAGCGATCCGCCGAGCGCCGCCGCGACCCGCCGCTTCTCGCGGCTCGCCTTCAGCAGCGTCGTCGTCCTGGCGGTCACCGGCCTCTACCAGTCCTGGCGCCAGGTCGGCTCGGTGAGCGCGCTGACGGGGACCGACTACGGGCTGCTGCTCCTCCTCAAGGCGGGGCTGGTCAGCGCGCTGGTCAGCCTGGGCTGGTTCTCCCGGCGGTGGACGGGGCGGCTGGTCGACTCCGCACCCGCTCAGGCGGGGAAGGAGCCGGTGG
Source organism: Streptomyces sp. CNH287 (assembly GCF_000424825.1). Classification (NCBI taxonomy): domain Bacteria; kingdom Bacillati; phylum Actinomycetota; class Actinomycetes; order Kitasatosporales; family Streptomycetaceae; genus Streptomyces; species Streptomyces sp. CNH287. The sequence goes on along the minus strand of NZ_AUKQ01000013.1, from coordinate 213,677 downwards.
CGGCGGCCAAGGAGAAGCCGAAGGCCAAGGCCGGTGCCCGGGCCGGTGCCGGCGTCAAGGCCAAAGCCAGGACCGCCTCCCCGGCCGCGCCGGACCCGGACGAGGACCCGGTGCGCGCCGCGCAGCTGAGCCGTCAGCGCGCGGCCACCGCGACCGTCCGCCGCAAGCGCGCGCTGGACGCCGACCTGCCGCGCGCCGGACTGCGCCGCTCCGTGCTCTGCGAGGCCGGTGTCGCCGTCGTGATCCTCGCCGTCGCCACGCTGCTCAGCGGCACCGAGCCGGGCCGTGCCGAGGAGGCGGAGCAGGGCTCCGGCGGGTCGTCCGCGGCGGCCTCGGACGGGCCCGCCAGCCTGGAGATCCCCTTCGACACGGGCGGTACGGACGGGAAGGGCACCGCCGAGATCACCCTCGACCCGGGCCGTACGGGCCAGAACACGCTGACCGTACGGACCACCGGCGCGGACGGGGAGCCGCTCGACGCCCCGGAGGTGCGGGTCGCCCTCACCCTGCCCGCCAAGGACCTCGGCCCGCTGCGCAGCACCCCCGAGCGGACGGGCGCGGGCCGCTGGAAGGATGCCGGCCTGCGGCTTCCGGTGGGCGGCAGCTGGCGGGTGGCGATCACCGTCCGCACCTCGGACATCGATCAGGTGACCGAGACCAAGACGCTGCGCATCGGCTGACCGCACCCGCGCACCACCCGCACCCGCGCACCACCCGCACCACGCACAGAGACCGGCACACGAACAGGAACTCCGATCCGCGCCATGAACGACCACGACCTCACCCTCTCCCGGCGCCGCCTCCTCGGCAGCGTCGGCGCCGCCGGCGCGACGGGGCTGGCGCTGGGCGCGGGCGGCGGCGCCCTCGGCCAGCGGGCCGCCCGTGCCGAGCCGCCGACGGCGCTCGCCAGCGTCGGTACGACCCGCGTGCCCTTCCACGGCGCGCACCAGGCCGGGATCACCACCCCGTTGCAGGCGCACTGCCATCTCGTCGCCTTCGACCTCGCGCCCGGCGCCCGGCGCAAGCAGGCCGCGGCCCTGCTGCGGCGCTGGTCGCGAACCGCCTCCGCGCTGATGGCGGGCGAGACGGAGGGCGCGGCCGACGGTGCCGCCGCGGACGTGGCCCGGGACGCGGGCCCGTGCTCGCTCACCGTCACGTTCGGCTTCGGCCGCCGCTTCTTCGCCCGTACGGGGCTGACCGCGCGGCTCCCCGACGCCCTCGCGCCGCTCCCCCGCTTCACCGCCGACGCGCTCGACGCGAAGCGCTCGGACGGCGACCTGTGGGTGCAGATCGGCGCCGACGACGGGCTCGTCGCCTTCCACGCGCTGCGCGCGCTCCAGCGGGCGGCGGCGGACACCGCACGCCTGCGCTGGCAGATGACCGGATTCAACCGCTCCGCCGGGGCCACCGCCGCCCCCATGACCCAGCGCAACCTGATGGGCCAGGTGGACGGCACCAACAACCCCAAGCCCTCCGACGACGACTTCGACGAGCGCGTCTTCCTGCCCGCCGACGGTTCGCCCGGCTGGATGGCGGGCGGCTCGTACGCGGTCTTCCGCCGCATCCGGATGCTGCTCGACCCCTGGGACGCGCTCCCGCCCGGCGCCCAGGAGAAGGTGATCGGGCGCCGCAAGTCCGACGGCGCCCCGCTCACCGGCGGCGGCGAGACGAGTGCCGTCGATCTGGAGAAGCGCTCGGGTGACGCCCTGGTCATCGCCGCCGACGCCCACGTACGGGTGAGCGCGCCGGAGACCAACGGCGGCGCCGCCATGCTCCGCCGCTCCTTCTCCTTCCACGATGGCTTCCGCGCGGACGGCGCCCCCGACGCGGGACTGCTCTTCGTCGCCTGGCAGGCCGATCCGCTGCGGGGCTTCGTCCCGGTGCAGCGCAAGCTGGACAGCGGCGACGCGCTCTCGCGTTTCCTGCGGCACGAGGCGAGCGCGCTGTTCGCCGTGCCGGGCGGGCCGGGCGAGGGCGAGTACGTGGGGCAGGCGCTGCTCGAAGGCTGAGAAGCGCGGGCGGGCGCGCGCCGTACGCGGCTACTGTGGCGGCATGTCACCCGCGAGTCGCTACACCTACCTCGGCCCCGAGGGCACCTTCACCGAAGCCGCGCTCCGCACGCTGCCCGAGGCGGCCACCCGCGAGCTGGTGCCGATGGTCTCGGTGCCGGCCGCGCTGGACGCCGTGCGGGCGGGGGAGGCCGCCGCGGCGCTGGTGCCGATCGAGAACTCGGTCGAGGGCGGGGTCACCGCCACCCTGGACGAGCTGGCGAGCGGCGAGCCTTTGATGATCTACCGCGAGGTGCTGCTGCCGATCGCGTTCGCGCTGCTGGTGCGTCCGGGCACGCCGCTGGAGAGCGTGAAGACGGTCACCGGGCATCCCGTCGCGCAGCCGCAGGTGCGCAACTGGCTGGCGGCGCGGCTGCCCGACGCCGTCTGGGAGTCGGCCGCCTCCAACGCGGACGGTGCCCGGCTGGTGCAGGAGGGGCGCTACGACGCCGCGTTCGCGGGCGAGTTCGCCGCCGGGCCGTACGGGCTGGAGGCGCTGGTCACCGACATCCACGACGCGGAGAACGCGACGACCCGCTTCGTGCTCGCCGGCCGTCCGGCCCGGCCCGCCGCCCGTACGGGGGCGGACAAGACCTCGGTCGTGATGTGGCTGCGCGAGGACCACCCCGGCGCGCTGCTGGAGCTGCTCCAGGAGTACGCGTCGCGGGGGGTCAGCATGATGCGCATCGAGTCGCGGCCCACGGGTGAGGGCATCGGCCGCTACTGCTTCTCGGTCGACTGCGAGGGGCACGTCTCGGACCGGCGGGTGGGGGACGTGCTGATGGGGCTGAAGCGGTCGTGCCAGCGGGTGCGGTTCCTGGGGTCGTATCCGCGGGCGGACGAGGTGCGGGCGGAGCTGACGCCGGGCACCACGGACGGGGAGTTCGTGGCGGCGGCGGACTGGCTGACCCGGTGCCTGGACGGGCGGGTCTGACGCGTCCGGGGCGGGTGGCCGACGGCTGGACCGTCGCTGACCTGCGGGTGTCCGGCCGGAGTCGGATTGTCTCCGCAAAGTTATCCACAGGGTGACGGGCGCTGCTGTGCATAAGTCGACAGGTGAATCGGGCAGAGTCGACAAAACGGCATGGAGACCCCAGAGAGGGGCACAGCGTCCGGGATCAGTCGGTGTCACCCCAATTCACTTGTTCAACTCGTTGGAGTGAGGCAATTCCCCTCGAAAGAGGGTGTATTCCGAGCGCGAGCCGGGAATTCTGCGCCAGCAGACATTCCCGCAGAATGATCTTTCCCGCTTTCCACAGCCCCCGCTCGCAGCCTGTGGAAAACTTTGGGGACAGTCGACAGCCTGTGGATAACGGCAGCCCGCCGCGGCGCGGCGCAGCCCGTCCGCCTGCCCCGCGCCCGCCCCGGCGGCAGGCGCCCGGCCCACCATTCGCCGCGATTCCGCCGCGTTCCGGCCCGGCTCCGGGGGGTTCCGGCCGGGTTCTGGATTTCCGTACAGCAAGGCAGCTTCATAAAAGGGGCATATCCGGAGGGAATGGGATATCAGGTCGATAGGCCGGAGCCGCACCGGTACCCTGGCCCGGTGATTGACCTTCGCCTCCTCCGTGACGACCCCGACCGTGTACGTGCCTCGCAGCGGGCCCGTGGAGAGGACGTCGGCCTCGTCGACGCGCTGATCTCCGCCGACGAGCGGCGCCGGTCGTCGAGCGTCCGCTTCGACCAGCTGCGCTCCGAGCAGAAGCAGCTGGGCAAGCGCATCCCCAAGGCGGCCGGGGAGGAGAAGGCCGAGCTGCTGCGCGAGGCAGGCGTGCTCTCCGCCGCCGTCAAGGCCGCCGACGCCGAGCAGGACACGGCGGCGGCCGAAGCCCAGCGGCTGCTGCGCGCGCTGGGCAATCTGGTCCACCCCGACGTCCCGGTCGGCGGCGAGGAGGACTTCGCCGTCCTGGAGACGATCGGCGAGCCGCGCGACTTCGCGGCCGAGGGCTTCACCCCCAAAGACCACCTGGAGCTGGGCCAGCTGCTCGGCGCCATCGACGTGGAGCGCGGCGCGAAGGTATCGGGCTCGCGCTTCTACTACCTCACCGGCGTCGGCGCCCTGCTGGAGCTGGCCCTGGTCAACGCCGCCATCGCGCAGGCGACGGCGGCCGGGCTGACCCCGATGCTCACCCCCGCGCTGGTCAAGCCGCACGCCATGGAGGGCACCGGCTTCCTGGGCCAGGCGGCGGAGAACGTCTACCACCTGGAGCAGGACGACCTCTACCTCGTCGGCACCTCCGAGGTGGCGCTCGCCGCGTACCACGCGGACGAGATCATCGACGCGGACCGCCTGCCGCTGCGGTACGCCGGGTTCTCGCCCTGCTTCCGCCGCGAGGCGGGCACGTACGGCAAGGACACCCGGGGCATCTTCCGCGTGCACCAGTTCGACAAGGTGGAGATGTTCTCGTTCGTCGCCCCGGAGGAGGCGGCGGCGGAGCACCGGCGGCTGCTGGAGTGGGAGAAGCAGTGGCTGACCGGCCTCGGGCTGCCCTTCCAGGTGATCGACGTGGCGACGGGCGACCTGGGCGCCTCGGCCTCCCGCAAGTTCGACTGCGAGGCGTGGATTCCGACGCAGGGCAAGTTCCGCGAGCTGACCTCCGCCTCCAACTGCGACGAGTTCCAGGCCCGCCGCCTCTCGGTGCGGATGCGGGAGCGGGCGGGCGGGCCCGTCCGGCCGCTGGCGACGCTGAACGGGACGCTGTGCGCCGTACCGCGCACGATCGTGGCGCTGCTGGAGAACCACCAGCAGGCCGACGGCTCGGTGCGGGTGCCGGAGGTGCTGCGGCCGTACCTGGGCGGTCGCGAGGTGCTGGAGCCGATCGCCAAGTGACCTCCGACCTCGGCGCCGGGCCCGCCAGCGGCCCCGGTCCCGGCAGCGCGCCGCGCCCGTTCCCGTACAAGCTGATAGCCACCGACCTGGACGGCACGCTGCTGCGCTCCGACGACACCCTCTCGGCGCGTACGACGGACGCTCTGGACGCCGCGTGCGCGCGCGGCGCCGCGCACCTGGTGGTGACCGGGCGGGCGGTGCCGTGGACGAAGCACGTGCTGGCCGAGCTGGGCCACACCGGGCTGGCCGTCTGCGGACAGGGGGCGCAGCTCTACCACGCGGGCGAGCGGCGGCTGCTGACCTCCGTCACCCTGGACCGGCAGCTGGCCCAGGTCGCGCTGGCGCGGATCGAGGAGGCGGTCGGCCCGCTGGCGCTGGCCGCCTCGCGCGACGGCGTGGACGGCGAGGTGCTCGTCGGGCCGGGCTTCCGGCAGCAGGAGGGCCCTCTGCCCAGCATCCCGTACGAGGACCGGGCCGCGCTGTGGACGGCGCCGCTGAACAAGCTCTACCTCCAGCACCCGCGGCTCGGTGACGACGAGCTGGCCGCCGCGGCGCGGGAGGCGGCGGGCACTCTGGTGGGCGTGATGATGTCCGGCGCCGGAGTGGTCGAGCTGCTGCCGCTGGGGCTCAGCAAGGCGAAGGGGCTGTCGCTGGCGGCCCGGCGCCTGGGAGTGCACGCGGCCGAGACCATCGCCTTCGGAGACATGCCGAACGACGTGCCGATGTTCGCGTGGGCGGCGCACGGGGTCGCGATGGGCAACGCGCACCCGGAGCTGCTGGCGGTGGCCGACGAGGTGACGGCCTCGCACGACGCGGACGGCATCGCGGTGGTGCTGGAGAAGCTGCTGGCCCGCTGAGGGGCTCGCGCGGGCGGGAGGGCTCGCCCGGGCGGAGGGCTCGGCGGCTCGCACGCGGGCTCACGCGCCTGCCCGGCGCGCCCGCCACTCGCTCACGCAGTCGTCGAAGATCCGCCGCAGGTGGTGCCCGATCCGCAGGTAGTCCAGGACGTCCAGGTTGGCGAGCGAGGCCCGTAGGGACCACTGGGGGCCGTCGAAGCCGCCGCCGTTGAACAGCACCACATGGGTCTGTTCGGCGAGCAGGTCCAGCTCGACGTGGCGGTTGTAGGATGACTGGGCAACCGGATGAATCTGCCAGGGACGGGAGAGACGCGAATGGCGCTGCGGGTGGCGGGGCGGCAGTCCCTGGTGGACACCGTCGTGGACGAGCTGCGCGCGCAGCTGGCCGACGGCCACTGGCGGGTCGGGGAACGCATCCCGACCGAGCACGCGCTGGCCGAGCAGCTGGGCGTCGGGCGGAACACCGTGCGCGAGGCGGTCCGGGTGCTCGTACACGCCGGGCAGCTGGAGTCCCGGCAGGGCAACGGCACCTTCGTGGTTTCGCTGCACGACCCGGGGGAGACCGTACGGGGCGTACGGAAGGCCGGCATCCTGGACGTGCTGGAGGTGCGGATCGCGCTGGAGGCGGAGGGCGCGCGGCTGGCCGCGACCCGGCACACGGCGGCCGACCTGGCCCGGATGCGGGACGCCCTCACGGCACAGGCGGCGGTGGCGGAGATGACGGCGGCGGGGGCAGGCGGCCCGTACGACGGGCCCGCGGACGACCGGCCCGCGTACGACCGCCACGAACTGCACGCCGCGCACGACGTCGACTTCCACATCGCGGTCGTGGACGCCGCGCACAACGCCGCGCTCAGCGCGACGTACCGCTGGTTCAGCAGCTCCGTACGGGAGGCGCTGCTCGCGTCGCTGCGGGACGCGCAGATGCCGCGCATCGTGCCGGGCGACCACCACGCGGTCGTGGACGCGATCGCGTCGGGGGACCCGGCGGCGGCGGAGCGCGCGGCGCGGGCGCTGCTGGACAGACCGCGCCGGGAGGTCGAGGCGCTGCTCGCCGGCTGACCGTTCACCGTGGACCGCGCCCGAGACCGAACCCACCGGAGAGGCGGCAGCACCCCATGTCCAGCAGGACCCCACCGCCCCCGCACGGCGGGAGTGTCATCGACGCCGAGGAGGACTCGGCGCCCGTCGCGCCCGCTACGCCTGCCCCGCCCGTCGCGGCGGCGCGGCGGCTGCGGACACACCCCGCCCTGCTGCTCGCCGGGATCGTGCTGGCCTCGCTCAACATGCGGGCGGCGCTGGCCGGTGTCTCCCCCGTACTCGGCGAGATAGGCGACGACTTCGGCCTGACGGCGACGACGACCAGCCTGGTGACCACGATCCCGCTGGTCTTCATGGGCCTCGCCGCACCGTTCGCGCCCGGACTGGCGAAGCGCTGGGGCACCGAGGCCGTACTGTGCGCGGCGCTGCTGCTGCTCTGCGGGGGCATCGTGCTGCGGGTGGCGCCGCCGGTGGTGGCGCTCTTCGGCGGCTGCGCGGTGGTGGGCACGGCGATCGCGCTGCTGAACGTGCTGATGCCGGGGCTGGTCAAGCGCGACTTCCCGGACCGGGCGGCGGGCATGACGGCGCTCTACTCCACCGCCATGGTGCTCGGCGCGACGGTCTCGGCGGCCTCGGCGGTCCCGCTGGAGGAGGCGCTCGGCGGCTGGCGGGGCTCGCTGGCGGCCTGGGCGGTGCTGGCCGCGCTGGCGGTGGCCGTCTGGCTGCCGCAGGCGGTGCTGGTACGGCGAGGAGTACGGCGTGCCTCAATCCCGCGCGGGGCAGCGGCGCTGACGACGCCCGCGACACCCGGCGCTCCGCACACCACAGCTCCGCACACCACAGCTCCACGCCCCACAGCTCCGCACACCGGCACGCCCGCTGCGGCCGTACGGCTGAGCCGGTCCCCGCTGGCGTGGCAGGTCACGCTGTTCATGGGCGCGCAGTCGCTGATCGCGTACGTCGCCATCGCCTGGATGCCGACGATCTTCACGGATCACGGGATGGACCGGGCGACCGCCGGACTCGTCTTCGCGTTCAGCACGCTGATGCAGATGGTCGGTTCGTTCGTCGTGCCGACGCTGGCCGGGCGGCTGCGGGACCAGCGGGTACTCGCCCTCGCCGTGGTGGCCCTGATGGCGTCCGGCATCGGCGGGCTGCTGGTGGCCCCCGTGACCGGGGCGTGGGTGTGGGCGGCGCTGCTGGGGGTGGGGCAGGGCGGTTCGCTGGGGCTGGCGCTGACCATGATGGTGCTGCGGACGGGCGATGCCCATCTCGCGGCCCGGCTCTCCGGGATGGCGCAGACCTGGGGGTATCTGCTGGCGGCGGTAGGGCCGTTGGCCCTGGGCGCCGTCCACCAGCTGACCGGCGGCTGGACGCTCCCCATCGCCGTGATGCTGCTGGTCTGCGCGGCGCTGGCCCTGCTGGGGCTGGGCGCGGGCCGCGATCTACGCATCACGGCCCGCGGCTGACAACCCCCGGCGGCAATCCCGGCCGGGCCGGCCGGGCCGGTCAGCCCTCGTCAGCCCTCCGCCGCCAGCGTCAGCGAGCGCAGCTTCTGCCCGGCCCACCAGGTGCCGCCCGCGGTCACCACGGCGAGCAGCACGACCGCCACCGGCAGCCCCACGTCGGAGGTGACCAGCCCCTCCCCGGCGATCTCCTCCGCCAGCGAGAGAGCCCACTGCTGCACCGAGAGCGTCCGCGCTCCCGACACCAGGCTGCCGAACAGCGTCTCCCAGATCAGCGCGTACACCAGGCCGATGACGACGGCGTGCCTGCTGACCGTGCCCAGCAGCAGGAACAGCGCGCTGTACGCGAAGGAGGCGGCCACCGCGGCGAAGGTGTAGGCGACGGCGAGCTGCTGGCTGTTGCCGTTCAGGATGAAGCCCGCCAGGAAGGTCGGGATCGCCGAGAAGGCGATGCTGACCCCGACCGCGACGTAGAGCTTGGTGAGGATGATCGTCTGCCGCTTCAGCGGTTTGGAGAGCAGGTAGACGACCGAGCCGTCGTCGATCTCCGGGCCGATCGCGCCCGTACCGGCGATGACGCCGATCAGCGGGACCATGGTGGCCAGCGCGAAACCGCCGAGCAGCTCCGCGGTCACCGTGTCGTCCGCGCCGACCATGAAGCGGACGACACCGGCGACGATGAGCAGCAGCACCGGCAGCACGCACAGCAGCAGTGCGCGGCGGCGGCCCAGCAGTGCCCGGTAAGTGAGCCGGGCGACAGTGGGGTTGTACATCGCTCAGTCTCCTTTCAGGCCGTCAGGCCGCGACGAGGTACGAGAAGACGCTCTCCAGGGACTCGTCCGAGGGCGAGACGGTCAGGAGACGGATGCCGTGCTCGCGGGCGACGCGCGGCAGGAGTTCGGTGAAGCGGTTGAAGTCGACGGCCTGGATGCGCAGCGCCTGCTCGGTCGCGTCCAGCTCGATGCCCGCGGTGGACGGGTCGGCGATGAGCGCGGCGGCGAGCGCCCGGTCGTCGCTGGAGCGCACGAGGTAGCGGTGCGGCCGGTCCGTCATCAGGCGGCGGATCTTGCGGAAGTTGCCGCTGGCGGCGTGCCGGCCGGCGACGACCACCTCGATGTGGGAGGCGAGCTGCTCGACCTCCTCCAGGATGTGCGAGGAGAAGAGGACGGTGCGCCCCTCCTCCCCCATCCTGCGCAGCAGGTCCATCAGATGCATGCGCTGGCGCGGGTCCATGCCGTTGAACGGCTCGTCCAGCAGCAGCACGGACGGATCGTGCACCAGCGCGGAGGCCATCTTGACGCGCTGGCGCATGCCCTTGCTGTACGTCGAGATGCGGCGGTCCTGTGCGTACTCCATCTCCACGGTGGCCAGCGCGCGCTGGGCGGCGGCGCCCGGGTCGGGCAGGCCGTGCAGCTCGGCGTTGGCCAGCACGAACTCGGCGCCGTTGAGGAAGTCGTACATGCCCTCGCGCTCGGGGACGAGGCCGATCTCGCGGTAGGCGCGCTCGTTGCGCCAGATCTGCTCGCCGTCGAGGGTGACGGCGCCGGTCGAGGGGGCGAGGAAGCCGCCCATCATGTGGATGAGCGTGGACTTCCCCGCGCCGTTGGGGCCGAGGAGCCCGGTGACGCCGGGGCTGATGTTCATGGAGATGTCGTTGACGGCGACGACGTTCCCGAACCAGCGGGAGGTGTGGTCGATCTGGAGAGTGCTCATGGGCGCGGCCCATTCCTTCGCGGGGTGGTGGCGGGTGACGGGTGGGCGGTCACAGCCCGGCCTTTCGGTAGCGGCGCAGGAGGAGGGCATACGAACCGGCGACCATGGCGGCGAAGACCAGCAGGTAGACGACGCCCTCGCCGCCGGTCAGCTGGCGCCCGCCGGGGAACTCCGTCGTCCCGCCGAGGAACTTGCCCTGGATGCCGTCCAGCAGGGTGCCGGGCGAGGCCAGGCCGAGCCAGCCGGTGGAGTCGATGCTGTCCTGCTCCTCGGCGATCGCCTGGAGCGCGGACACCAGGGTGTAGGGGATGGTGAAGACGGCGATGATGGCGGCGACGCCGAACCCGCGCCGGGGCGTGAGGGCGGCGACCGCCAGGCCGAGGCCCGCGTACAGCAGGGAGAAGGCGGCGGCGGAGAGCAGGCCCTGCGCGAAGCCCTTGGTCTGGTCGACGAAGTCGAGCTTCCCGAGCAGGGCGCCCGCGTAGAGGATCGTGACGGGCACGGCGGTGAAGACGAAGAGGGCCGAGGTGAGGGCCGTGAACTTCGCACTCACGTAGTCGGCGCGCTCGATGGGGCGGGAGAAGTAGAGCGGGACGGTCTTGAACCGCAGGTCGAGGGAGACGGACTGCGGGGCGACGGCCGCGATGAAGATGCTGATGACCGGCAGCAGGAAACTCGCGTACGCCGTGTAGTCCACCGGCAGTTCGTCCAGCCCGGTGGTCACGGCCACGGCCACGATGATCGCGGCGGGCACGCACATCACGGCGAACAGGATCATCGGCAGGACCTTGGACTTGGCCGAACGGCCGAGCCCGTACGCGCCGCGCAGCGACTGGAGGTAGAGCGAACGGCGCGCGTAGGCGCGGCCGAGGCGGGGGCCGTCGTAGCTGCGGTAGCCGATGTTGTGGATGACGTCCGTGGCGCGTGCGGCGACGGCCGGCGGGCTGGGCTCAGGCGACATCGCCGCTGCCCCCTTCCTGCGGGTGGGTTCCCGCGAGTTCGCGCGGTGCGGTGGCGGTGCCCGGGGTGCCCGCGGTGCCTGGGGCGGCGGTGTGTGGGGCGGCGGTGTCCGTGAAGACCTCGGAGATGTGGTGCCTGCGGTGCTCCATCCGGATCAGGCCGAGCCCGAGATCGGCGACGGCGTCCCGGACCGTGTCGTGCACGTCCGCGGTGGCCTGGGTGCTCCGGGCGGCGGCGGTCCCCTCGGCGCCCTCGGTGGCGGCCACCTCCACGAGGAGCAGATGGCCGCTACCGGGAGCGCCCAGCTCGGTCGACGTCCGCAGGGTGAGCCCGGCTCCGGTGAGCGCGGCGCGCAGGGCCGCCGTACCGTCGGGGTGGGCGTCGGTGTCCGTCACCTCCACGGCGAGCAGCGCGGCGTCCTGGGTGAACTCCGCGGTGGTGGAGGCGCGCAGCAGCTTTCCGCCGTCGATGACGACGACGTGGTCGCAGGTGCGCTCCAGCTCGCCCAGCAGGTGCGAGGTGACCAGGACCGAGATGCCGAAGTCGGTGTGGACGCGGCGGATCAGGTCGAGCATGTCGTCCCGGCCGACCGGGTCCAGCCCGTTGGTCGGCTCGTCCAGCAGGACCAGCTGCGGGTCGTGGACGAGGGCCTGGGCCAGCTTCACCCGCTGCTTCATGCCCGTCGAGTAGCCGCCCATGGCGCGGTAGCGCTCCTCGTACAGGCCGACGTGGCGCAGGGTGTCGGCCGTACGCTCGCGGGCCGCGGTGGGCGGCAGGCCGGACATGCGGGCCATGTGGACGACGAACTCGGTCGCCGAGACGTCCGGGGGCAGGCAGTCGTGCTCCGGCATGTATCCGACGCGCTCGCGAATGGCGCTGCCGTCCTTGGACACGTCCATGCCGAGGACGGAGGCGGTGCCCTCGGTGGCGGGGGAGAGCCCGAGCAGAATCTTGATCAGGGTTGATTTGCCTGCGCCGTTGGCACCCACCAGGCCGGTCACGCCCGGTGTGATGTCGACGGTCAGCCGGTCGAGAGCGGTCACCCGGGGGAACCGCATGGTCAGGCTCTGGGTCGCGATCACAGTCACACGAGGAACGCTAGTGCGTTTGTGTACCGGGACACGTCCCCCGGGGGGAGTGGATGCGTGTCGTACCGGAGAGGGACGGGCCCCTAGGGGCACGGAACCGCTCGTACTGTTACCCAGGGTATCCACAAGCTGTGCACGTGCCTTGACGAGGTCATCGGGCATGGTCACAGTGAGGGGTGTCACGTTACGTACACGGGCCGGTGCGCGGGTTGCGGCTGGTGCGGGGGATCGGGCGCGGGGAGCGGGAAGAGAGGGCGCATGGGCGTGGGCGGGGAGCAGGGCGGGCCGGAGCGGGGCGGGCCGGAGCGGGGCGGCGCGGCGGAGCTGACGGAGCGGGCAGGGGTGCGGGAGCGCTGGGTGAGGCGGCCGGAGGGAGTCGAGCTGTGCGTCGCCGAACTGGGCGACCCGGCCCGGCCGACGGTGGTGCTGCTGCACGGCTATCCGGACAGCAAGGAAGTCTGGTCCCAGGTCGCGGAGCGACTGCGGCGCGACTTCCACGTGGTGCTCTACGACGTGCGGGGCCATGGCCGCTCCACCGCGCCCGAGCCGCTGCGCGGCGGCTTCACGCTGGAGAAGCTGACGGCCGACTTCCGTGCCGTCGTCGACGCGGTCAGCCCGCGGGAGCCGGTGCATATGGTCGGGCACGACTGGGGGTCCGTCCAGGGCTGGGAGTTCGTGACCGTCGACTCCGCCCGGGACCGGATCGCCTCCTTCACCTCCCTGTCCGGCCCCTCCCTTGACCACTTCGGCCACTGGATCAAGAAGCGTCTGCGGCGGCCGACTCCGCGCCGCGTGGGCCAACTGCTCGGCCAGGGCGCCAAGTCCTGGTACGTGTACGCGCTGCACACCCCGCTGCTGCCCGAGCTGGCCTGGAAGGGGCCGCTCGGCAAGGGCTTGACGCGCCTCCTGGAGCGCCTGGAGAAGGTCCCCGGCGACACCGGCTACCCGACGGACTCCCTGCCCGCGGACGCGGCGCACGGCGCCTGGCTCTACCGGGACAACGTCCGTGCGCGGCTGCGCCACCCGCGGCAGGACTGCACGACACAGATCCCGGTCCAGCTGATCACCCCCACCGGCGACGCCTACCTGAGCCCCAGCCTGTCCGAAGGGCTGGAGCGGTGGGCGCCCCGGCTCACCAGGCGGACAGTGGCCGCCAAGCACTGGGTGCCGCGTACCCGGCCCGACCAGCTGGCGGACTGGATCGGCGAGTTCGCCCGTACGCACGGCCCCCGGGAGGCACGGCAGCCAGCGCCCCGCCGCCCCGCCGCCGGGCCGTACGCCCAGCGGTTCGGCGGCCGGCTGGTGGTCGTCACCGGCGCGGCCAGCGGGATCGGGCGGGCCACCGCGCTCGCCTTCGCCGCAGCCGGGGCGAAGGTCGTCGGCGCCGACCGGGACGCGGTCGGCGCCGCGCGCACGGCGGAGGCGGCCCGGCTGGCGGGCGCCGCGGGCGCCTGGGCCGAGACGGTCGATGTCGGTGACGGGGCGGCGATGGAGAAGCTGGCCGCCAAGGTCGCCGCCGAGCACGGCATCGCCGACGTACTGGTGAACAACGCGGGTATAGGAGTGGCCGGTGACTTCATGAGCACCAGCGTCGAGGACTGGAAGCACACCCTGGACACCAACCTGTGGGGCGTCATCCACGGCTGCCGGACGTTCGGCAGGCAGATGAGCGAGCGCGGCCAGGGCGGCCACATCGTCAACATCGCGTCGGCCGCCGCCTTCCTCCCCTCCCGCGCGCTGCCCGCGTACGGCACCTCCAAGGCCGCCGTCCTGATGCTGAGCGAGTGCCTGCGGGCGGAGCTGGCCGGGCAGAGCATCGGCGTCTCCGCCGTCTGCCCCGGCCTGGTCAACACCAACATCACGGCCACGGCCCGGTTCGCGGGCCTGGGCGAGCAGCAGGAGAGACAGCACCAGGCCAAGGCCGCCCGGCTGTACGGCAGGCGGAACTACCCGGCGTCCAAGGTGGCCGACGCGGTGCTGCGCGCCGTCGTCCGGGACCTGGCCGTCGTGCCGGTGACCCCGGAGGCGCACGGCGCGCGGTTGCTCTCCCGCCTCTTCCCGCGCGCGGTGCGCGGGCTGGCGCGGATCAGACCTCCGCTGTGAGCGTGCCGCCCGCGGCGGGCGCCCGAAGCACCGAAGCGGAAGCGTCGGCCTGGTCAGCGCGAAGGAGAAGCTCACCCCGTTCCCTGCACAGCACATCCGTGCACAGCACGTCCAGGTAGAGCACGTCCGTGCACGCCGCGTGACCGGGCACCGGCCAGGCGGCGCGCGCTACGGGCGGCGGGCCAGCAGGTGCGTGTCGAGGAAGCCCCGCTCGGACGCCGGGTCGTGGAGCAGCCTGGCGAAGGTGACGAATCCGGACCCCTCCAGCAACTCAACGAACCGCTGAGCAGGCCAGCTGTAGGCGGGCGCCACCTTGTGGTCGAAGCGGACCGGCTCCGGTCCCTCGGTTCCGAACAAGGACGCCAGGAGCAGACCCCCTGGCGCCAGGACACGCACCTGCTCGGCGAGCAGCGTCGGCACTTCTTCGGGCGGGGTATGGATCATCGAGTAGTGGGCCAGCACTCCGCCGAGCGCGCCGTCCTCGACGGGCAGGGCCTCCATGCGCGCTTCGTCGAACCGCAGCGCCGGATGGGCCCGCCGCGCGTGGTCGACCATGGCCGGGGAGAGGTCGAGCCCGAAGGCGTCCAGCCCCAAGTCATGCATCAGGGCGGTCAGATGACCAGGTCCGCATCCGACGTCGGCTGTCCGCGTGTTCCCCGTGGCACGTACGAGCTCGGCGAAGGTACCGATCATGTTCCGTGCGAACGGCTGCGTCTCCAAGCGATTGGCGAACATCGACGCATACAGCTCGACGACCCCGTCGTAGCCCGCCCTGGTCACTTCCTGGTGTCTGGACACGGGGAGGAAACTAACACCCGTGCGTCTTCGCAGACGTCTCCGCCTCTGCTGGTACGGGCCCGGACGCCCGTGCCCGTGCCTGTGCCTGTGCCTGTGCCTGTGCCCTGCCGGATGCTGACACAGGTGAGTACGGAAGGGGTGCAACGGTGCCCGGATGACTCAAGTGCGCGTATTGCCCTCTCCTACCGCCTGACCGAGGATCGCCTGGCCGAGTACCGACTCGGGTGACACCAGCGCGGAGGAGACCGTTCCATGCGAAGACGGCACTTTGTCACGGGATTAGCGGGTGCGACAACCGGGCTCGGCCTCGGCGTACTGCCCGCCGGCGCCACGAATTCCATGGCGGCTCCGGCCCGGCCCGCACGGCCCACCGCGGGCGTTGCGGCCCTGGCGTGGCAGCGGTCCACCGCGCCGCCGGGCGTCCCGGCGGCCCGACTGCTCAAGGCCGCCGCCGCAGGGCCCGATCTCGCGTGGGCGGTCGGCGAGCAGGCCCGCGAGAGCGGCACCGTCGGCCTGCCGCTGGCGCTCCGCTGGGACGGCTCCGCCTGGACCCACACCGACCTGACCCACCTCGGTCTCACCGGCGCGATCAGCGAAGTCGCCGCCCTCTCCCCCGACGCAGCCTGGGCCGTGGCGGGCGACACCGGCGACGGCGCACGCAGGCTGCTGCGTTGGGACGGCGGGACCTGGCAGGACGCCCCGTTCCCGGGCAGCGCCGACCCGGCCACCAGGCTGTACGCCGTCACCGTCGCCGACGACGGCCGCGCCTGGATCGCGGGCAGCCTGGGTGGCCGAATCCGGCTGCTGCACTGGGACGGCCGCGCGTGGCGCTGGCTGCCGCCGCTGCCCGTCGGCACCGCCACCCCGTTCACCATCCGCCTCTCGCGGGACGGCTCGGTCTGGCTCAGCGGTGGAGTGATCGCCCGCTGGGACCATCGCGCGTGGACCGTCCTGCCCTTCCCCGGCGGCATCCGGCTGGGCATCAGCGACCTGCTGCCGGTGGCGGCCGACGACGTGTGGGCGGTGGGCGCCGCGTTCGGCGTCGGCGGACCGCCCGACAAACCGACGAGCGTGGTCCTGCGGCGCTGGAACGGCACCGAGTGGACCGCCCCGGGCGGACTGCCGTTCAGCGTGGGCGCGCTGTACTCGATCCTCGCCGACTCGGACGGCTACCCCGCCCTGATCTCGGGCTGGGACTTCTGGGCGGGCTCCCGCGCCCACTACCTGCGGCGCAGCGGCGACGCCTGGGCGAGTGAGCGCGGCCCCGAAGCCGCCGGCCGCGAGACCCCGATGCTGCGCGACCTCACGGCCGTCCCCGGCACCGGCACCGTCTGGGCCGTCGCCACCGACTCCCGCTACTCCACCAGTCCGCCCGCCCAACTCCGTATCGAGCGCTACGCCTGAGGGGTTCCCGGGTGGCCCTGCGGGGTCACCCGGGAGTCTCCGAGCGCGACTCCCCGGCTCCCGCACCTGCACCTGCACCCGAGTCCGGCCCCGACCCCGAATCCGCCCCCGGCCCCACACCCGGCCCCACACCCGGCCTCGGTGCCCGGCCGGACGGGGGGCGGGCCGTCGGCCGCAGCCGGTAGGTGACGATCGCGAGTACCACGACCAGTGCCCCGAAGCCGATCCACAACGCCTCCTGGGTGACGAACGGTTCGGCCGTCTCACCCCCGTGCGGCCGACCGCCGTCCCGCCCGGAGACCGTCACCGCGAGCAGCACGATCAGCCCGGCGGCGACCAGCACCCGCCCCGCGAGCCGGGTGGCCACCGCCATCCCCCCGGAGCGCGCCAGCCGCTCGCTGCGCCGCGCGGGCGCCGTCAGCCGGGCCAGGAACAGCACGGTGACCGGCACCTGGAGCGCCCACACCAGGGTGCGGAACCAGCTTCCGTACCAGACGTTGGTGCCGTACAGCAGCGTGTGCCACACGCTGAGGACGTAGACGACGAGGATGAAGCGGTGCAGCGCCCGCCACAGCCTCGGCCCGGTACCGCGCCGCAGGTAGTACGCGAGGGCCAGCGGGATGGCGAGGTAGAAGGCGAGCAGGCCGATGAGGATGGCCACCTGTCCGGTGCCCGACGCGTACGCCCCCGGCACGAAGGTCTCCGAGAAGGCGCTCCACAGCCGTCCGCCCCAGCCGAGCTTCTCGCCGTTGTCGTAGACGAGTTCGGCGAAGAACATGAACGCGTGCGCGAAGATCAGGCCGATGGTGGTCAGGCTGGTCGTGCGGTGCCAGCGCTCGTGCCGCGCCACGGAGAGCCGCAGCCAGCCGGGCCTCGCGCTCGACCGGGAGAAGCCGAGCACGAGGGTGATCCACGCCCACAGCAGCCCGGACCAGCCGAACGCCTGGCACAGCCAGTACATCCAGTAGCGCTGCTCGTCGGCCATCATGGGCATCACTTCGACGGTGTCGGAGGTGCCGTTCGCCACCCGCACGTACAGCCAGACGAAGATCAGGCCGGTGATGACCAGCGCGGCGGCGGCGTCGGGCACGGCAGCCCGCAGGTCGGCCCCCAGCGCACGCCAGTCGAAGAAGCCCCGCCGTCCGGGGCGGCGTCCGGGATGGCGTCCGCTTCGGCCTTCGTCCTTTCGCGCCCCCTCGGTGACGTGGTCCGGAACCTGCACCGCAGAACACCATCCTCGCGAACGCTGTCGTCAGTGAGCCGGTACGACGCACACGCCGGGAGCGACGGACACGGGCACGGCCGGACAGGGGCCGCGCCACCCACGAATGTCTAGACCATTGATACAGATCCCTTACACGTATCGCTAGCCCCTTGCACCACGTCCGACACTTCGGCGGCCCGTCAGCAGCCGCCGACTCACCAAGAGTTGACTATGGAGAAACTCCAACACTTCCCCACAGGAGGTCCGTTCGGGCAGGCGTACCGCGTGCTCAGACTGTGGACAACTTGCCGGAGCCGACAGGAGCGACACTCGTCACCGCAGCTGTGCGGGCCCCTCGGTGGCGATGCGTTCGAAGACCTTCTGGTCGGCCGCGAAGCCCGAGTCCGGGATGGGCCAGTGGAGGACGATCTCGGTGAAACCCAGCGCCGCGTGCCGACCCGCGAAGTCGACGAACGCGTCGAGGGACTCCAGCGGGCCGACCCCCTCCGGGGTGAAGCCGGTGAGCAGTACCTTCCCGATCCCGTCGACGTCCCGGCCGAGGTCCGCGCACGCCCTGCCGAGGGCGTCGATCTGCCGCCCGAGCGCGGCGCGGGACTGCTCGGGCGTACCGGTCTCCTTCAGCTTGGGGTCGCCGGTGGTCACCCACGCCTGCCCGTGGCGGGCGGCGAGGCGCAGTCCGCGCGGCCCGGTGGCGGCCACCGCGAAGGGCAGCCGGGGGCGCTGGACGCAGCCGGGGATGCCACGCGCCTCGTGCGCCGAGTAGAAGTCGCCCTCGTAGGTGACGGAGTCCTCGGTGAGCAGCCGATCGAGGAGCGGTACGAACTCCGCGAGCCGGTCCGCGCGTTCGCGTGGCGTCCAGGGCTCCTGCCCGAGCGCGGTGGC
The DNA here is from genome assembly GCF_000424825.1 of Streptomyces sp. CNH287. Lineage (NCBI taxonomy): Bacteria > Bacillati > Actinomycetota > Actinomycetes > Kitasatosporales > Streptomycetaceae > Streptomyces > Streptomyces sp. CNH287. The sequence goes on along the minus strand of NZ_AUKQ01000013.1, from coordinate 195,265 downwards.
GTCGAATCCGGTGCCGCCCGCACCGATGCCCAGCGTGATCCGCCCCTGGGAGACGTCGTCGAGGGTGATCAGCTCCTTGGCGAGGGTCACGGGGTGGCGGAAGTTGGGCGAGGTCACCAGGGTGCCCAGGCGCAGGTGCTCGGTGAGGGTCGCGGCGGCGGTCAGGGTCGGGACGGCGCCGAACCAGGGGCCGTCGCGGAAGCTCCGCCAGGAGAGGTGGTCGTAGGTGTAGGCGGTGTGGAAGCCGAGTTCCTCCGCGCGCTGCCACGCGGCACGGCCGCCCTCGTGCCAGCGGCGGTACGGGAGGATCACGGTGCTCAGGCGCAGGCTCATGGCGAGAGCCTACGGCGGCGCCGCGCGGCACCCGGGTGCACGCGAACGCCCCTGGCACAGGCTCCGACCAGCCCCGCACCAGCGCGGCGCGCGTACGCCCCGGGCCCGGCACGATCCGCGCCCGCGGTCCCCCTCCTGGCCGCAGCTCATACGCGCGCCCCCGTGCACGCCTGTGCGAGGGTGTGCGGGAAGATGGGGGCGTGACGTCCCCCTCCGCGCGCCCCGCCCACACCCCCGCAGCCGTCCCGGCTTCGCTCCCCGCCTCCGTCCCGGGGCCGCCGGCCAGGCTGATCGCCACCGACCTCGACGGCACGCTGCTGCACGACGACAAGACCGTCTCGCCGCGCACCATCGAGGCGCTGGCCGCCGCCGAGAAGGCCGGGATCGCGGTCTTCTTCGTCACCGGGCGCCCGGCCCGCTGGATGGACGTCGTAGTCGAGCACGTGCACGGCCACGGCCTGGCCATCTGCGCGAACGGCGCCGCCGTGGTGGATCTGCACCAAGGCGGGCGGATCGTCGAGGTACGGCCGCTGGAGCGGACCGACGCGCTGGCGGTCGTCGAGGCGCTGCGCCGGGTCGCGCCGGGGGTGAGCTTCGCGGTGGAGCGGACGCACAGCATCCACTACGAGCCCGCGTACCCGCCGTTCCACCTCGACCCGGCCGCGCTGGTCGCCCCGGTGGAGAAGCTGCTCTCCGAGGTGGCGGCCGACGCCGAGGGCAAGCTCTTCGCCGACCAGCCGGTGCTGAAGCTGCTGGCGCACCACCCGGAGCGGGACCCGGACGAGTTCCTCGCGCTGGCGCTCGAACACGCGGGCGCGCACGCGGAGTTCACCCGGTCCAGCCCGACCGCGCTGCTGGAGGTCAGCGGCCTCGGGGTGAGCAAGGCCAGCACGCTCGAACGGTGCTGTACGGAGCGCGGCGTCAGCGCGGAGGAGGTGGTCGCCTTCGGCGACATGCCGAACGACCTGGCGATGCTGAACTGGGCGGGCACCTCGTACGCGATGGCCAACGCGCATCCGGCGGTGCTGGCGGCGACCGACCGGCACACCGGGACGAACGAGGAAGACGGCGTCGCGGCGGTCATCGAGCAGCTGCTGCTGTCCGCGCGCTGAGAGGCTGTCGGGCGGTCTCTGAGCCGGGCCGCTCAGCGGCGGGCCTCCCAGTGGAGCGTGGTGCCGGGGTGCGGCACGGCCGCGGTCCCCCGGCCGGGGCCGCCGGGGCTCCCGGCATCGCCCGAGCCCCCGGCGCCGCCGGTGTCGAGCCCCTCCGTCAGCCACGCCCTGCCGCCGAGGTTCTCCGCGCGGCGGGCGAGGTTGGCCAGGCCGCTGCGGCGGCCCTGGGCCGGGGTGCCCACCCCGTCGTCCGCGACGGTCAGGCGCACCCCGGGTGAGCTGTCTGTCAGCGTGACGGTCGCGTCCACCAGCACCTCGACCCGGGTGGCGGACGCGTGCCGCACCGCGTTGGAGAGCGCTTCGCGCAGCGCGGCCACCAGTTCCCGCGTGGTCGGCTCGCTGACCTGCGAGTCGACCGGCCCGACGAAGCGCAGCGCGGGACGGAACCGGAGCGACTCGGCGGCGAGGCCGGTCTCCCGCAGTACGCGCGTACGCAGCCCCGCCCGTGCCCGGCCCGGGTCCTGCTGGAGCGCGAAGATCGCGGTACGGATCTCCGCGATGGTCGCGTCCAGCTGGTCGATCGCGGCCTCGATCCCGCGCGTGACCGCCGGGTCGGTGGCCCGGCGCTGCGTGCCCTGGAGGGTCATGCCCGCCGAGAAGATCCGCTGGATGACCAGGTCGTGCAGGTCGCGGGCGATCCGGTCGCGGTCCTCGTAGACCGCGAGCCGCTCCCGGTCGCGCTGTACGTCGGCCAGGACGAGGGTCAGCGCGGCCTGGGCGGCGAACCGTCCGGCGAGGTCCTTCTCCACGTCGGTGAACGGTTCCGCGCCGCGCACCCGGGGTACCGCGAGGCTGCCGATGATCCGGTCGCCGCTCTCCAGCGGCAGCATCATGCTCGGCCCGAAGCGCTTGGCGATCGGGGTGAGCATGCGCGGGTCGGTCGCCGAGTCGTCGACGAACACCGCCTCCCCGGCCAGCAGTTGTTCCACCGCCTGGGTGCCGGGGCGCATCACGGTGCCGAGCAGGCCGCGTGCGTCGTCCGCCGAGGCGGCGACGACCTCCAGGCCGCGTTCGGGGGTGGGCAGCAGGACCATCCCGGCGGCGGCGTCCGCGAGTCTGCGGGCCTGCTCGGCCACGACCGTGAGCGCGTTGTCCACGTCGCCGGAGAGCAGCGAGGTGGTCACGGCGGCGCTGCCCTCGATCCAGCGTTCGCGCTGGCGGGCGGCTTCGTAGAGCCGGGCGTTTCGGACAGCGATGCCCGCCTCGGTGGCCAGCAGCTTGATGAGCAGCGCGTCGTTCTCGGTGAACTCGCCGCCGCCGCGCTTGCCCGCCAGGTAGAGGTTGCCGACGTGCCTGCCGTCCACCCGGACGGGGAAGCCGAGGAAGGTGTGCATGACCGGATGCCCCTCGGGGAAACCGGCGAACTCCGGGTCCTCGCTCACCTCGGCCAGCCGCAGCGGCTCCTCGTACCGCAGGACGGAGCCGAGCAGGCCGTGCGTCAGGTCGGGCTCCTGCGTGATGGCCGCGCGCTCCTCGTCGCTCAGGCCGTGGGTCACGAAGTGCTGGAGGCCCTTGCGGCTGCGGGACAGGACGCCGATGGCGGCGTACCGGCAGTCGGCGATCCGGGCCGCCGTACGCACCATGCGGTCGAGGGTGCTGTGCAGCTCCGGGCCGGTGCCGAGGTCGTTCATCGCCTCCAGCAGCGGGGGGAGGCGGGCGGCGTGGTCGTGGGGGAGGGACTCCAGGCCGCTGGTGGCCAGCACGGCGGCGGCGGTGGCCCGGTGCGTGGGCGGCCCCGGCCGGTCGGCGGGAGCGTGCCGGCCGGCCGGGCCGGGCCGGTCTCGGGGCGCGGACATACCGCGAGCCTAGTGAGCACGGTTACGGGTGGAAAGTCGGATTCACGCACTTTGTGCGACGGGCACCCGGCTGAGGTCCCCGCTCCACTCACCGCGCGCCCGCGCCCGCGAGGGCCCCCTCGGCCGCCGCCTCCCGCTCCAGCAGCCGCCGGAACGGTCCGTCCGCCGCCGCCAGCTCCGCGTACGTGCCACGCTCGACGGCGCGGCCACCGTCCAGCACGATCACCTCGTCCACCGCCGCCAGGCCGTACAGCCGGTGGGTGATCAGCACCGTCGTACGGCCCTCCGTGACGGCCAGCAGGTCATCGGTGAGCGCGTCGGCCGTGGGCAGGTCGAGATGCTCGGCGGGCTCGTCCAGGACGAGGACGGGGAAGTCCGCCAGCAGCGTACGGGCCAGCGCCAGCCGCTGCCGCTGGCCGCCGGAGAGGCGGGCACCGTGCTCGCCCACGTGGGTGTCCAGCCCGGCGGGCAGGGCGTCGGCCCAGCCGTCGAGGCGGGCGGCGGCGAGCGCCGCGCGCAGCTCCCCGTCGGTGGCGCCGGGGCGCGCCAGCCGCAGGTTCTCCCGCAGCGAGCTGTCGAAGTGGTGCGCGTCCTGGGCGCACAGCCCGACGAGGCGGCGTACGGCGTCGGAGTCGGCGGCCGTCGCGTCGAGGCCGTCCGCCAGCATGTACGTGCCGGAGTCCGGGTCCAGGAAGCGCAGCAGCACCTGCGCGAGGGTGGACTTGCCCGAGCCCGAGGCGCCGACCACGGCCACCCGGCGGCCGGGCGCCAGGTCCAGGTCGAAGCCGCTGAGCGCGGGGGTGCGGCTGCCGGGGTAGCGGGCAGTGACGCCGCGCAGGGAGAGCCGGGGCGGGCGCGCCGGATCGGGCGCGGGCAGTACCGGCACGCCCGCCGCGCCGGGAAGCGCGCCGGAGGACGCGTCCGCCCCCGGCTCGCGTACGGGCGCCGGGGCGTCCAGCACCTCGCGCACCCGCTCGGCCGCGCGCCTGCTGCGCTGCCGGTGCTGCACGGCCTGCGGCAGCCCCGCCACCGCCTCGAACGCGGCCAGCGGCGTGAGCACCACCACCGCCAGCCACACCCCCGCCAGCCGCCCGTCCGCCACCGCCTGCGCCCCGACCCAGCCGGCGGCCGTCACGGTGAGCCCGGTGACCAGCGCCGTCAGCCCGGAGCCGAGCGCCGTACGGGAGGCGCTGCGCGCGGCGAGCCGGGTCAGCTCGGCGTCGGCGGCGCGCACCGCGTCGGCACGGGAGGGCAGCGCCCCGGCGACGGTCAGTTCGCCGGTGCCGCTGAGCAGGTCGACGGTACGGGTGGCGAGGACGCCCCGGGCAGGGGCCAGCCCGCGTTCGGTGCGCCGGGAGACCGCGGCGGCCAGCGCGGGGACCCCGATGCCCGCGACGGCCAGGCCGGCCGCCAGCACGGCCCCGGCCGCGGGCACCAGCGCGGCGGTGAAGGCCACCGCGGCGGCGGAGACGGTCAGCGCGGTGGCGACGGGCAGCAGCCAGCGCAGGAAGTAGTCCTGGAGCGCGTCGACGTCCGAGACGAGGCGGGAGAGCAGGTCGCCGCGCCGGGTGCGGCGCAGTCCGGCGGGCGCCAGCCGCTCCAGCCGCCGGTAGACGGTGACCCGCAGATCGGCCAGGACGCGCAGCACCGCGTCGTGCGAGACGAGGCGCTCGGCGTAGCGGAAGACGGCCCGGCCGATCCCGAAGGCGCGGGTGGCGGTGACGGCGACCATCAGGTAGAGCACGGGGGGCTGTTCGGAGGCGCGCGAGATGAGCCAGCCGGAGGTGGACATCAGGCCCACGCCGCTGCCCAGGGCGAGAGCGCCGAGCAGCAGGGCGAGCGCGAAGCGGCCGGTCAGCGGGCGGGCGACGGCGCGCAGCCAGGCGAAGGGGTGGCCGGTGGCGCGCTGCTTCCGCGCGCGGTCGGCAGCGGCGTGGTCGAGGGCCGCGCCGGGAGCGCGGGCGTCCGGCGCCGGTGCCTCCCCGTGCGCGGTGGCCGCCGCGGCCCGGTGCGCGGCGTACGGGGCGGCTCCCGGGGCTGCGGCCGGTGCGGCGTCCGGCCCGTTCGGCGCCCCGTCCGGCGCGGGCAGGGTCACGACGCGGTCGGCGACGGCCAGCAGCGCGGGCCGGTGGACGACCAGCAGGACCGTACGTCCGGCCGCCAGGCGGCGGATCGCGTCGACAACCTCGGCCTCCGTACCGCCGTCGAGGGCAGCGGTCGGCTCGTCGAGCAGCAGCAGCGGCCGGTCGGCGAGGAAGGCGCGGGCCAGTGCGACACGCTGCCGCTGGCCCGCCGAGAGTCCGGCGCCGTGTTCGCCGAGGGCGGCGGCCGGGTCGAGGTCGGCGGCACTGGCCTGGCGCAGCGCGGCGCGTACGTCCGCGTCGGTGGCTGCGGGGCGGGCGAGCCGTACGTTGTCCGCGAGCGTCCCGGCGAAGAGGTGCGGATGCTGGGAGACCCAGGCGATCTGCGCGTGCCAGCCGACGGGGTCGAACGCGGCCAGCTCCACCCCGTCCGGCCCGCTGTCCGGCCCGCTGTCCGGCCCGGCGCCGGGCCCGCTGAGCAGGACCCGCCCCGAGGTGGGGCGGGTGAAGCCGAGCACCGTGTTCAGCAGCGTCGTCTTGCCCGCCCCGGACGGGCCGACCAGGGCGACCGTCTCCCCCGGGCGGACGGTGAGGCTCGTCTCGGGCAGCGAGTCCCGCGCCCGGCCCGCGTGCCGTACGACGACCCGGTCCAGGGTGAGGGTGGCCGTACGGGCGTCGGGTGCGGGCCGGTCGCCCACGGGCGGCAGCGGGGTCTCCAGGACGTCGAAGACGTGCTCGGCGGCGGCCAGTCCCTCCGCCGCCGCGTGGTAGTGGGCCCCGACCTGGCGCAGCGGCAGGTACGCCTCCGGCGCGAGCACCAGCACCACGAGCCCGGTGTAGAGGTCGAGTTCGCCGTGCACCAGCCGCATGCCGATGCCGACCGCGACGAGCGCCACGGAGATCGTGGCGAGCAGTTCGAGGGCGAAGGAGGAGAGGAAGGCGAGGCGCAGGGTGCGCAGGGTGGCCCGCCGGTAGTCGGCGGTGATGGCGCGGATGTTCTCGGCCTGGGCCTTGGCGCGGCCGAACACCTTGAGCGTGGGCAGCCCGGCGACCACATCGAGGAAGTGTCCGGAGAGCCGGGCGAGCAGCCGCCACTGGCGGTCCATCCGGGACTGCGTCGCCCAGCCGATGAGGATCATGAAGACGGGGATCAGCGGCAGCGTGAGCGCGATGGTGAGCGCCGCGATCCAGTCGGACCACACGATGCGCGCGAGTACGGCGGCGGGCACCACGACGGCCAGCCCGAGCTGGGGCAGGTAGCGGGCGAAGTAGTCGTCCAGCGCGTCGACGCCGCGGGTGGCGAGCGCGGTCAGCTCGCCCGTCCGCTGGTCGCCGAGCCGGGCGGGCCCCAGCGCGGCGGCGTGGCGCAGCAGGCGGAGCCGCAGCTCCGACTTGACGGCGGCACCGGCCCGGTGGGCGGCCAGCTCCGTGAGCCAGGAGACCAGTGCCCGGCCCAGCGAGACCCCGGCGAGCAGCAGCAGCGGAAGCGTCAGCTCGGCACCGGAACCGCCGCCGGAGCCACCGCTGCCGCCGTCACCGCCCTGGAACGCGCGGACGACGACCTCGGCGATCAGCATCGCCTGGGCGATGACCAGGCCCGCCCCGGCCAGGCCCAACGCCACGGACGCCAGCAGGAAGCCCCGGGTGGCGTGCGCGTACCGGAGCAGTCGGGGGTCGACTGGTTTCACGTGAAACCCTCCCTCAGCGGTTCTCGGCGGCGGAACCCGCAGCGGCGCCCCCGGCGGGGTCCGCCGCCGGGGGCTCCCCGACGCCGTGCGGTGCGGCGTCCGCGATGTGCTGCGTGCCGATCCGCTTACGGAAGACCCAGTACGTCCAGCTCTGGTAGAGCACGACCAGCGGCGCCGCGATCCCGGCGCACCAGGTCATGATCTCCAGCGTGTACGGGGTCGAGGAGGCGTTGCTGACGGTCAGGCTCCAGGCCGGGTCCGTCGTGGAGGGCATGACGGCCGGGAAGAGGGCGAGGAAGAGCGTCGCGGTGACGGCGGCGACGGTCACCCCGGACAGCGCGAACGACCAGCCCTCGCGCCCCCGCAGGTTGGCCCCGACGGCGCCCAGCAGGGCCAGCACCGCCACCGCCGCCGCGACCAGGCTCGTGCCGTCGCCCCGGTCGGCCTGGGTCCACGCCAGGAAGGCCGACGCCAGCAGCGCGGTGGCGCCGCCGAGCACGGTGGCCAGCCTGCGCGCGCGTACCCGGATGTCGCCGACGGTCTTGAGCGCGGTGAACACGGCGCCGTGGAAGGTGAAGAGGGTCAGCGTGACCAGCCCGCCCAGCAGCGCGTACGGGTTGAGCAGGTCGAGGACCGTCCCGGTGTACTCCATGTCCTGGTCGATCGGGACCCCGTGCACGATGTTGCCGAACGCGACGCCCCACAGGAAGGCGGGCAGCAGCGAGCACCAGAAGATCGCGTGTTCCCAGTTGCGCTGCCAGCGCTCCTCGGGGCGCTTGGCGCGGTACTCGAAGGCGACGCCGCGCACGATCAGGCAGACCAGCACCAGCAGCAGCGGCAGGTAGAAGCCGGAGAAGAGGGTGGCGTACCACTCGGGGAAGGCGGCGAAGGTGGCGCCGCCCGCGCTGAGCAGCCAGACCTCGTTGCCGTCCCAGACCGGGCCGATGGTGTTGATCAGGACGCGGCGCTCGGGGCGGTTCCGGGCCAGCACCTTGGTCAGGACGCCGACTCCGAAGTCGAAGCCCTCCAGGAAGAAGTAGCCGGTCCACAGGACCGCGATGAGGACGAACCAGACGTCGTGGAGTTCCATCACTCGCTCCTCGGTCTCAGTAGGAGAAGGCCATCGGGCGGTCGGCGTCGTCGTCGGCCTCCGCTGCGCCGCCGTCGGTGCCACCGGTGCCGTCGGGGTCGTCCGGACCGCCGGGGCCGTCCGGGCTCTCGCCCCGCCTCGGTCCCGGGGGGCCGCCGATGCGGGTGGGCGGGCGGAGGTCGGCGTCGGTCAGTTCGGGCGGCCCCGCCTTGACGTACTTCGCCAGCAGCCGGACCTCGACGACGGCGAGGATGGCGTAGAGCAGGGTGAAGACGCTCATCGAGATCAGCACCTCGGCCTGCGAGACGCTGGGGGAGACGGCGTCGCGGGTGCGCAGCACGCCGTAGACGACCCAGGGCTGGCGGCCCATCTCGGTGAAGATCCAGCCCCAGGAGCTGGCGATGAGCGGGAAGCCGAGCGTGAGGACGGTGAGCCGCCAGTACCAGCGGGTCAGGGTGGTGCCCAGCGTGCGGTTGCGGGTGAGCGCGAGGCGGGGGACCTCGGTCTCCGGCGTACGGAGCCGCTCGGCGAGCCAGAACCGCCTGCGGGTGAGCCACAGGCCGGCGGCGCCGAGGGTCACCGACGTCATGCCGAAGCCGATCATCCACCGGAAGCTCCAGTAGGCGACGGGGATGTTGGGGCGGTAGTCGCCCGGCCCGAACCGCTCCTCCTGGGCGGCGTTGACGTCGTTGATGCCCGGGACCTCGGAGGACAGGTCGCCGTTGGCGAGGAAGGAGAGCAGCCGGGGGATCTCGACGGCGACGGTGTTGTGGCCCTTGTCCACGTCGCCGTAGGCGAAGAGGGAGAACGGCGCGGGCGACTCGGACTCCCACAGCGCCTCGGCGGCGGCCATCTTCATCGGCTGCTGCTGGAACATGACCTTCGAGAGCTGGTCGCCGCTGACGGCGGTGAGCGCCCCGGCGGCGACCAGGGTGACCAGGCCCAGCCGCAGCGAGGTGCGCATCACGGGCACGTGCTTGCCGCGCAGCAGGTGGTAGGCGGAGATGCCCGCCATGAACGCGCCACCGGCGACGAACGCGGCGGTGAGCGTGTGGAAGACCACGACCAGGGTGGTCTCCTGGGTGAGCACGGCGACGAAGTCGGTCAGCTCGGCGCGGCCGGTCTCCTCGTTGAGCTGGTAGCCGACGGGGTGCTGCATCCAGGAGTTGGCGGCGAGGATGAAGTACGAGGAGAGCAGGGTGCCGACGGCGACCATCCAGATGCAGGCGAGGTGGATCTTCTGCGGCAGCCGGTCCCAGCCGAAGATCCACAGGCCGATGAACGTCGACTCGAAGAAGAACGCGATCAGCGCCTCGAAGGCGAGCGGGGCACCGAAGACGTCACCGACGAAACGGGAGTAGTCGGACCAGTTCATGCCGAACTGGAACTCCTGCACGATGCCGGTGACGACCCCCATCGCGATGTTGATCAGGAAGAGCTTGCCCCAGAACTTGGTGGCCTGGAGGTACTTCTCCTTGCCGGTACGCACCCACGCCGTCTGGAGTCCGGCGGTGAGCGCGGCCAGCGAGATCGTCAGCGGGACGAACAGGAAGTGGTAGACGGTCGTGATGCCGAACTGCCAGCGCGCCAGGGTCTCCGGCGCCAGGGCGAGGTCCACGTCGCTGTCTCTCCTTCGGGTCGGCGCGTCGCCCCGAACAGGGAGGATGCCACGCGCAGCCGTCAGCTTGTGAATGAGTTCACATTCACAAGACGATTATGCCCGAAGTGTTCGAGACCGCTTCAGCGGGGTCCCCACGCCGCTCCCGGACCAGGCGCCCCACGGGTTCCGGACGCGGACGGGCCGCCGTCAGCGGATGACGGCGGCCCGGATCGGTTCCCTCGCAGGCTCTGTCTAGTACTCCTTGCGAAGGTTTTCAGCCACCTGTAGGAACAGGTCGTTCGCCTCGGTCTCGCCGACCGTCACCCGGACCCCCTCGCCCGCGAACGGCCGGACGATCACCCCCGCCCGCTCGCAGGCCGCCGCGAAGTCCAGCGTGCGCTCGCCGAGCCGCAGCCAGACGAAGTTCGCCTGGGAATCCAAGGGGGGCCAGCCCTGGCCCGCCAGCGCGGCCAGCACCCGGGACCGTTCGGCCACCAGCGCCTCGACCCGCTCCAGCAGCGCGTCCTCGCTGCGCAGCGAGGCCACCGCCGCGTCCTGGGCGAGCTGGCTGACGCCGAACGGCACCGCCGTCTTGCGCAGCGCGGCGGCCACCGGCTCGTGCGCCACCGCGAAGCCGACCCGCAGCCCGGCCAGGCCGTACGCCTTGGAGAAGGTGCGCAGCACGCACACGTGGGGGCGGTCGCGGTACAGCTCCAGCCCGTCGGCCACCCGCTCGTCGCGGACGAACTCGCGGTACGCCTCGTCCAGCACCACCAGCACGTCCCCGGGCACCCGGTCCAAGAAGCGCTCCAGGTCGGCGCGCGGGATGGCGACACCGGTGGGGTTGTTGGGGTTGCAGACGAAGATCAGCCGGGTGCGGTCGGTGATCGCGTCCGCCATCGCGTCGAGGTCGTGCTCCTCGCCGGCCGTCAGCGGCACCCGTACCGAGGTCGCGCCGGAGACCTGCGTGATGATCGGGTACGCCTCGAAGGACCGCCAGGCGTAGATCACCTCGTCGCCCGGACCGGCTGTGGCCTGCAACAACTGCTGTGCCACGCCCACCGATCCGGTGCCGGTGGCCAGCCGCTCGACCGGCACGCCGAAGCGCTCGGACAGCTCGGCCAGCAGCCCCGCGCAGGCCATGTCCGGGTAGCGGTTGAAGGAGGCCGCCGCGCCCGTCACCGCCTCCATGACCCCGGGCAGCGGCGGATAGGGATTCTCGTTGGAGGAGAGTTTGTACGACACCGGCCCTCCGGCGGTGTCCCGCTTGCCGGGCACATAGGCGGGTACGCCGTCCAGCGCGGTCCGCAGTTTCGGGGTTTTCTCGGGCATGAGCGGCCTCCTCTGATGCGAATACTGCACACCCTAAGAGGATTCGGGATTCCCCGGGGGGTGCGCTCGGCCACACCCGTGCGCCGGTGGCGAGCGCGGTGGCGCGCGTCGCCCGTGAAGGTGAGTTGCGAACGGTTCGCAATCTGGCTGATTCTGCTGGAGCAACGGGTCCTATCTGGGATGATCCGCTCTACCTACCGGGCAACTGCCGGAATTCACAAGGCCGTTAGGGCAGGTCTGTGATGCAGAATCGTGCCTGCCCACCTTTGCTTGTACGTCCCCGCGAACACACTCCTGCGGGCCTACGATCGGGTCGCCATGACAGCAGCAGAAAAGCATCAGGTGAGCCGGACAGCCACTCCCCGATCGGGGAGCAGGCTGAACGGTCGCGCGGGAATCCGCGATGTGGCAGCCGCCGCGGGAGTCTCCATCACGACGGTTTCCGACGCGCTCAACGGCAAGGGCAGACTGCCCGACGCGACCCGCAGCCACGTCCGCTCCGTCGCGGAGCGGCTGGGCTACCGCCCCTCGGCCGCCGCCCGCACGCTGCGCACCGGGAAGTCCGGCCTCATCGGCCTGACGGTGACCACCTACGGCGAAGAACCGTTCACCTTCACCGAGTTCGCCTACTTCGCCGAGATGGCGCGCGCCGCCACCTCGGCGGCGCTGGCGCGCGGCTACGCGCTGGTCATCCTGCCCGCGACCTCCCGGCACAGCGCCTTCGACATCTGGTCGAACGTCGCCCTCGACGGCACCGTCGTCATCGACCCCTCCGACCACGACCCCGTGGTGACCGAGCTGATGCGCTCGGGCATCCCCGTCGTCTCCGACGGCCGCCCGGCCGGTTCCCTCCCGGTCACCGCCTGGGTCGACAACGACCACGAGGCCGCCGTACGCGGCCTGCTGGACCACCTCGCCGAGTCGGGCGCCCGCCGCATCGGGCTGCTGACCGGCACCAGTACCGACACCTATACCCGGCTCTCCACCAGCGCCTATCTCGACTGGTGCGAGCGGGTCGGCCAGGACCCGGTGGTCGAGGCGTACCCGGCGCACGACCCGTGCGCGGGCGCCGTCGCCGCCGACCGGCTGCTCGCCCGGCCCGACCGGCCCGACGCGGTGTACGGCCTGTTCGACCCGAACGGCACCGACCTGCTCGCCGCCGCCCGCCGGTACGGCCTGCGCGTCCCCGACGACCTGCTGCTGGTCTGCTGCAGCGAGTCCACCGTGTACGAGACGACGGAACCGCCGATCACCACCCTGTCCCTGAAGCCGGGGCGGATCGGCAACACCGTCATCCAGTTGCTCATCGACGCCATCGAGGGCAGCGGCGGCGGGCGTCCCGTCGAGCAGGTGATGCCGACGGACCTCATCGTGCGCACCAGCTCGCAGCGCCGCCCGTCGCGGACCACGGTCAGCGCGCCGCGCGGACCGGCGACCCCGTAGGAGCGCCGCGGGCGCTCGTAGGCGGATAAAAGGGAACAAAAGGGCCACCTCGCCGGCGCTCGCGTCAATTGCCACCCCCCAGGTGCGTCACAAGCCGCGACCAGCATTCCTATGATGGGTCGACGACACCGGGACGGTCTCGCGACCAGGGCAGGTCCGGCAGGTGCACGGAGCGCAGGATGGTGGAGGGGTCTATGACTCAGGGGGCCGGTCAGGGACCCGACGTTTGGCATGGCGCAGGCGCCGCTCCGCAGCGTGTGCAACCGCCCGCGACCCCTCCCCCGGCGCCGGTCGCGCGCCCGGGCGAGGGCGGCGACGCGGGCGCGGACGCGCAGACGGGCGGCCACGTGGGCGCGGGCGGCGAAACCACGCGCCTGCGCAGCGCGGGTCCGGTCGGCGCGAGTCCCGTCGGGAGTCCCGGCGCGGGTCCGCCTGGGAGCCCGGTCACCGGCCCGGTCCCGACGGCGGTGCCCCCGGCCGCCCCGCCGCACGGCCGGGCCGTGGGCGCCGTCGAGCCGGAGCCCCTCCCACGCTCCGACGGCTACACGCCCACGCAGCGCGACCTGCCGGTCGTCGGCCCGGGCGCGACCTCCGTCGTCCGCGAGCCCACCCTGGTGGACTCCCCCTCGCCCGCGGCCGCCGCCGACCGGCATCCCTCCGGCGAGAGCCCGCTGTACGTCGTCGGCGACGTGCACGGCTATCTCGACGAACTGCGGGCCGCGCTGCTGGCCGCCGGACTCATCGACGGCCAGGACCACTGGACGGCGGGCAACGCCCGGCTGTGGTTCCTCGGCGACTTCACCGACCGCGGTCCGGACGGCATCGGCGTCATCGACCTGGTGATGAACCTCTCGGCGGAGGCGGCGGCGGCCGGCGGCTACTGCAAGGCCCTCATGGGCAACCACGAACTGCTGCTGATCGGCGCCAAGCGGTTCGGTGAGACGCCGGTCAACTCCGGTGCGGGCACCGCCTCCTTCCAGGCCGCCTGGCTGCTCAACGGCGGTCAGCGCAGCGACATGGAGCGCCTCCAGGAGCACCACATCCAGTGGATGTCCCGGCTGGACGCGATGTCTCTCGCCGACCGCCATCTGCTGGTGCACTCGGACGCCACCTGCTACCTGGACTACGGCGACACCATCGACTCGGTCAACGACGCGGTGACCGTGGCCCTCCAGCGCAACGACGCGGACGAGACCTGGGACTTGTTCCGCAAGTTCACCAAGCGCTTCGCCTTCCGGGACGAGGGGGCGGGCGCGCTGGCGGCGCGCGAGCTGCTCGACACCTTCGGCGGCGAGCGGATCGTCCACGGGCACAGCCCGATCCCGTACCTGCTGGGCGAGGTCGGCAGCGAGGACGACGAGTCCGCCCCGCCGGACGTCACCGGGCCGCACGTGTACGCCGACGGACTCGCGATCGCGATGGACGGCGGAGTGACCATGGCCGGAAAGCTGTTGGTCACTCAACTCCCCCTGGCTGAACAGCCAGTTGCCGGGAAGATGTAGCAGGGAGGCGTCTGACCGACGTATCGGCCCGGGGTGATTTCCGCAAACACCCTGTCACCCCGTGCCGATGGCGCTCTACCATCGGTTCTGCCGTAGCGAGTTCCCCTCCGTTTCCGCGTCGACAACCGACAGCGCGGCCGTTACGGCCTTACGGAGCATCGGGGGATGTCCATGAACACCGCTCCGCACCTGCTGGCCGAGGACCGGCCCGAGTTCGAGAGGGTCCTCGACGAAGCACTGCGTACGGCACACCAGCGTCCCGGCCTGGCCGAGCTGGAGCACCGCCACCGCCGCGAGGCGCTGCGCGCCATGGCGATGGCCGCCGCCGTGCCCATCGCGTCCTGCGCCGCCGCCGAGTACCAGCGCCTCGTGTCCCTGCGCGGAGAGCTGCGGCGCACCCCGGCGGCGCCGGACCCGGCCGCTCCGCCGCCCGTCCCGGCTGACGCGGGCCCGTCGGAGGGCGGCGACACGCCCGAGGGCCCCGGGGGCGGGAGTTCCGGCACGGAGGGTGCCGCTTCACAGGGGTCCGCAGCCGAGGGTTCCGACGTCCGGGTGCGGCGGGAGGGCGCCGCCGGGCTCGGGCTCGCGGGCGCGGTGAGCGCCGGGCTCGGGGACACCGCCGGGGCGGGTGCCGTCGCCGTCGTGTCCGTACTCGCGCCGCTGCTCGCGGGTGCGGCGGCCGTCATCTTCCTGCTCGCGGGCTACGCGATGCACCTGCTGTCACCGGAACCGGCGCTGGCCGGGTCGATGCGCAGCGCGGGCTGGGCGTTCGCCGTCCTGGCCGCGGCGACGGGGCTCGCGGGCATGGCGGGGCTGCTGTTCGCGGCCGTGCGCAACAGCTCGCACACCGGGCCGCGGGGCGGCCCGTCCGGCGCGGCGGGACGTACGGGCGGTACCGGCGGTACGGGCCGCTCGTCCGGTACGCGGGTGCCGCCTGGCCGTACGGGCGGGCCTGCGAAGCCGTCGGGCGGGCTCGCGGGGGCGGTGGCCGAGGCACGGGAGGACTGGCGCGAAGCACTGCTGGAGCGGGGCGTCGTGCCGTTCCTCCAGGAGGCGCTGGCCGAACGGCAGGGCGCCGTGACGGCGGTCGAGCCGGTGGCCGAGCCGCAGCTGCCGGACGACCACCAGCGCACACCGCGCCTGGGCTACTCGCACCCGGACTTCTCCAGCCCGGCCACCCCGCGCGAGCCCGGCGACACCGCGACCCGGCCGCGCTTCTCCAGCCCGGACTTCACCAGCCCCGACTACGGCGGCCCCGAGCACCGGCCGGAGTGACCCGGGCGGCGTCCCCTCAACCCGCCGTCCCCTCAACCCGCCGTCCCCTCAACCCGCCGTCCCCTCAACCCGCCGTCCCCTCAACCCGCCGTCCCCTCAGCCCGCCGCCGCCCGGTCCAGCGCCTGGCCGAGGTCCGCGATCAGGTCCGCCGGGTCCTCCAGGCCCACCGACAGCCGCACGAAGCCCTCCGGCACCGCGTCGCCGCCCCAGCGCCCGCGCCGCTCGGCCGTGCTGCGTACACCGCCGAAGCTGGTGGCGTCGTCCACCAGCCGCAGCGCCGCGAGGAAGCGCTCGGCGAACCCCCGGTCGGGCAGGGTGCAGGAGACGACGCAGCCGAACCGGCGCATCTGCCGCACGGCCACCGCGTGCGCCGGATCGCCGGGCAGGCCCGGGTGCCGTACGCCGGCCGCCTCCGGGCGCGCGAGGAGCGCCTCCGCGACGGCGAGCGCCCCGGCCGCCTGGCGCTGCGTCCGCACCTCCAGCGTGGCCAGCGAGCGGTGCGCGAGCCACGCCTCCATGGGGCCGGGGATCGCACCGACCGTCTTGCGCCACTGCCGCACGTCCGCCGCCGACTCCGGGTCGCGGCACACGACGTAGCCGAGCAGCACATCGCCGTGCCCGGTGAGCGCCTTGGTGCCGCTGGCGACGGCGAAGTCCGCGCCGAGCTCCAGGGGGCGCTGGCCCAGCGGGGTGGCCAGCGTGTTGTCCACCGCGACCACGGCGCCCTGCGCGTGCGCGGCCTCGGCGAGCAGCCGGATGTCGCAGACGTCCAGCCCGGGGTTGCAGGGGGTCTCGAGCCACAGCAGCCGGGCGCCGTCCAGCGCGGCGAGCTGCCCGTTCCCGGCGGTGGGCGCCGTACGCACCTCCACACCCCAGCCCTCCAGCCGCTCGCGCACGGGGACCAGCAGGTTGTAGCCGTCCTCCGGGAGCACCGCGACGTCACCGGGGCGCAGCTGGGAGAAGAGCACCGCCGTGATCGCGCCCATGCCGGAGGCGAAGACGACCGTCTCCGGCCCGTCGCTGCCTTCGCTGCCTTCGCTGCCGGGCGAGGTGCCTCCGCTGCCCGCGCCGGGCACCGCGCCGGGCGCCTCCAGCTCGCCGATGGCGCTCTCCAGCGCGGTCCAGGTCGGGTTGGCGTCCCGGCCGTACGCGTACGGCGCCCCGGCCGGATCGCCGGGCAGGTGGTAGTGCGCCGCGAAGACGGGGCCCGGCAGCGGCGGCCCGTACGGCACCTCCGCCGGCAGTCCGGCTCGTACGACGCGGGTGCCGTCGCGGTCACTGGTGCCCATGCGAGCCCCTTCCGGCAGGTCGGGCGGGGGCGGCCGGTGCCGCCGCTCCGCACTGTGCACGGTAGCCGGAACCGTACGGGGCGGCACGCGCCCGCGAAGGGCGCCCCGGCACCCCGCCCCCTGATGCCCGTCAGCGCTCAGGCGCCCCGTGCGCGGCCGGGCCGACCGCGGACGCCACCGCCGCCACGAGGCCGGGCATCGCCGACGTGATCAGCTCCAGGCAGGCGTCGAAGCCCTGCGCGCCGCCGAAGTAGGGGTCCGGTACGTCCAGTTCGCCGTCCGCCACCGCCTGCGGGTCGTAGGCGCGCAGCAGCCGCACCTTCGCCGCGTCGGCCGCCGAGGGCGCCATGGCCCGCAGCGCGCGCCGGTGCCCCTGGTCCAGGGCGACGACCAGTTCGCGGCGGGTGAACCAGTCGGCGGTGAACTGCCGCGCGCGGTGCTCGTGTCCGTAGCCCGCCGCCGCGAGCACCGCGACCGTACGGGGGTCGGCGGGCTCGCCCGCGTGCCAGCCGCCCGTACCGGCGCTGTCGGCGCACACGGCGTCGGCCAGGCCGGCCTCCTGGGCGCGGGCGCGGAAGACGGCCTCCGCCATGGGGGAGCGGCAGATGTTGCCCGTGCACACGAAGCACACGCGGTAGGGACCTTCGGACATGGGCTCCTCGGCTTTCGTTCGGGGGCGTTCAGTCGCCCTCGGGCAGCAGCATGTTCAGCGCCCAGGACACGATGGAGATGATCAGGCCGCCTATCAGGGCCGTGCCGAAGCCGTCCACGTGGAAGCTCAGCTCCACGGTGTCGGCCAGCCAGGAGGTCAGCTGCAGCATCAGGGCGTTGATCACCAGGGTGAACAGGCCGAGGGTGAGGATCAGCAGCGGCAGCGAGAACAGCTGCACGACCGGCTTGACCAAGAAGTTCACCAGGCCGAAGATCAGAGCGACGACAATGAGCGTGACGGTCTTGCGGCCGGTGTTGTCACCGGTGAGGGTGATGTCGTTGAGCAGCCAGATGGCCACCGCCAGTGCTCCGGCGTTGGCCAGCGTCTTGATGAGGAAGTTCGTCATGGGTCGATGGTTCCAGAGATCGGCGGAGACCGGAGGGGCGCGGATGCCCGCGGGTCACCGATGAAGGCGTTCCGGCTGGAGGAGCTGGAGGCCGAGCGGGCGGCGAACGACGGCGCGTACCTGCGCTTCCTGCGGGAGCGGCACATGTCGGTCGGCCTCTACGCGCTCGACAAGGGCGCCGCCGATCCGCAGCAGCCGCACGCGCAGGACGAGGTGTACTTCGTGGTCAGCGGGCGCGGCACGCTCACCGTCGGCGCCGAGTCGACCCAGGTCGCGCGGGGCAGCGTGGTGTACGTCCCGGCGGGCGTGCCGCATCGTTTCAGCCACATCAGCGAGGACCTGCGGGTGATGGTCGTCTTCGCCCCGCCGGAGGGCTGACGGCACGGGCGCCCCGCGGCCTCCTCCTTGGGCAGCGGGGCGGCGTCCGGGTTCCGTAGGGGTCGGGTCAGGGACGAACCGGGGCAGGGCGCCGCCCGCCAGGCACCCGGGGCGCCTAGCATCGAGGGTGACGCAGTGCGTACGTGCCGGGCGTGCCGGCACCCGAGCCCACCAGGAGAGTCTCATGGCCGTGAAGGAAGCGTTGGACACACTGCCCTGGTGGGTCAAGTGGGTCGCGATACCGGTGGTCGCGCTCGTCGTCTTCGGTGGTCTGATCGCCTCGGTGATCAGCTTCGTGGTCGGGCTGCTCTTCAAGATCCTGCTGTTCGTCGCCCTGGTCGGCGGTCTGATCTACGCGGTGCGCTGGTTCACTTCGGCTTCCTCCTCCTCCCGCGGCGGCCGGTGACCGGGCTGCCGGGAGGGGCGGACACCGCGCCCGGCACCGGGCCGCCTTGGGGCGAGGGGCGGTCGGCGGAGACCACCAGCGCCGCCAGCAGCGTGGTCAGCGGCACGGAGACCACCAGCCCGATCGAGCCCACGAGCGTCCGCACGATCTCCTGCGCGACTAGTTCGCTGCCCGCGACCGTGCCGACGCTGGACTCGGCGATCGTGAAGAGCAGCAGCAGCGGCAGCGCGGCGCCCGCGTACGCCAGCACGAGCGTGTTCACCACCGAGGCGATGTGGTCCCGGCCGATGCGCATGGCGGCGGCGTAGAGCTTGCGCCTGCTCGCCGCGGGGTCCGCCTGGCGCAGTTCCCACACGGCGGACGTCTGGGTGACGGTCACGTCGTCCAGGACGCCGAGCGAGCCGATCAGCACGCCCGCCAGCAGCAGGCCCTGGATCTCGATGTCCGGGTAGAGGCCGTGCACGAGGCCGGTCTGGTCGTCTGTGTTGCCGGTCAGGTGCGCCCAGCCGATGAACAGCGAGCCGAGCAGCCCGATCAGCAGCAGTGAGACCAGCGTGCCCAGCACGGCGACCGACGTACGGGCCGAGACGCCGTGGCACAGGTAGAGCGTCACCAGCATGATCGCGCTGCCCCCGACGACAGCCACCACCAGCGGGTTCGAGCCGTCGAGTATCGCGGGCAGGATGAAGAGCGTCAGCACCGCGAAGCTCACCACCAGGCCGACCAGCGCCAGCACCCCGCGCAGCCGCCCCACCAGCACCACCACCAGGGCGAAGATCCCGGCGAGCAGCGCCATCGGGAACGTGCGGTCCACGTCGATCACGCTGTACTGGAGTTCGCGCGGCGCCTTCTCCGCGTACGCGACGACCACCTGCTGGCCGGTGCTGAGGGTGCGGGTCGCGTCCGGGGTGATGATCTCGGTGAACTTGCGGCCCTTGTCCTTGCCGCCGGTCACCTCCACGGTCGCCTTCTGGCACAGGTCGGCGGAGCCGTCCTCCTTCGGCCCCGGCTGCGCGCCCGGCCCGCCCTGGCCCTCCTTGCCCTGCGGGGGCGGCGGGGGCTGCTCGCCGGCGGGCGGCTGCGGCTGGGCGTTCACGTCCGCGCAGTTCACCTCCTGGACGGAGGTCACGCGCGCGTCGAAGGTGGGCCGGTCGAAACCGACCCCGCCGGGCCCGCTCTGGTCCGAGGTGCCGCCCGGCCACAGCACGATCAGCCCGATGGCGACCGCGGAGGCGAACGGGATCAGCACCACCGCGATGACCTTGCGCAGCCGCGCGGAGACGGGCGCGGCGGGGCCGTGGGCGTGCGCGTGGCTGTGGCCATGACTGTGGCCGTGCGCCTGCGCGGGTGCCTGCCCAGGCGCCGGGCCGGGCCCCGGGGCGGGGCGGCCGGAGGGGTCCGGGACGGCCCCCGGGGCGTGCTGCGGCGGCGGTGCGCCCGGGCGCGGGCGCCGCGGCGGATCGCGGGGTGGCGGTGGCTGCGGTGTCGGGGTCACCGGCAGATCATCGCAAGTACCCGGGGGCACCCTGGCCAGCACCACGGGTGTGCCGTTAGCGTGGGGCCACCTTTTGCACATCGCGGGAGCTCCGAGCACGGGGCTGAGAGGGCGCTGGAGAAGCTGCGCCGACCGCCGAACCTGTTACCGGGTAATGCCGGCGTAGGGAGTTGGGTCTCATGACCACGCAGGACGCACACACGCGCGCCGACGTGTCCGCACCGCGCAAGCCGGGCTGGCACAAGGGCTATGTGAGCGGGTCCCGCCCGGACATCCGGGTACCGGTCCGCCAGGTGCACCTCACCAACGGCAACGACGTGACGCTGTACGACACCTCCGGTCCGTACACCGATCCGCAGATCGAGACCGACGTACGCCGCGGGCTGGCCCCGCTGCGCGAGAACTGGATCATCGCGAGGGGGGACACCGAGGAGTACGCGGGCCGGGAGCTGCGGCCCGAGGACGACGGCATCAAGCACACCGCGCCCCGCGGCGGCCTCGTACGGGGCACGGCGGCGGACCTGGCCGGGCTGGACGCGGTCTTCCCCGGCCGCCCCCGCCAGCCCCGGCGCGGCCGGGAGGGTGCCGACGGCACGCGCGTCGCGGTGACCCAGCTCGCCTACGCCAAGCGCGGCGAGGTCACCCCCGAGATGGAGTACGTCGCCGTCCGCGAGCGCTGCGCGCCCGAGTTCGTACGCGACGAGATCGCGGCGGGCCGCGCCGTACTGCCCGCGAACGTGAACCACCCGGAGATCGAGCCGATGATCATCGGCAAGAACTTCCTGGTGAAGGTGAACGCCAACATCGGCAACTCCGCCGTCACCTCCTCGATCGAGGAGGAGGTGGAGAAGATGACCTGGGCGACCCGGTGGGGCACCGACACCGTGATGGACCTCTCCACCGGCCGCAACATCCACACCACTCGTGAGTGGGTGCTGCGCAACTCCCCGGTGCCCATCGGCACCGTGCCGCTCTACCAGGCGCTGGAGAAGGTCGACGGCAAGGCGGAGGAGCTGTCCTGGGAGGTGTACAAGGACACCATCATCGAACAGTGCGAGCAGGGCGTGGACTACGTCACCGTGCACGCGGGTGTCCTGCTGCGCTACGTGCCGCTGACCGCGCGGCGCAAGACGGGCATCGTCTCGCGGGGCGGCTCGATCATGGCCGCCTGGTGCCTGGCACACCATCAGGAGAGCTTCCTCTACACGCACTTCGAGGAGCTGTGCGACATCCTGAAGACGTACGACGTCACCTTCTCGCTCGGCGACGGGCTGCGTCCGGGCTCCATCGCGGACGCCAACGACGAGGCGCAGTTCGCGGAGCTGCGCACGCTGGGCGAGCTGAACCGGATCGCCAAGGCGCACGACGTGCAGACCATGATCGAGGGACCGGGCCACGTCCCGATGCACAAGATCAAGGAGAACATCGACCTCCAGCAGGAGATCTGCGAGGAGGCCCCGTTCTACACGCTGGGCCCGCTCACGACCGACATCGCACCCGCGTACGACCACATCACCTCGGGCATCGGCGCGGCGATGATCGGCTGGTGGGGCACGGCGATGCTCTGCTACGTCACGCCCAAGGAGCACCTGGGGCTGCCGGACCGGGACGACGTGAAGACGGGCGTGATCACGTACAAGATCGCGGCGCACGCGGCTGACCTGGCCAAGGGCCATCCAGGGGCGCAGGACTGGGACGACGCGCTCTCGGACGCGCGGTTCGAGTTCCGCTGGGAGGACCAGTTCAACCTGGCGCTGGACCCGGACACGGCACGGGAGTTCCACGACGCGACACTCCCGGCGGAACCGGCGAAGACGGCGCACTTCTGCTCCATGTGCGGGCCGAAATTTTGTTCGATGAAAATCAGCCAGGATATCCGCCGCAAGCACGGCGGGGATCTGGGCGCCGAGGACATCGAGGCGGGCATGGCGGAGAAGTCCAAGGAGTTCGCGGACGCGGGCAACCGCGTCTACCTGCCCGTGACGGACTGAGGACCGGCGGCCGGGCGGGGGCGCGCGGTCCCCGCCCGGCCGCCGACGCCCCTCCGCTCCCTCCTGGGGCGGAGGGCGAGGTGTGTCCTCAGGTACGAAGCGGCGGCCACGGACGCGTCAGTACCGTCCGCGAGGGAGCCGCCGACGGGGCGGCTTCGCACTCCTGATACGCCGAGCGCCGCGCCCGGCCCTTCGGAAGGACGGTCCCATGTCCTCTGCACGTGCACGGAAGTCGGCGCCCGCGATGCTCTGCGCCGCCCTGGTGCTCCCGCTCACCGCCGCCGCACCGACCGCCACCGGCACGGGTGCGGGCACCGAGCCCCCGCCGATCACCGCCGAGACGCTGGCCGAGGGCACCACCTCGGCGCCGTTCAGGATCAGGGCCAAGGACCGGCGGGAGCTGTTCCAGCGCCGGATCACCGTCCAGCCGGGCGCGGCCAGCCGCTGGCACCGGCACTCGGGCGAGCAGGTGGCCGTCGTCGAGTCCGGCACCCTCGGCCGCTACGACGCGTCCTGCGAGCCACGCGTCTACCGCGCGGGCACGGCGTTCGTCGAGCCCGCCGACCACCGCGATCCGCACATCAACGTCAACCTGGGCGACGAACCGCTCGTGCTCTATGTGACGGACTTCCTGCCCCCCGGTGCGCCCGAGGCCGAACCGGCGGAGAACCCGGGCTGCGACGCGCTGCCGGACTGACGGCCCGGGCGGCGCCGACACCTCAACACCCCGCGCGGAGCCCGGCGATCAGCCGTCCGGCGTCCTCCAGCGCGGGCTCGCGCACGACATAGCGGGTGAGGCCCCAGCGAGCCGCGTGCCGGGCCAGGGCGCTGCGGATCTCCTCCTCCGTGCCGATCCAGACGTACGGCGCGGCCAGCACCTCGCGCTCGGTCGTGCCCAGTTCGGCGGCCAGGCGGTGAGCGACCGCCTGCGCATCGTCCGTGATCTCCACCCGCTGAACGAACGCCTCCCGCTGCGGCGGCACCGTACGCCCGGCCGAACCCCGCTCGATCTGCTCCACCTGGCGGTCGATGTCGGGGGTCCGCCAGCGCGTGAGGTGGCTGTGCCCGTCGGCGAGGGTCCGCCCGAGCCCGCTCAGCGCGACCACGTCGGCGTGCTCCCCGGCCCAGCGCAGCAGTTCCGCGTTGCCGCCGCCGAAGGTGAAGGGCACCGCCTCCTGCACCGGGCGGGGCTCCGTCAGCCGGGCACCGTACGCGGCCACGTCCGGCCCATCCAGCCGCACTTCCGCGCCCGCCAGCAGCGCGCGGCACGCCTCCGCCACCGCGACGAAGCGCCGTACCCGCCCCGCGACATCGGGACGGGTGGAGCCGAGCATCTCCCATTCGACGGGGGTGTGCCCGGCGCCCAGCGCCAGCCGGGCCCGCCCGCCGGAGACGACGTCCAGGGTCGCCACGTCGGAGGCGAGCAGCAGCGGCTCGCGGACGCCGGCGTGCGACACGTACGACCCCAGGCCGATCCGCTCGGTCACCGCCGCGGCGGCGGCCAGCGCGACGAACGGCGAGGCCGCGGTGCCCGGATGATCCGCGGCGAGCAGGGCGTCGAAGCCCACCGCTTCGCAGTGCCGTGCGAGCGCGGTCCAGGACCGGGCGTCCGTGGGCTGCGCCTGGAGGGAGATCGAGACCATCCGCCCACCCTGCCGCTTGCGGGCGCGCCCGGCCAGGCGCGGGCCCGCCGCTCTGCCGACAGCGAAGCCGGGTCTCCGGTGCTGCGTTGCGCTACGGGTGCAGGAGTACGTACACCGGGGCGCCGTCCCCGGTGGCGTCCACCTGCCGGATGCAGCGGCGCTTCTGGAGGAAGCGCAGGCAGTCGTGCACCCGGCCCGCCGTCAGGCCGGTGCGGGCGGCGAGCGCCTCCGGCGAGTGGCCCGACCTTCCCTCGGCCACCAGCGAGGGAACGAGGACGACCGCCACCGCCCACACGTCGTCCGTGATCGACAACCGCTCCCGCCACGCGGCGAGTACGGCGTCCGCCGTGGGCTGCGGCCGGGTCCGGGAGGCGGAGCCGTACCCGGACCCGGCTCCGGAACCCTCCCGGGACCGCGAGTCGCGGGGTGAGAGCGGCGGCGGCAGGCGCCGCTCTCCGCCCGCCAGCACGTCCGCGATCTTCGCCAGGGAGCGGGCGAGGTCCTGCTGCGCCGCCAGCATCTGGTGCTGCCACTCCGCCGCGCGGACGGACTCCCCCCGGACCGCCGCCACCAGATCGGTGCGCACCGCCTCGGCCAGCTCCCGCTGGTCCGCCGCCTCGGCCCGGCGGTCCGCCAGCGCCTCCTCGTCCAGCCGCATGTTGCGCTCTTCGAGCCGGACGATGAGGGCGAGCACCGGGTCGGGCAGCACGTAGCCGGTGGTGGCGTTGTCCGCACCAGGGGGCACCTCGACTGGGTCGAGTGCGTACCCGCCCTCTTGCTGAACGTGCACGATGACCTCGGTCATCCAGCGTTTGAAAGGCTCGGCCCCCTTGGTGGTGCAGGCGCCGACCAGCCGGATGAGCCCGTGCAGATTGACCATGCGCAAGTCTCGGCGCCACTCCCGACCTGCGGGAACGCCGAGACCGTAACGTGTGGTTACGGTCTCCAGCGTCTCCGAACCGCCCTCTGGGACGTGATCGTCGAGCGCCTTGCGCGAGTTGCTGTGCCCCAGCCGGGCGCAGACGTCCACCGCCGGGAACCAGTGCTCGCCGTCCGGTGTCGTGAGCCTCCGTACGCGGGCGCCCGTCGCCGCGTAGACGAAGTCGTTGATGTCGATGGCATCCTGCCGGGCCGCCTGCTCGCGCCGCGGCGCGTTCCGCTCGTACATGAGCGTCACCTCCGCCTCGCACGCAACCAAGGCGTTAGTCCGAACAACAGGTGGATAAACCTGAATTCACTCGATAGGAGGGCAACCTGTGCTGAAGCAGGCGAGCTGACAGGGAGCCGCCCAGGGCTCGGATCGCCGCGCGGAAAGGAGCGGAAAGGAGCGGAAAGGAACAGCCGGGGGGGGCGTCAGCCGCGGGCACCGGTCACGAAGAACCCGAGCATGCTGTCGGTCCAGTCCCAGAAGGCGGTCGTGTCGTACACGTCGATCCCGTCCTGGGGGTCGTGGTGGACGACGAACGGGTGGCCCTGCGGGTCGAGTTGGTCCAGGTCGAGAACGGCGGCACCGTCGGCGTACCCGCCGAAGCAGAGGTATCGCCCACGAGTTCGGACCTCGGCGTCCTCGTCCTCCTCCTGATCCTCGTCCTCGTCATCCCGGTCGTAGAAGGTGAGGTTCTCCCAGTCGAGCTGGGCATCGGCCCCGCTGAACCGCAACGACCCGTGCACGCGCGCCAGCTCGCGCAGCGGCGCGGGCAGCGGGCCGCCCACGTGCTCCACGATCCGGTCGGCGGGCACGGTCAGCGGCCGGGACGCCCAGCACAGTTCGACGCCGACGCTCTCGTGCGCCAGCTGTTCCCCCACCGGTGCCCGCCAGTCGGCCGGCCGCCCCCTCCTCGCATGGCCGTGCAGGTAGGCGAGATGCTCGCCGTCGGAGTCGTGTACCAGGCACACCGCGAAGACCCGTTCGACGAGCCGGTCCACCAGGCGCGGGACGTACGGCACCACCGGCTCCCAGACGTGGCGGATGACGTCCTCGACGTCGGCGTCCGGCGGGATGCGCCAGGCGTTGTCGGCGGGGAACGCGATGCCGTCCTGCCTGCCGCGCAGGGCCAGGCCCCGGATCGCCGTGACGGGGGCCTCGTCCAGGACCACCTGGGGACCCGTCCGGTACCACGGCCGCCTCGCTGAGAACAGCAGGCCCGCGAACGCCCTCGCGTCGCCGCTCGCGATCAGCGCCCGGGCCGCCGCCGCACGCGCACCACGGTCCCCGGCTGCGCGGAGCAGCTCCAGGAGTCCGTCCACGTCGCGCTGCCCCGCATGCTCTCCTGGCTGGATGGGCAACGGCCACTCCCTCGTTGCGGCGGCCTTCGGGCCTGCCGGAAACCCGCCGGGCGGCATGTACCGCGCCGCCCTCCGCCGAGGATAGTTCCCGCCGCCCCGCCGGTGATCACCGCCTGGTGTCCGGCGGCGGACCGTGCCCGAGCCGACGGCGGGTGGATGAGCCCGAACGCACCCGGTGGAGGTACCGCCCGTGTTGTGATGGGCGGATCGTCCGAGAGGCATCCGCCGCGGGGGCTCCGCGCGGCAAAGAGCGGCTCGAGGCTCCCCCCTCGTGCCTCGAACCGCTCACGGCCTCGCTCAACGCGCGAAGAACCGCATGGACAAGGCTAATTGACTCCCCGTTGTTGTCCAATTACTGAACCGACAAGCACCCATCGATATATTTATCGCTAAGACGCCAGCCGTGCCCGAGCACCTCGCCCACACGAACACCTAGGAGGGCCATGGACCTGGCCCTGCTGCGCACCTTCCTGGCGGTGCACCGCGCCGGTTCGTTCACCCGCGCCGGGGCGCTGCTCGGGGTTTCGCAGCCCGCGGTGACGGGGCAGATCCGCTCCCTGGAGCGCCAGTTGGACCGCCCCCTGTTCGTACGGCAGGCCCGGGGCGTCTCGCCGACCACCGCCGGGGACGAACTGGCGCGCAGGGTCGCCCCGCACCTCGACGCCCTGCTGGAGATCACCGAGGGCGGCCTCGACGAGGAGCCGGGCGGCCGGACCGTACACCTGGCCGGGCCACCGGAGTTCACCGCGCTGCGGGTGCTGCCCGCGCTGGCCTTACTGGTGGAGCACGGGCTGACGCTGCGCGCCGCCTTCGGCGACGCACAGCAGAGTCTGGAGGGGCTGGCCGCCGGACACTGCGACCTCGCTCTGACCACCGCACGTCCGCGCGGCGAACTGCTCACCACGGCACCGCTGTGCGACGAGGAGCTGGTCCTGGTCGCGAGCCCGCGCTGGGCCGCGCGGCTGGGCGGCCCGGCCGTCGTACGGGCGCAGGGGGCGCGCGCGCTCGACCGGGTGCCCGCGCTGTCCGTGCACGAGAGCCTGCCGCTGATGAGCCGCTACTGGGCGGCGGTCTTCGACGCGCCGCTCACCCAGTCGGCGGCCGTGGTGGCGGGCGACCTGCGGGCAGTGCTGGAGTGCGTGGCGGTGGGCGCCGGGATGGCCGTGCTGCCGCGCTATCTGTGCACCGCCGCGCTGGACGCGGGCGAGGTGATCGCCCTGCTGGACCCGCCGGTGCCGCCGCTGCGCACGTACTTCCTGTCCGTACGGGCCGGGACGCTGGCGCTCCCGCATGTCGCCCGCACGCACGACTGGCTGCTGCGCGCGGCGGCGGCCTGGTGAGAGCGGGGGTTTCGGGCCCGCCGACACGGGCGAGATGTCCTGCATGCCTGCTGAGCGCCCCGTCGTCAAGCGCACCGCCCGGGCCATCCTCCTCGATGGCCCGGAGATGATCGTGATCAAACGCACCAAACCCGGCCTGGAGCCCTACTGGATCACCCCCGGCGGCGGCGTGGAGCCCGGTGTGGACGCCACCGTGGTCGACGCCCTGCACCGCGAGGTGGACGAGGAGTTGGGGGCGCGGGTGACGGACGTGGTGCCCGCGTTCGTGGACACGGTGCACCACTCCACGCACCACAGCGCGCACGGGGTGAAGGTGCAGCACTTCTTCGTCTGCCGCCTGCTGTCCATGGACCTCTCCCGGCGGCACGGCCCGGAGGTGGACGAGCCGTGCGGGGAGTACGAGGTCGTCCGGCTGCCCTTCACGCGCCCGGGGATCACCTCCGTGGAGGTCGTACCGCCGTCGCTGCGCGCCTATCTGGACGCCAACATCGAGGGCGTACGGGCGCTGCTGGCGCCCGACCTGCGCTGAGCCCGACCCCGCGCTGAGCCGGGCCCCGCGCTGAGCCGGGCCCCGTGTCAGCCGAACCAGCTCTGGAAGGGCGACGGTCCGCCCTCCGAGGCGCCCGCCGAGGCCCGGCGCCGGGCCTCGGCCAGCGCGCGTTCGGCCTCCGCACGCCAGGCGGCGGGCTCCGGCTCGGGGGGCAGCGTGGGCACGGCGGGGATGACCGCGGGCCGCGTCGCGGGCATCGGCGGCACGGGCGGCGGCGCCTGCGGGGGGAGGGGGGCCGCTGCGGGCGGCTGCGCGGACGCGACCGGCGACAGCACCGGCGCGGGCGGGGGCACGGGCACCGGCGCGGAGCCAGGCAGCGGACCGGGCGCGGGGGCAGGCGCGGGCGCCACCGGAGCTGCCGCCGGGGCCGGTACGGGCGCCCCCGTGCCCTCCGACGCGTGCTCGCGCCGCGGCGCCCGCTCCACCGGGCCCCGCTCGCGCGCGTCCCGGGCGGCGCCGAAGAAGTCGCCGCCCTTGCGCCGGTCGTCGTCCGTGCCCCAGTCGCGCCGGGTGCGCTTGGGGGCCTTCTGCAGGTGCGGTATGTGCTTGGCGCAGTGGATGTACGCCTCCTCCACCGACACCCGTACCCACAGCTGGGCCCGGCGCCCCGGCACCGGGTCCTGCGGCAGGTCCGGGTGCGTGGCGCGGATCTCGGCGTCCTCCACCAGCTCGGCGCGGCCGTTGACGTGCAGGCCGATGCGGGCGCGGACGAAGTCCACCATGAGGATGCCCAGTCGGGGGTTCTCCTGGATGTTGCCGAGGCTGGCGTGCACGCCGTTGCCCCGGTACTCCGGGTAGACCAGGGTCCGTTCGCCGAGCACCTGGAGGAAGCCGGGCGGCCCGGCGCGGAAGCTGTTGTCGCACTCGCCGCGCCGGTCTGCGGTGGCGAGGAAGAACATCTCCTGCCAGCCGATGAACTCCCGCATGCGCGCGTTGAGATGGTCGAGCACCTGGTCGTCGTAGAACCGGTCGGCGCGGGTCTGGGTGCCCAGCCGGCGCTGGAGCGCGTGCTCGCCGTCGCTGCCCGGCCGGGGGGCGGCGTCGGCGGCCCGGGAGTGCTCGCGCCCGTTGACCTGTCCGTGCCGGCGGTGCCCGTGCCCCTGCTCGCGGTCGGACCCCTGCTCGCGGTCGTGCTCGTACTCGTGCCCGCGGCCCTGCCCGTCACCGTGCCAGCCGGGTGCTCCCTCGGCGTCTGCCACCTCTACCGCTCCCTGTGTCCGTCTGTGTGTCGTTCCTCCCCGTGCCCGTCCGGCGGGCGGCCCCGCGCGCGGACGGTGCGGCTGCCCTGCTGAGCTGCCCTACTCAGCGGCGGCGACCAGCGCTTCGAGGGAGTCGTGCCGTATGCGGTGTGCGGGGATGCCCGCGCCGCGCAGGGCGTCCAGCGCGCTGCGGATCATGCCCGGCGGCCCGGAGAGGTAGCCGTCGTACGCACCCCAGGGCCCGTACCGCCGCACCACGTCCGGGAGTTGGCCCGCGAGCGGCGGCTCCGTGCCGGCGGGCAGCCGGCTGCGAGAGTCCGCGGACCGCGAGCGGTCGGAGACCACCGGGCGTACGGACAGCCAGGGGTGGCGGCTCTGGAGCCCCATCATGGTGTCCAGGTCGTAGAGGTCGTGATCGCTGCGCGCCCCGTAGAAGACCTCGACGGGGCGGGACCGGCCGTGCTCGGCGACGTCCTCGACCAGCGCCTTGATCGGCGCGATCCCGGTGCCGCCGCCGAGGCACAGCAGGCCGCTGTCGGTGGTGTGGTCGACCGTCATCGAGCCTGCGGGCGGCCCGAGCCGGACGACGTCGCCCGGCCGCGCCCGGTGCACGAGCGCGCTGGAGACCCACCCGGCGGGCACCGCCTTGACGTGGAAGCTGAGCAGCCCGTCGGAGCGCGGCGCGGAGGCGAAGGAGTAGTGCCGCCACACGCGCGGCCACCACGGCGTCTCCAGGCTGGTGTACTGCCCCGCCCGGAACGGGTACGGCTGGTCCGGGCGCACGGTCACCACGGCGATGCCGGGCGTACGCGCCTCGTGCCCGACGACCTCCGCGTTCCACCAGGCCGGTGCCTGCTTCTCGTCCTCGGCCGCCGCGTCGATCATGATCTGCGAGATGTTGGTGTACGCGCGCACCCAGGCGTCCTCGGCCGCATCGCTCCAGGTGGTCACGGCGTAGCGGGTGAGGGCGCCGATGAGGCACTCGCCGACGGCCGGGTAGTGCTCCGGCAGGGTGCCGTACTTGCGGTGGCCGCGCCCCAGGCCGGAGAGGTAGTCCGCCAGGACGACGGGGTCGTTCGCGAGCCGGGCGGCGGTCAGCAGCGCCTTGAAGATGCGGTCCCGCTGGGTGTCCATGGAGGCGGGGAACAGGTCGCGCAGCTGCGGATGCTGCACGAAGAGCATGGCGTAGAAGTACGCGGTGGCCGAGTCCGCGACGGGCTCGACCTCCTCCAGGGTCCGGCGGATGAGCCCGGCGTCCGTCGGCGGCTCCTGCACCTCGGACACCTCGGTACGGGCCGCCGGTTCGGGGGCGGGGCGCGCGGTGTCGGTGGCGCGCTGGTGTTCCTCGCTGGCGGCGCGCACGGCGGGCACGGCGGATGGCGCCGCGGCGGCCGGCTCGGGGCGTACGCGCGGCTCGTCCCGTACGGGCCGCGCCGGCGGTCTGGGGCGCGAGAGGGGCTCGGCGGCGGCCTCCGCGGCACCGGACGCGGCGGGCGCACCGCGGGCCCCGGGGGCGGCCTCCGCCTCGGCGGTGGCCCGCCGTACCGCGCCGGAGCCGACCGGCCGTATCGGCGTCACGGGGCGGCTGGGTATCTCCCCCGTCGCGGACTCGCGCTCCCGCGCCGCCGCCGGGGCGGCCGGGGAGCCGTCCTTCTTCGCCGAGGCGAACCAGCTCCACTCGGCGCCGTCACCGGCGCTGCCGCCGTCGCCGTCAGCAGCCGAAGGGCCGTTGCCGGCCGACGTGGTCGTCATGATCTGCCTCGCCTCGAACGTCTTCCGGTCGGACCGCGCGTGTCCCGAAGCCGGAAGTGCCTGCAATGTGCGACCCCCTGAGGCATCGGCCGCGAATCACAGCCCGGCGATGCGGAGTCGACCATACCGTTATGGCATCGATCCACAAGCCCCGTGCACAGGTGGGCAGATGTCCCTGATTAACCCCCGCGAAGTGGAGGAAAAGCCTGAACCGCGCAACCACGGCCAGCGGGCGCAAATCACCTTCCCCCGGCCCGGCGGGGCGCAGATCCCGCAGAAGGTCATCGGCGTACCCGGCCCGGCAGGGGCGTGCGGCGAAGCGGGGAGGGCGGACGTGTCGTCCTATGACGCTCCGCCATGGGGCGGTCACGATCAGCGCGAACCAGGCACACGTCTCACACCGGATCTTCACCTTCGCAGGGGATGACAGAACCCCGCCCGGCTGCGAAGCGGGCGCGGCGCCGGGCGGTGCCGTACCCGCCGCGGCCTCCGCCGCCGGCCGTACTCGACGCCGAGTACGGCCGGATACTCCCCGGACGGGACGACCCGTGAGCGCGGGCAAGCGAATGTAGTGCCCATGACGAACTCAACGGCAGAACAACCGCGGCGCCCCGGCCCGGTCCTCCCGCGGTCGGTCCGGCGGCTCTGCCTGGTGGTCCATGTGGTGGTCTCCGTCAGCTGGTTCGGGCTCTCGCTGTGCATGCTCACGCTCTCCCTGATGGGCGCGACCAGCGACGTGCCCGCCACCGACGAGGTCGCCTACCGGGCGATGAAGACCCTCGGCAACTGGCTGCTCGTACCCGTCGCCCTGCTCGCCCCGGCCACCGGGCTCCTCCTCGCCCTGGGCACCCACTGGCGGCTGGCCCGGCACCGCTGGGTCTACGTCAAGTTCTGGATGACCGTGACCCTCGCCACCCTCTCCCTCTTCGCCTTCCGGGTCGACCTGGAGCACTCGGCGGACCTGGTGGCCGCCGGAAAGCCGGTGCCCGCCGAACAGATGCTGTACGGGCCGATCGTCTCCGTCGCCTCCTTCGCGCTGATCATCACGATCTCGCTGCTC
Organism: Streptomyces sp. CNH287; assembly: GCF_000424825.1. Taxonomy (NCBI): domain Bacteria; kingdom Bacillati; phylum Actinomycetota; class Actinomycetes; order Kitasatosporales; family Streptomycetaceae; genus Streptomyces; species Streptomyces sp. CNH287. The sequence goes on along the minus strand of NZ_AUKQ01000013.1, from coordinate 163,505 downwards.
AAACCGTGGGGCCGCACGAAGCGCGGACGCAGGAAGCTGGCGGAGGAACGCGGCACGCCTACGGCCGGAAATCGGGTGGCCTCGCTCACCGGTGATCCGGCAGCCTGACCAGTTGTGCCGTCACCCACACCCGCTCCGCCCCCGTCCCCCGGCCCCGCCGCCTCCCTGGTGGACCTGCCGGTACGCCCGCTCAGGCCCGGCGACCTGGCCGCCTGCCTCCGGCTCGCGGTGGACCGCGGCTGGGAGCACGAGGACCGCAAGTGGCGGCTGCTGCTGACGGCGGGGCGGGGGTGGGGCGTGGACGCCCCGGACCGGCCGGGCGAGCTGCTCGGCGCGTACGTCCTCACCTCGTACGCGGGCGGGGGCGCGGCGGAGGACCCCGCGGCGGGCGAACGCCCGCCCGGTGGCGGCGCGTTCGGCTGGCTGAGCATGGTGCTGGTGGCCCGCCGCTGCGCGCGGCGGGGGCTCGGCCGCCGCCTGGTGCGGCACGCCCTCGCCGAGGCCGGCGGCTCCGGACTCCTCCTCGCCGCGACGCAGGCCGGGCAGCCGCTCTACGAGCAGCTCGGCTTCACCTCCGTCGCCCGCACCACCGTGCTGCGCGGCACCTTCACCGGCGCACTGCCCCCGGGGCCCGCGGACGCGCGGGTACGCACCGCCACGGTGGCCGACCTGCGGGCCGTCATCGCCCTGGACGCCGGGGCGTTCGGCGCGGACCGCACCGGACTGCTCGCCCGGCTCCCCGCGTTCGCCGACCGCCTCGTGGTCGCGGAGCCTGCCGACGGCGCCTCCGCCGGTACGCTCACCGGCTTCGCCGCCTGCTGGCCCTCCCCCTCGGCCACCGTGCTGGGTCCCGTCGTCGCCGAGGACCCCCACACCGCGCAGGCGCTGATCACCGACCTCGCCACCGGCACGACCGGCCCCGTGCGCTACGACGTCGACTCCCGGCACGCCGCGCTGGAGCGCTGGCTGCGGGGCAACGGCCTGGCTCCGGCGGACGTCCACAGCCTGATGACGTACGCCCTGCCGGACGTGCCCGGCGACCTGAGCCGCCGCTTCGCCCCGTACGCGGCGGCGCTGGGCTGAGCGGGGGCGGCACCGCCGCTGCCCGGCGCCGCCGTTCCGCCGTCACCACACCGGGCGCAGCGGCGGCACCTCCGTACCGGCGAGGGCCCGGATGACGCGGACGAGGTCCGCGCGCAGGGGGCCGAGTTCCGCGCTCCCGCCCGCGCTCCCGCCCGCATCGCCGTCCGCCGCGTCACCGCCCGCCGCGTCGCCGCCGAGCCGGTCGGCGAGTTCGGCCTCCAGCCCCCGCAGCAGCCGCCCCGCGACGTCCAGATGGGCGCGCGCGGTGTCCGTGAGCACCACCAGCTTCCGCCGTCCGCCCGCCGGGTGCGGTTCGCGCCGTACGTAGCCGCGCCGCTCCAGGTCGTCGACGAGCTGGCCCGCCGCCTGCTTGGTCACCCCCAGCCGCACCGCGAGTTCGCTGCCGGTGGCGCCCGCCGAGCCGAGCGCCTGGAAGGCGAGGCCGTGTACGGGCCGCAGGTCCGCGTACCCGGCCTCGGCGACCCGGCCGTTGAACTCGGCCAGCAGGAGCTGGAAGGCCAGGCCGAGCAGGACGGTCAGCTCGGTGCGGTGCAGGGGGTCGTCGTGTTCCACGGAGCCATGGTGACACAGGCGAGTCAACGTGCTTTACTCACTCCTTGGTAAAGCTCCTTGACCCAACGGAGGACCCCATGCGCGTCATCACCCCCGACCTGGCCCGTACGACCGCCACCCCCAACGCCGTGCTGACCAGCCTGGCCACCCCGCAACTGGGCAGCGCGGGGCTGAGCACCTGGCGGGTGCGGATGGAGCCCGGCAGCTCCGGCCCGGCGCACACCATGGACCGCGAGCAGGTCCACGTGGTCACCGAGGGCTCGTTCACCCTCTCCGCCGGGGACCGCACGGAGACCGTCGCGGCGGGCTCCACGCTGATCGTGCCCGCCGGGGTCGAACGCCGCGTCCACGCCGGTGACCAGGGCTTCGAGGCGCTGGTCACGATGCTCGCCGACGCGCGGGTGAGCGTGCCCGGCGAGGAGCCGCGCCCGCTGCCCTGGGCGGAGTGACCGGCACGGCCCGGCCCCACCGCCGCGCCCCGGGCGGGGCCGGGCGCCCGCGGCGGCCGACGGAGCCGGGCGTAGCCTGCGGGACATGGACATCGCGTCAACACCGGGGCCCTCCCCCGAAGCCACGGCCACGGAACTCGTCATGCGGCACGCGAAGGCGGCCGACCTGCCCGCACTCGTCGCGCTGCTCGCCGACGACGCGCTGGGCGCGCAGCGCGAGACCCCCGGCGACCTCGCCCCCTACGAGCGGGCGTTCGAGCGGATCAGCGGCGATCCCCATCAGCACCTCATGGTCGCCGAGCGGGGAGATCCCGCGCGGACCGTCGGCACCCTCCACCTGACGGTCATCCCCGGACTGTCCCGGCGGGGCGCCACCCGCGCCCTGATCGAGGCCGTCCGCGTGCACGGCGACGAGCGCGGCAGCGGCCTGGGCACGCTGCTCATCGAGTGGGCCGTCGCCGAGGCCCGCCGCCAGGGCTGCGCCCTGGTCCAGCTCACCTCCGACGCCACCCGCATCGACGCCCACCGCTTCTACGAGCGGCTCGGCTTCGAGGCCTCGCACCTGGGGTTCAAGATGTCGCTCTGAGGGCCCTGCCCCTGCACTGCGTCCGGTCCCCTGAACCCCGCGGGCTCGGGCGGGTTGCGCCAGTCCCGCCCGGCGACGCTTCCCCTCGGTGGTGCACGGCTGGAGACTGTGCTCCGAGACGTTCAGAGGAGGCGACCAGGTGGCAGTCACGGACACGAAGCGGTACCCGGACGCGTACCGGCAGGACACGGTGGCATTCGTGCGCCTGACGGAGCGGGCGGGGGCCGGGCGGCGGGGCCGTACGCTCGCTGCTGCCGTCCTCGCGCTGGCCGTGCCGCTCACCGGCTGCACCACGGATGGCGGCGGAGACGGCCGCCCGCCCGCCGAGGGCAGGCCCTCCGAGCACCCTTCCCCCGACGACTTCAACGGCGACGGCTACGGCGACTTCGCGTTCACCGTCCAGCCCGGCACGGCCGGCACCCAGATCCGCCGGAGCACCCTGATCGTCGTCCCCGGCTCCCCCGACGGCCTGGACCCGCGCCACACCCGGCGGTTCAAGGACGTCGAGCAGTACGGCGCCGCCCACCGCGCCGACCTGGACGGCGACGGCTACACCGACCTCCTCGCGCGCCGCACCGAAGGCGGGGACTCCGCGCCCGTCGTCCTGTACGGAGGCCCCGACGGCGTCTCCGCACCCCGACGCACCTCCCTCCCGGCCGACTTCACCGCGTCCGCTCTCTCCCTCGGGGACTTCGACGGCGACGGGCACGCCGACCTGTACGCGCCGTCCTTCCGCTTCACCCCCGCTGCCCGGGAGGAGGGCGAGGGCGAACCGCTCCCGGCCGCCACCGGGACGCCCGGCCCGCGGGCACCGGCAGGCCCCGTCGCGCACGGCCCGTTCGACCGCCGGAGCGGGAAGCCGGCCCGCGTCACCGGCGCCTCCGGCAGCGCGCCCGCCGACGGCTCCGTCGTCGGCGACTTCGACGGCGACGGACACGACGACGCCCTCCTCACCTACGACCTGCACCCCGAGGACGAGCAGGACGACGACGCCCCCGTGCGCCCGCCCAGCGTCCGCTTCCACCGGGGCTCCCCGCAGGGCATGGCCGTCGACCCGGCCGCCCCGGCCGCTAAGGTCGCCGCCGACCTGCACTCGATCTCGCACGACGGTCTCGGCAGCGCGTACAGCGGCGACGTCGACGGGGACGGCATCGACGACCTCATCACCTCCGTCGCCGACCACGGCCGCTCCAACACCGGCGGCGTACGCGTCCGGCACGGCTCCCGCGAGGGCCTCGGCAAGGGGCGCCCCGACGAGTTGATCGGCGGCACCCGGCACCTCACCTTCGGCCAGCCCACCACCGTCGGCGAGATCAACGGCGACGGCCGTCCCGACCTCCTCCTCGACACACCCGGCTACCAGCACCGCAACGGCAAGATCGTCTTCGTCCCCGGCGGTCCCGGCTCCCGCCCCGACTGGACCCGCTTCCAGGAGATGGACGCGCTCGCCGACGGCCTTCCGCCCACCCCCAACCGCGACGGCTGGAACGCCTTCAACCACCTCGCCCTCCTCGACACCGACAACGACGGCTACGAGGACGCGATCATCCTCGATCCCCTGATGGACGAGCGCCGCGGCCTGTTCATCGAACTCCGCGGCGGCAAGGACGGCTTCGACCCGCACCGGCACCGCACGTTCCGCCCCGCCGACGCCGGGGTTCGCCTGCAGGAGGGGTGAGACCCCGCCCGCACCGACGACCGCCCGGCACGGCGGGAGGCACAGCGGGAGGCAGGGCTCCGCCGCTTGAGGACCGGGACGGACCTCAACCCCTTCTACGCTCCTTCCGAGTGCCGGGCGCCCCCGGCCTCCTGCCCCCGCCCCGAAGGAGCCCCGCCCGCGATGAGCGAGCTGCCGCACACCCCCGCCGAGCGCGTCTCCTGGCCCGCCGCCCGCGCCCGGCGGCTCGCCCGGCACTCGCTGGACGCCCCCGCTCGCGACAGCGACCCGGCCGCGGTCGCGGGCGCGCTGTGCGGGGCGCACGCGCAGGTCCTGTCGGCGGCCGAGATCTCCCTGTGCGTACGGCTGACGGGCGCCACCCGTACGGACGTCCGGCGCGCGCTGTGGACGGATCGGACGCTGGTCAAGACATACGGCCCGCGCGGCACCGTCCATCTGCTGCCCAGCCGCGACCTGCCGCTGTGGACCGGGGCCCTCGGCGCCTTGCAGGCGCCCGCCGGCGCTACCGCCGCCCCCGCGGACGGCGGGGCACCGCACCCGCAGACCGGCGGAGTGCTGACGTACGCGCAGACGGACGCGGTCGTCGACGCCGTGGCCGACGCGCTGGCCGACGCCGAACTGACCGCCGACGAGCTGACCGAGGCGGTCGTCGCGCGCATCGGCGCCTGGGCCGGTGACCCGGTGGTGGAGGCCTTCCAGGGCAAGTGGCCGCGCTGGCGCGGCGCCACCGCCGTGGCCGCGCACCGCGGCGCTCTGTGCTTCGGCCCCGACCGGGGCCGCCGCGTCACCTACACCAACCCGCACCGCTGGCTGCCCGGCTTCACCCCTCAGGACGGGCCCGCCGCGACGGACGAGGTCGTACGGCGCTACCTGTACGCCTACGGTCCGGCCGCGCCGCAGCACTTCGCCCGGTGGATGGCCGCGCCGCGCAACTGGGCGGCGCGGGTGTTCGACGCGCTCGCCCGGCGGGGCGAGATCCGGCCGGTGGACCTGGCGGGGACGGCGGCCTGGGCGCTGGCCTCGGAGCCGGAGTTCGGGAACGCGCCGGAGCCCGGACCGGGCGGACCAGGCGAGGGCGCGGGCGGACTGCGGCTGCTGCCCTACTTCGACGCCTACGCGGTCGGCAGCCACCCGCGCGAGCGCGTCTTCCCCGGCCGCGCCGCCGAACGCGCCCTGTCCCGGGGCCAGGCGGGCAACTTCCCCGTGCTCCTGATCGACGGCACGGTCGCCGGTGTCTGGCACCAGCGCCGCTCGGGACGCACGATCCGGCTGACCGTGGAGCCGCTGACGGAGCTGGACGGCGCCCGGCGCGAAGCGCTCGACGTACAGGCCGCGCGGCTCGGCGAGATCATGGAGGGGACCGTCCAGGTCACGGTCGGCCCCGTCACGGTGGGCGCGCACGCCTGACCGCGCCCCGCCCCCGGAAAGCCGAGTGCCCGGCCGACGGGGGGGGTCGGCCGGGCGGTCATTCGGTCACGCGGTCATTTCAGCCACGCGGTCATGCGGTCGGGGGCGCAGCCACCGTACGGGCGGTCAGCCCGCCGTGTGGTTGCGGTAGATAAGCGCCGCGCGGTTGCGGTTCATCTCGGGGTGCCCCTGGAAACCGCTCGCCAGCACGGTGTCCGTGCGGGTGTCGGTGGTCAGGTCGGTGATGCTCTGACCGTCGGGGTTGTCGATCGCGGGGAACTGCTCGACCGTCCACTTGCCGGCGTCCAGGCGGAGGAACTCGTCGTACAGGCCGACCCAGAGGGTGCCCGCCGCGTACGCCGCGCCGTGCACGTACTCCGTCTTCGGGAACGCGGGCAGGCTCTTGTGCTGCCAGGAGGTGCCGTTCCAGTACAGGTAGCCGTCCTTGGTCTTGGAGCCGAAGACGTACAGCTGGTTCGCGGAGACCGTCACGCCCTCGTTGACGTAGCCCTTGTACGTGGCGGGGAGGGTGCCCTTGGAGAAGGAGGTGCCGTTCCAGCGGTACGCGACCTGGGTGCCGTAGCTGCTCGCGGCGTTGCCCAGCACCCAGAAGTTCTTGCCGGAGGTGCCCACGACGGTGTCGGGCACGACGTCGGGCATGGTCACCTTCTTCCAGCTGGTGCCGTCGTAGCGCACGGCCCCCTTCGTGATGGAGTCGAAGGCCCACATGTCGTTCGAGGCGAAGGCGCGGAAGGTGTCCACCGCGTACTTGGTACCGGTGGCGGTGCTCGACCAGGTCTTGCCGTTCCAGTGCCAGCGCTGCGGGGTGTCCTGGCGGTCGAAGAGGTAGAGGTTGGTGCACGAGACGCCGCCGACCGCGCCGTAGAGCCTCCCCCCGTCGTCAGGGACGTTCGGGACCGGCAGGTTCTTCCACGCGGTGCCGTTCCAGCAGCGGATCACCTCGCCCTCGTAGAGGGCCACGACGTCGCCGGAGCTGGTCGTCTCGATCTGCTTGTAGCTGCGCGCCGTGGTGGGCTCGAGGGCTTCCAGCTTCCAGGCGCCGGGGACCGCTGCGGCCTTCGTCGAGTTCGTACCGGCCTTTTGGGCCTTCTGTGCCTTCGGAGCCGGAGTGTCCTCCCCGGCGATGGCGGGCGCCGCGACAGCGGTGAGTCCGGCCAGTATCCCCACGGCCGCAGCTGCGCGAACAACTCTTTTGATTCGCAAGTAACTCCCCTTCGACATGCTCGGCCCGGAGCACCGCGAACGCGCACCGCGACGAACCCAACTTCGCGTCGCACCAGGGCGGTTCCGGGAGGAGGATGATACTCCTGAAGGGCCGTGCCCAGCTCCCCGTTACTCCGTACGCGCCAGCAAATTCTGGGGTGGTGTGGTTCAGGGGTGTGGGGTGGTGTCGGGGTGGTGGTGGGTGGCGGTGCACTGGAGCATCAGCGGTTCTCCAAAAGGCCGGTGTCAGTGTCAGGGGGTCCAGTCGTCGGTGGGCGGGAAGGCCCATATCGGTGTGCCGGTGCGGTCCTCGACCAGCGCACCCGAGAGCGTGCACGGAACGTCGCCGTGGCGGTTGTGTGCTTCGAGGCGGGCCTCGGGGACGTTGATCTTGATGTGGCGTTTGCAGCGCGGGCAGTGCAGGCTGCGCAGACGGCTGTCACGCGGACCACTGCCGCCGCTCACTCGGCCTCCCCGGCGGACGTGGTGGGGGTGGCGTGCCAGGGTTGGACGGTCAGGTGGCGGTAGCTGCGGTGCGATGGGTGTGCCTGGGCATGGGAGGTCACCCACTCCCGCAACGTGTCCAGACAGTTGGCCGGGTGGGACTGCTGGTTGCAGGCCAGGCACTGCATCACCTGCCGGGCCACCGCGTCCCGGCGCGGGTCGGGAGCCGCACGCCACATCACCGGCGACGGCGCCGGGCTGGTGTGGGCGCGCACCCGCAGCGAGGCGTCTTTCAGCAGCCGGTAGGTGATGCCGCCCTCGAACATCAAAAGGCGGTCCCCGCCCGAGCAGGCACGCATCTCCCGCACCGTGCGCCAGCCACCCCGCACATGCACCACATCGCCGACCCGCACCGACCACACGGTCACATGAGGACCGCCCTGGAAACTCTCCACAGGCATCAACAGCCCTCCTTGTGCAGGGCTGGGCGGGCGACCTGAACAGGCTGTCGGCAATCCGGCGCCTGCGGCGGCAGCGGCGCATCCCGCAGCGCCCGGCACAACTGCGCATGCACCAACTCCGCCTCAGCGGAGGAGAGGTGGAGGTTGACGTCCGCCTCGGGCCGCCCGTTGTGCACCAGCCACAACGGCAGCAGACACCTCCCGAACTCCACCTGCCGCAACACCGGCCTGCCCGGAATCCGGTCAATACGCCAACCCACAGGACGACGCACCATCATCAGACCCGCTCCTCCGTGCTCAGGACGATGAGCACTGGCCGTGCCTCACCTGCGTCAGTTCGATGACAGGCGGCAGATAAGGCGAACATCTGCCTCACTCGGATCACAGTGAGACGCGTGCGGTGCTTCATGTCGGTCCACCCCTTCAAGCGATCGGCCACGCGCTGGGGCCGTTTGGCATGGTTGCCGCGCCCCTGTATTCATCCAACGACGGTGCGGAAGGCATCACTTGCACAGCTCTTGCACACTTCGGCGTGCGTCAGGCAGGCATTGGTGTCAGGATCGAATTACGGCAGTCGATGACGAGAGACTGAGAGTCATGACCGGAACGACAGGAGTCCAAGGGCCAGGCCGGAACGTCGCCAGCCTCCGCAAGGCACGCGGCATGGGACAGGTGAAGCTAGCCCGCAGGGCGGGCATTTCGGTGTCTCTGCTGAGCAAGATCGAAGTTGGTGACCGGGCACTCAGCCAAGGAGTTGCCGCCTGCATCGCGGACGCTCTCGGGTACACGCTCGATGAAGTTCTGGGCAAAGCATCATCACAACCCGCCGATGAGGCAAGGGCCAGGGAGCTGCGGGGCGTGATCCGCCACTTCGAGCTTCCGGGTGAACCTCTCCGGCAACCGGACGAGATTTCCGACACGCTCAAAGATGTCATCCGCATGCGCGGAGACGCCGACCTTTCCGGCGTGCTGGAAAAGCTACCGAGTCTCCTCTCCGATGCAACGAATCACGCACACGCCGTAGGCGGAGCCCAAGAGTGGTCCATGGTGGCGGACGCGTACAGTGCCGTTTACTGGCTCGCCGCCCGCCACCGGTGGATGGACCTGGCCGACCTTGCCGTGACGAAGCAGGGAATGGCAGGGGAGCGTGCCGGTCCGCTGGCCGCGACGATTGCTGCCCGCGACGAAGCCGGTACTTTTCTCAACTCCGGAGACTTCTCCGGCGGATTGGCTGTCGTCGATCGAGCCGTCGTTATCGCCGAGCGCCTCCTGGAAGGCCATGACAGGGCGTTTGGCCTGGGTCTCCTGCACTTGCGAGGCATGACCCTGGCCGGACGGGCGAAGGAAGGCAACGAAGCAGCTCGACACAGGGAATCAGCTTGGCGTGCTGCCGGAGCTTTTTCGCATGATGTAAACGGTCACGGAATTCACTTCGGCCCAGAGAACACGCTCACGCATGTCATCGCAACAGCGGTGGATATGGAGGACTACAGGAGCGCGCTCGATACCATGGAAGCCGTAGAACGTACTCCGCTGAACCTTCCCGCCACACGGATCGGCCCACTTCACATGAATGCGTCGAGGGCGAAGCTCGCTCTCGGTGACCGCGATGGTGCACTTGATTCACTCCAGGAAGCTTGGGGTGCAGCGCCGCAAATGGCACGGGTTCATCCTCACAGCCAAGAAGTCCTGCGCGTTCTGACTTCTCTCCACCGGAGGAGCAATCCCACGCTCAACAGCCTTGTGAAACGTGCCGGTCTGTCCGTGTGAGCGGCGGTTCGTCGCGAAACGCTTGAGCGGCGATGCCGTGGGGCCGCGCGAGCGGCGGGCCGTGGGGCCGATTCGCGGGAGTTCGAGGCTGGTTCGCGGCCCGCCGGTAACATAGGGTGAGACATTCGTTACCGTGTTCTGGGGGGAACCGCGATGACCGAAGACCAGCAGAACGGGCACGATCCGGAGGATCGGCCTCCGATACGGGACCAGGCGGAGATCGACGCGGCGGCGTCTGCCGCTCCGCCCGCGCCACCCGCTCCGCCGACAACACCGTCACCGTCCGTGCCAGCGGCGCCGCCCGCACCGCCCGTGCCGCCGGACCGGCCGACGACACCGCTGCCGACAACGCCGCTGCCGACGACGCCGCCACCCGTCACCGGGCCCATACCGCCCAGCGCCTTCCCGCCCAGCTCATACGCCCTGGGCTCCTTCGGCGCCCCCGCCGGGCCGCCGCCTCCGCCGCCCGCCGCACCTCCCGCGCCCCCAGCGCCCGCGGACCCGCTGCGCGCCGCCGCCGTCGCCCTGCTCAACCTCAGCGGCCTCGGCCTCGGTTACGCCCTCATCCGCCGCTGGCTCGCCTTCGCCGCCGCCCTGACGGCCACCGCCGTGCTGCTGCTGGTCTCGCTGCCCGCCGACCCCGACGGCGTACCGGGCGGCCTGCTCGTCGCCTACCTGGCCGTGCTGGGGCTCGCGGCGGTGCACGGCGCCTGGCGCGGGCTGCGCACGCGCCTGTCCTGGCCGCCGCGGGCGCCCGTCGCCGTGCTGCTGGGCCTGGTGCTGCTCGCCGCGCCCGCCGGGAGCGCCGTCCTGTACGACGGAGCGCGGGACGAGGCGACCGAGCAGATGCTCCTCGACCGCCTGGAGGAGGCCGACAGCCTGGTGCGGAGCGCCGGGAAGGCCTCGTTCCAGTCCGGCGAGAAGGACTACGGCACCGCGCTGGCCGCCTACCACGCGCTCCATGAGGACCACCCGGGCTCGCGCGCCGCGAAACGCGTACCCGGCCGGCTGGACGCGTACTACGAGGCGGTCGGCGCGCCCTACGCGGATGAGGACTACTGCGGGGCGATCGAGCCGCTGAAGTTCCTGCGCGAGGTGCCCGACACGTTCGGCAGGAAGGACCTCGGCAAGCTCGCGGCCTGGCCGGACGACCGGCTGGCCACCTCGCTCTACGAGTGCGGCGTCCCCCGGATCGGCGAGGACGCGGAGGTCACCGCCGACGGCGGGGACCTCAACGAACTGCTGGCCCTCTTCCCCGAGTCCGCGCAGGCGGCGAAGGTCCCACCGGCCTTCAGCAGCGCGATCGACAAGGCGGGCGAGAAGCTGGGGGGCGGCGACCCCTGCCCGGCCGTCGACGACCTGCGCCTCCTGGAGACCCAGGCGAGCACCCTGCCCAAGGACGAGCCGAAGGTGGCCGATCCGCTGGAGGACGCCGCCGGGCGGGCGAAGGGGAAGGTGCGCTCCGGCACCTACGCCTGCGGCCTCGACCAGTACAAGGACGGCGACTTCAAGAGCGCCAAGTCGACGATGGACGACTTCGTCGGCGACTACGAGGGCGACAAGAAGATCCCGCGCGCCAAGAAGATCGCCATAGCCGCGGAGATCGCCCAGGAGGAACCGGCCGCGGGCAAGCGCGTGCCGACGACGGCCTCCGGCGGCAGCATCCCGATGACGGTCAGCAACGACAGCCCGTACGAGATGGAGATCCTCTACACGGGCCCCGTCACCGGCCGTTTCACCCTCGCCGCGTGCGACGGCTGCACGGCCTACTCCAGCCGGGCCGACGCGGAGGACAGCGCGTGTAAGGACAGCAGCAAGAGCTACGCCCGCAAGACGCTCAACCTGCCTGCGGGCACCAGCTACTTCCTCCAGCGCTCGAAGGGCTCCGGCGCGACCAGCCCGGGCACCGACTCGACCCGCATCGACCCCAACTACACCTACACCCTGTGCGGATTCGTCATCGAGAAGGGCCTCGGGGACTACGACCTCGACCTTCCCGAGCCGGAGCTGCCGGACCTGCCGGACCTGCCGGACCTCGAACCGAGCTACTGAGCCTCACGCGCACCCGCCCGCCTCCGGAGGTGCCGGAGGCGGGCGGAGGCGCGTCGGGTGCAAGGTTCACCGCGCGAGCCGCCCTGGCGGGCCTGGGGAGTCCCCGCTTCGCCGCGTTGGCCGGAAGCCCAGCGTGATCGTGGACCATGGTGCCGTGATACGTCGCCATGAGCTGTCCGATGCCGAGTGGGAACGTATGCAGCCCTTGAGGAGAGCGCAGCGGGCAGCGCTTGGCGATCGCAGGGCTGGAAAATGCCGCTGCGAACTGACACCACCGCGGATGCCCGCATCGCTCCTGAGCGACGGCTTGTGGGGCTGGGTGGTGGAGGCGGTGTGTTGAGGTTCGTTGTCAGGCAGGGCTGAGGACGGTGCGGAACGTCAGTGATACGCGTCGGCTGCGGGGGATTCTGGCCCCAGGTCCTGGGTCACTTTTGCGAGCGGCGATGCTGTGCCGCCAGTCGTACCGGGCTGGGCCGGTCATCACGCACAGGCTGCCGGGAGCGAGATAGACCTCGACTTTCGTGCCGTTGTTGGGGTGGGTGAAGTCCATGACACAGCCGGAGCCCAGGGAGATCGCGGCGACGACCGGACCGAAGCAGGGCACACAGTCGACGTGGGGGCTGATGCCTTGGCCTGGTTGGTATTCGTTGATGATGACCTGGTCCGCTTCCTGGTCCATGAATCCTTCCCGGGCCAGACGTGCGGCCTGCTGGAGTGCCCACGGCGGCAGTGGCGGGGCACCGGCTGTCGTCTGAGGACCAGCTGTCACGCTGCGCCGGCCGTAGTCGTATCGGTGGCCGTAGTGCTGGACCCGCCGTCTGAGCTCCGCTGACCATTCCGCATCCTCGATCTGCGAAAGCGTCTCCTGGCACGCGTCGGAGTCGAGCCAGTTGGCGATGTAGCGCAGTCCCGGCACCAGGACGGTATGCGCCTCGTCACCTGCGTCGAAGGACAGTTGTCCAGAACCGTCAGTCATGTTCGAAGAGTAGCCAGCCCCGCTGTCATGCTGTCTTTCGGGCGAAAGGGCGAGGGTCAGTCTTTGCCGGCGCTCCGATCGTGATCAATACACCTGGTCGGCGCTCTTCGCCATGCCGACTGCCCCGGGCGCAGGCGGGCCGGGCACGGGCGGGCCGGGCGGTGGCGGTGCGGGGGCCGGGGCCGGTGTGCGGTAGGCGCGCAGCGGGCCGTTGGACGCGGCCACGGCGGCGACCGCCAGGGCGGCGGTCAGGCCGCCGGTCACCAGGGAGAAGGGCGCGGAGGTGGCCGATGCCACCAACCCCCCGCGGAAGTTGCCGAGTTCGGGCCCCGCCCCGCCGATCACGTGCTCCACGGACGAGACCCGCCCCCGGTACGCGTCCGGGGTCTCCAGCTGCACGAGTGCGCTGCGGGTGACCACCGACACCGTGTCGGCCGCTCCGGCCACCGCCAGGCAGGTGAGCGCCAGCCACAGCGGCCCGGCCAGCCCGAAACCCGCGAGCGCCAGGCCCCAGACGCCCGCCGCGGTCAGCTGGACCAGGCCGCCGCGGCGCCAGCGCGTCACGGTGCCCGACAGCAGCCCGGCCGTGATCCCGCCGACCGCGACGGCGGAGAGGAAGAGTCCGAGGGTGCGCGGATTGCCGTCGAAGCGGACCTCGTTGACCAGCGGGAAGAGCGCGATCGGCATGGCCAGCAGCGTCGCGGCCAGGTCGGTGGCCATCGAGCCCCACAGCGTGGGCCGGCGTAGGACGATCCGCCAGCCGCCCCGCTCGGGCCGGCGCCGCGCCCCGCGCCCCGTGCCGGAGCCCTCGGGCCGCATGGCCGGGAGGCGGAGCACCGCGAGCAGTGAGACCGCGGCGGCCACGGCCTGGGCCCCGTACGCGACGGGGAGGCCGTACTGGGCGATGACCAGCCCGGCCAGCGCGGGCCCGGCCAGCATCGCGGCCTGGAAGGAGATGTTGGTCAGCGCGAGCCCGGCGGCCACCTGGTCGGGCGGCAGCAGCCGGACCGGGAAGGTGCGCCGGGCGGGCGCGCCCAGGGCGAGGCAGGCGCTGCCGGTGGCGACCAGGGCGAACAGGAGCAGTACGTTCCGGTTACCCGCCAGGGCCTGGGCGCTCAGCCCGGCGGCAGCGAGCAGTTGGCCCGCGGTGGTGGCCCGTACCAGCGCGCGGCGGTCGAAGGTGTCGGCCAGGGTGCCGCCGATGAGGCCGAAGAGCAGCATCGGCAGGCCGGTGGCGAGCCCGATGGCGCCGGTGCCCACGGGGCTGCCGGTCAGCTCCCAGACCTGGGCCAGCACCGCCACGGTGGTCATCTGCCCGCCGAGCGCGGCGAACGAGTTGCCGATCCACAGGTCGCGGAAGGCGCGGCTGCCGCGCAGCGGACGGGTGTCGAGGAAGTGGACGCGCGCCCTCACCGAGGTGGCTCGACGAGGTGGTCGAGTATCCGCTGCCGCATCGGGCGCCGCTCCAGCGCACCCCGCAGCTCCTCGACGACGGCGGCCAGCGGGTGCGGGGTCTCGGCGTCCAGTTCGGCGATCGACGCGTGGGTGGCGCGCCACTCGGCTTCCAGGAACGGCACCAGCGACCGGCCGCGCTCGGTGAGTTCGATCCGCCGGGTACGGGCGTCGGGCCCCGGGACGGAGCTGACCAGGCCCTCGCGGCGCAGGGCGGCGACGGTCTGGCTGACGGCGGAGTGCGAGCGGCCGAGCGACTCCGCGAGCGCGCGGATGGTCAGCGGACCGGTGTGGGCGAGGCGGATGAGCGGATACGCGAACCGGGGGCGTACGCCCTTGATGCCGCGCGAGGCGTACACCTCCTCGATCTCGGCGTCCAGGGCGGCCAGCAGCTCGTACAGCGCCTGCCACGGGTCGGGCACGGTGGTGGGGTCGGTGGTGGGGTCGGGAGATGTCACAGCGCTAATGTAACAGCGCGAATATAACAGCGCTGACACAATGGCGCGGCGCGCGTGCGGGCGAAGTACCTAAGCACGACAGATTCCCCGTCGCCGACGGCTCCCTAGCTTTGTGGTCAGGACGAACGACCGGGAACGACCGGGAACGACCGCGAAGGAGCACGCACATGAGCGACATCGACGAACTGGTCCGGAACTACCTGGCCGCCTGGAACGAGACCGACGCACAGGCCCGGAACGCGACCCTCGCTGAGGTCTTCGCCGAGGACGGCACGTACACCGATCCGCTGGTGGCGGTGCAGGGGCGGGACGGGCTCGGCGCGACGATCGCCGCCGTCCAGGGGCAGTTCGGCGGGCTGGTCTTCAGCCTCGCCGGTGCCGTCGACGCGCACCACGACATCGCCCGGTTCACCTGGCACCTGGGCCCGGAGGGGGCCGAGCCGGTCGCCGTCGGGTTCGACGTCGCCGTCGTCGGGGAGGACGGCCGGATCACGCAGGTGCTCGGCTTTCTCGACAAGGTGCCGGCCGGCGCCTGACCCCCACCGGCGGGGGCGGACGCCCGGACACGTCCGCCCCCGCCCGCTCCCCACCCGCAGCCCGCAGCCCGAAACCCGAAACCCGAAGCACCGTGGAGGGACGATGACCGCGTACATGCTCGCCCACCTGCGCAAGCCCGAGGCGCTCCACCCCGAGGTACTGGAGTACATGGCGAAGATCCAGTCCGCACTGGACCCCTTCTCCGGCCGTTTCCTCGTCCACGGCGGCACGGTCGAGGTCCGCGAGGGAGACTGGCCGGGCGATGTCGTGCTGGTGGAGTTCCCCTCCATGGAGCACGCCCGCGGCTTCTACCGGTCAGCTGCCTACCAGGAGATCCTGCCGCTGCGCACGGACCACCTGGAGGGGGAACTGATCATCTTCGAGGGCGTCGCCCCCGGCTACGACGCCGCCGCGACGGCCGCCGCGCTCGCCCCGGCCGCTCACACGTCGTAGTTGAAGCCGAAGGCGCGCACTCCGGTCTCCGTACGCGGACGGTGGCCAGGGGCTGTCCGGTGGGTCTTTTCGGGCCCGCGACGCCCAGCACCGCACCTTGCCACGTTGTCGGAGCCGCCCGAGTACGCCCAGTACGAGGGCGATCCTCCGCCTCGCAATGCACGGCACCGGACGCCGCGGGCTGCTCCTCAAAGACCCACCGGACAGCCCCTGGTCCCCGGCCCGAAGGCGACATACGTCCCCGGGCCGTGCGTGCGGTCGCCCTCGATCAGCTCGCCCCGGACCACGAAGTACGCCTCGCCGTACGTCTCGTGGACATCCGGCCCCGGCCACTCAGCCGCACCTGGATGCCGGGGCCGATCTCGACGGCGGGGACCGCGTCGACGTCCACCGGGAGTACTTGTCCCGGCAGGACCTGGGCCGGTGTGCTCACCGGGCCAACGTACTCACAGCCCCAGACCGGCGGCAAGGTCCCGCAGTTCGCCGCGGGAGGTGACGCCGAGCTTGGGATAGGTCTTGTAGAGGTGGTAGCCGACCGTGCGGTGGCTGAGGAAGAGCTGTGCGGCGATATCCCGGTTGGAGAGGCCCTGCGCGGCGAGCCGGGCGATCTGCAACTCCTGCGGGGTGAGCGCCGCCGCCGCGCCCTCCCCGGCGCGCGCGCCTTGGTCCGGGGCGCCGGTCGCGGTCAGTTCGCCGCGGGCCCGGTCTGCCCAAGGCGCCATGCCCAGCCGGTCGAAGACCTCCAGCGCGCCGCCGAGCAGGCCCCGCGCCTCCGTCTTGCGGCGCGCCCTGCGCAGCCACTCGCCGTAGAGCAGCGCCGTCCTGGCGTACTCCAGCGGGCGGCCGTCCTGGTCGTGCGCCCGCAGCGCCGCCGCGTACGCCTCCTCGGCCCGGTCGTCGGTGCCGAGCAGGCCCCGGCAGCGCAGCACCAGCGCGTCCGCCCACGGCTGCCGGACCGACTCCGCCCACCGCGCGAAGCGGGCCAGCGGCTCGGCGGCGCGCTCCGGCGCCCCGACCCGTACCGCCGACTCCACCAGGTCGGGGGTGGACCGCAGCGCGCACAGGTGGTGGCGCACCGGCTCCCGGGTGAGGCGTTCGAACCGGGCGAGGGCGGCTTCGGCGCGCCCCAGGCCCAGGTCCAGCAGGCCGAGCGACCAGTACGCCCAGGGCGCGCCCGGGGAGATCACCCCGGGCGCCGCTCCCGCCAGCCCGGCCTCCGCGTGCCGCCCGCAGGCGTCCTCCGCGCCCTTGGCGGCTTCGAGGTAGGCCAGCACGCTGTGGAACTGGCTGACCCACTGCCGCTGGCCGGTGTCCCGCGCGAGGCCGAGCGCCTCGGTCGCCGTGGTGAGCGCGTCGAGGTGGCGTCCGGTGAAGAGCTCACCCTCGGCCGTGAAGAACAGCACCGTGGGCAGCCGCCCGGCCCCGCCCCTCTCCCGGTGGGCCGCCGCGAGGGTGCGGGCCAGCTGGTAGGCGTCGGCGTCCTGGCCCCGGGCCAGCGCCGCGCCGCACAGGATCAGCAGCGCCTGGTCCGGCGCCTCGCCGCGCCGGCGCACCGCCTCCAGCGTCTCGCCCAGCGGCGGCGGCGGCGCGGCGGCGCCGACGTTCAGCAGCCGTACGAGGAAGCGGGCGACGGGCGCCAGCGGGTCGGCGTCCGGCAGCGGCAGCGCCGCGAGCCGCTCCAGGGTCGCCGCGAGGTGCTGCTCGCCCAGGTACCACGAGGTGTGCACGGCCTGGATCAGCAGTTCGGCGGCCTGCTGCGGTGCGCCGTCCGGTGCGGACCCCAGGAGCGCGGCCCCCTCCAGCAGCCGCCGGTGTGCGGCCGGGTAGGCGCCCTGCCAGAAGTCCGCGAGCGCCTGGACCTGGGCCAGCCGCGCGCGCACGGCCGGGCTTCCGGGGGCGCCTGCCGGGGCGCCCGCCGACGGAGAACCGCCCGCCGGAACTCCGCCTGCGGGCACCCCGCCCGTCCGGGCCGCCGCGCGGCGCCCCAGGTCCCCGGCCCGCGCCAGGTCGCCCGCCTCCAGGGCCGCCTCGGCGGCCAGGGCCTCCCGCCGCGCCCGCGCCCCGGGCCCGGCGCTCAGGCGGGCCGCACGTTCGTACGCCGCCGCCGCGACCTCGTGACCGCTGCGTTCCCGGGCCCGGGACGCGGCACGCTCCAGCGCGTCCGCCGCCTCCTCGTCCGGCCCGGTGGCCGCCGCCGCGAGGTGCCAGGCCCGGCGGTCCGCGTACTCGGCGGTGTCGAGCACCTCGGCGAGCGCCCGGTGGACGGCCAGCCGGTGGCCGACCGGCGCGCGCTGGTAGACGGCGGCGCGGAGCAGGGGGTGCCGGAAGCGGAGGTCGTCCGCGGGGCCGGTGCGGACGAGGAGGCCCGCCCGCTCGGCGGGCAGCAGGTCGGCGACGCCCGCGCCCAGGGACTCGGCGGCCCGCAGGACCGTGGCCAGCTCACCGGCCTCGTCGGCTGCGGCGACCAGCAGCAGGGTCTGCGACGCCTCGGGCATCCGGCCGATCTGGCCGTGGAAGGCCAGCCGCAGCCGCCCGGTCAGGGGCAGCGCCCCGGGGGCGGACGCCCCGGCCGGTTCGGCGCCCAGCGCGACGGGCAGCTCCAGCAGGGCCAGCGGGTTGCCCTGCGCCTCGGCCAGCAGCCGCAGGCGCAGCGCGGGCGGCAGCGGGTGCCGGTCCAGCAGGGCCGCGGCAGCCGCCGGGAGGAGGCCGGCCAGGCGCAGCTCCGGCAGGCCGGGGGCGAGGAAGGAGCCCTCGCCGTCCCGCGCGGCGAAGAGCATGGCGATGCCCTCGGCGCGCAGCCGCCGGGCGGCGAAGAGCAGCGCGTCCCGCGAGGCGCGGTCCAGCCACTGCGCGTCGTCGACCAGGCACAGCAGCCCGTCCTCGTCCGCGTACTCCGTGAGCAGGGACAGTACGGCGAGCCCGACCAGCATCGGGTCCGCCCCGACACCCGCGCCGAGTCCGCACGCCGCCTCCAGCGCCGCGCGCTGCGCAGCGGGCAGCGCCGGGAGGCGGCCGAGCGCCGGGCGCAGCAGCGACTCCAGTCCGGAGAACGGCAGTTCCGCCTCGGACTCGACGCCCGTACCGCGGATCAGCCGCAGCCCGACGGCCGTGCCCGCCGCGTGGTCGAGGAGCGCCGTCTTGCCGATACCGGGCTCCCCGCGCACCACCAGCAGCGCGCTCTCGCCGCGACGCGCCCCGGCCAGCAGGGCCGCGATCGCGTCCGTCTCCGACTCTCTCCCCCACAGCTCCACCGGCCCAGACATGCCCCGATCCTGGCACCCCGGCCCGCGGAGCCCGACGGAGAGGCCGCTCAACGGTGCTGCCACACGAGCGTGTAGCGCCAGAACAGCCGGCGTCGCAGCCGGACACCGGGCAGGACGGCGCGGGCCTCGCGCACGATCTCGGGGAAACTCATCTCCGCCGGCCGGGTCCTGGCCGTCATCGCGACCGGGCGGGGCGCGGTGCGGCCCCGGTTCCTGAGCCAGCCCGTGGCGGCGTTGAGCGGGCTGGCCGCGCCCGCCAGCAGGTGGTCGCCCAGGGTCGCGGGGCGGGCCAGCCCGAGGACCACGAGCGTCCCGCCGGGCGCCAGGTGCCGGCGGAGGACGGTGAGGGCGTCGGTGAACGGCAGGTGGTGGATCGTGGCGGCGCACGTAATGACGTCGTACGAGCCCGCGGGAATCCCCGTCAGCGCGTCCGCGGTGGTGAACACGACGGGAGCCGCCGGGGGAGTCGCCTCCCGTGCCCGGGCGATGATCTCCGGGTCGGAGTCGAGGGCGCACACCCTCTCCGCGCGCCCGCCCAGCAGCCTGGCCAGGTCACCGCTGCCGCAGCCGACGTCCAGGGCGCTGCCGACGCGTCGCGGGAGCTGCCGCAGCATCCAGGGGTGGTAGTGGGCGTTGTGGTCCCACGGGTGCGCGGCGTTGAACCGGTCAAGAGCACGAAGGGCGCGGTCCAGTGGTCTTGTCATGCGGTCAGGATGCGGGACGCCGTCTCCGCCGCGAGCGGCACGGTGACGGACTCCGCTTCCTGACCGCACCGGCGGCGGGCGGCTCAACGGAAGGCGGCCACGTTCGCCGACACCCACTGGCTGAATGGCCTGGCCGGGGTTCCAGTGATCTGTGAAACCGTGTCACGCACCGCCAGCAGTTCGTCGTTGACGTCCCCGCCCGTCACATCGAGCACCGCATCGGCGGACTCCTCTCCCAGGAACGCGGCCATGTCACGGTGGGCCTCGGCACGGCTGATCTCGGCGAACGGCACGTCCCGGCCCACGGCTGCCGCGATGGCCTCGACCTGCTGGCGGGCGGTCACCCGTTCCGGACCGGTCAGGGCGTAGGTCCGCCCCCGATGACCGGCCTCGGTCAGCGCGGTGCGCGCCACCGACGCGATGTCCGCGGGATGGATCGTGGGGAGCCCGGTGTCCGCATAGGGCACGCGGACCGCCTGACGCTCACGGATCGACTCCGCCCACCACAGGGCGTTCGAGGCGAACTGCGTCGGCCGCAGAATCGTCCAGGCCATGCCGCTGTCCTTGAGCAGCCGCTCGACCGCCAGGTTCTCGCCGGCAGGGCCGAGATGCGGATGGGTCTGGACAGTGATGGACGACACCAGCACCACATGCTCCACACCTGCCTGCCGGGCAGCGTCGAGGATGTCCGCATCCGAGCCCATGCCCGACACGAGGAACAGCGAGCGCACGCCGTCCAGCGCGGGCTTCAGCGAGGCTGTCTCAGCGAAGTCGCCCTCGCTTGCCTCGACCCCCTCGGGGAAGGAGGCCCGTGCAGCGTCACGGGTGAGACCCCGCAGCGGACCGGCACCGTACGCGTGCAGTTCCTTCAGCAGGGCACTTCCTATGTTCCCGGTGGCTCCCGTCACAAGAATCATGAGCGCCTTCTCCCGTCGTCAGGTGGCCAACTGGGGGAAACACTAGAAGCTCAACTTAACTTCAAGTCAAGAAGGCCCCTGGCAGGTACCTGCCGCTGACCACGTCGGCGCGGTGCTGCACGCGGCCCCGCGCCTCACGCGGCCCGGGACAGGGTGGACCGGTCCGCGGGCGACGCCTGCCGCAGGGGCGTCGCCGGGACAGTCACGGCTTCCGCCCCCTCGTGGCGCGGCCACAGCGCGAGGGCGCCGACGGTGCCCGCCCCGGCGAGGGCCGCGAGCACGGACCAGGTGAGGGTGAAGCCCCCGCTGGTGCCGAGCCACCCCGCGATCGGGTAGGTGAGCAGCCAGGCCAGGTGCGACAGGGAGAACTGCGCCGCGAACACCTCGGGGATCGCGTGCCGACCGGCGGAGGCGCGCAGGACCTTGCCGGTCGGGGTGATGACCAGCGCCATGCCGACACCGATCACGGCCCACACGAGCGCCGTACCGGTCCGGGTGGCCGCTCCGGCCGCGACGAGCGCCACCGCGCCCGCCGCGCCGCCGACGAGGACTCCGGCGCCGGTCGTCATGACGGTACGGGCGGCGATCCGGTCCAGCACCGGGGGCAGTACGAGGGCGGCGAGGAGCGTACCGGTGCCGGAGGCGGCGAGCATCCAGGCGACGTCCGACTGCCCGCCGCCCAGTTCGTCCCGGACGTAGTTGACGGTGCTGACGACGACGATCGACCCCGCCGCGGCGACCACCAGGTTGAGCGCCATGACGCCGCGCAGCCGCGGTGTCCGCAGGAAGGTCCTGATCCCCGAGGTCGCCTTGGCCCAGGCCCCGGTGCGGGTGCTGGGGCGGGCGTCGGGGATACGCGTCGCCAGGACGAGCAGGGCGGAGAGGAGGAATCCGGCGGAGGTGCCCAGGAACAGCCAGTTGAAGCTGAGGAAGGTCAGGGCGACGGCCGCCAGCACGGGGCTGAGCAGGCTCTCCATGGTGGAGGCGACCTGGGAGGCGGACAGGGCGCGCGTGTAGTCGGCCTCGTCGGTGACGATGTCGGGGATGACGGCCTGGAAGGTCGGGGTGAATGCCGCGGACGCGGCCTGGAGCAGCGCGATCAGGACGTAGATGTGCCAGACCTCGGTGATCAGCGGCAGTGCCAGGACGACCGCACCGCGCACCACGTCGAGGAGGACCAGGAACATCCTCCTCGGGAGCCGGTCGACGTACGCGGCGGCCAGCGGGGCGATGACCACGTACATGACCATCTTCAGGGTCAGGGCGGTGCCGAGGACCAGTCCGGCGCGCGGACCGGCGAGGTCGTAGGCGAGGAGGCCGAGGGCCACCGTCGTCAGCCCGGTGCCGAACAGGGCGATGACCTGGGCACCGAAGAGGCGGCGGTAGTCGCGGAGGGCGAAGAGGCGCATGGCGGGTTCCTTCGTGTCCCTGCGGCGGGGCACGGCCCCGGGGCGGCGGCCGTGCCCCGCGCGCACAGGCGGGGGTCTTCCTACGCACCGGCGTCGCTCCCCGGTGTGAGACCGGCGAGCAGGTTGAAAGCGCCGGTGAGGACGTTGAGTGCGACGATGCCGACGACGTCGGCTATCGCGCGGTCGCTGTAGCCGTGCCCGCGCACCGCGCTGACCTGCGCGTCGGTGATCGACGCGGGCTCGCGGTGCACCTGGAGGGCGAGGGTGAGGATCGCCGCGATCGCGGGATCGGCGGAGGTGCCCGCGTGGGCCCGTTCGATCTCCTCCTCGTCCACGCCCAGGGCGCGGGCGGCACCGACGTGCGCGTCGAGACACAGCCCGCAACCCAGGCGGGCCTGGACGGCG
This sequence comes from Streptomyces sp. CNH287, assembly GCF_000424825.1. NCBI lineage: Bacteria > Bacillati > Actinomycetota > Actinomycetes > Kitasatosporales > Streptomycetaceae > Streptomyces > Streptomyces sp. CNH287. The sequence goes on along the minus strand of NZ_AUKQ01000013.1, from coordinate 141,204 downwards.
ATCGAGATGCGCTCGCTGGTCGCGCGGGGGAGCTTGGCGCGTCCCATGGCGCGGCTGAGCTGGAGGTAGCCGCCCAGTACGGCGGGCGAGTGGGCCATCGTGGAGACCATGTCGCCGGGCCGGCCGTGGCGGGAGGCCAGGTCGGCGAGGAGGTCGCGGGAGGCGCCGACGGCCGTGTCGGGCGTGAGTCGGGTCAGGCGGGGCATGGCGCGCCTTCCTTCCGGTACGGGGGCTGCTCAGTGGTGGCCGTGAGGGCCGGGGTGTGCGGGGTGTGCGGGGCCGCCGTGCTGCCCGTGGCCGCCGTGGTCGTGGCCCGCGTGCCCGGGTGCGGGCGGGGCTGCCGTGGTCCGGACCGTGAACTCGGCCGTCCGGACGACGTCGTCGTGCTGGAAGTCCAGGTAGAGGCGGTAGGTGCCGGCCGAGGGCGCGACGGCCATGAAGGCGATCCCGGGCCCCGGCGCGGTGACGCCGTCGCCGGGCTCGCCCTCCGGGTGGACGTGCAGGTAGCCCAGGTCGCCGACGCGCAGCGCCACCAGGTGCCCGTACGCGGCCAGGTAGGGCTGGAGGTCGGTGACGGGGCGGCCGTCACGGCTGACGGTGAGGGTCAGCTCGCTCGCCTCGCCGGGCAGGAGCGCGCCCTCGAGCGCGACGGTGTACTCGCCGATCCGCGCGAGCCCGGTGGCCTCGGGGAGCGGCCGGGGGTCGTACGGCCCGGCGACCGCGACATCGGCCCCCAGCGTCAGGGTCCCGTCGTGGCCGGCCGGGTGGAAGTCGGCGAAGAACCTCCAGTCGCCCGGGTCCAGGGCCAGTTCGACGCTCCAGGTGCCCTTCTCGTCCCGCACCGGGTGCACGTGCTGGAAACCGGCCGTGTCGCGCCGGACGGCGATGAAGTGCAGCTCCTTCTCGTGCTCGGGCGTGAACTCGGTCACCGCCTGCCCGTCGGGGCCGGTCACCCGGAAGCTGACCGGCTGCACGCCGGCGGCGCGGACGGGCGAGTCCAGTTCGAGGGCGTACCCGTGCTCGGCGACCGCCAGCCCGCCGGGGCGGGAGCCGCCGTGGGCGCTGTGGCCGCCGTGGCTGCCGTGGTCGCTGGGGCCGTGGCCGGAGTGGTTCGTCATGACGTCTCCCTGGGTGTGCTGCGCCTTGCGGCGTCGTCGCCCGTGCAGGACAACGATCACAACCATATACCCCTAGGGGGTATTCCCGCGAGCCCTGGCTGCGCAGATTTCACCAGCACGGGTCAGCGCCACCGCCGGACTGCGGCCTGCGGGGAGGGGGAGGGAGCCGATTCCACGGGTGTCGCCCTCGGACAGGGCCGAGGGGCGACACCCGTGCCGGGCGCTGTCAGTCCCGGGGCTCCGAGCCGATCCCGTCGACCGGCTGGAATCGTGCCGCGTTCTCGTGCGCCCATTCGGCGAAAGTGCGCGCAGGGCAGCCCGTGACCGTCTCTACGGTCGGCAGGACCTCTCCTGCTTCGGCGGGCGGACTCGTGGCCAGGTGGATGCCGAACTCCACATAGTCGTCGTCGTACCCGTACCCGCGCAGGCGTGTGCGTTCCTGATCCACGGTCAGCTCGACGAAGGAGAGGTCCCGACCGGTCTCCTCCGCGAGAATGCGGACGCGCTCCCGTGGGGTGAGCGCTTCGGGGCCGGTCAGGGGATAGGTCCGTCCCGTGTGTCCCGTCTCGGTCAGGGCGCGGGCCGCGACTGCCGCGATGTCGGCTTCGTGAATCATCGCGCTCGGGTAGCCGGCCAGGGCGGACATCGTGCCACTGGCCTTGAGTTCGTCGGCCCAGTCGAGCATGTTGGCCATGAACTCGACGGGGTGCAGCAGGGTCCATCCCATGGTGCTGCGCTGGACCTCGGTATCGACGCTGGTCGAGGACCAGCTCCCGAGCACCGTCGCGCGACGGGCTCCGCTCCGCTCGGCCAGGTCGACGAGGTCTGCGCCGTTGGTCAGGTCCGCGTAGTCCTCCCCGCCGAAGGTGATGAAGTGGATCGCGTCGATGCCGTCGAAGGCGGAGCCTAGGGTCTCGACCTTGGCGAGGTCGCCGCCTACTGCCTGTACGCCCTCGGGGAAGTGTGCTGTGCCGGGATCGCGGGTCAGGGCACGAACCTCGTGCCCGCCCTGGAGAAGTTCTGCGACAAGGTGTCGACCGACCCGTCCGGTCGCGCCGGTAACCAGAACGCGCATGCTGTCAGGCCCTTTCTCCGGGGGTGGTCAGCGTGTGCGAGGGTCGCGCAGCGAGGCCATCGCGTCCATGAGGGTGGTGTGGAGGTACGTCAGCTCCGGCGTCGCGAACGACTCCCAGGACTCTTCGCCCGCGGAGTCCCCAGCATCGGCTGCGGCGTCGCTCCCGGCCTCGTCCCAGGTCGCAGCGCCCGGGTTGTGCTTGTAGACCCACCACAGGTGCCCGAACGGATCGGCGAAGCGCGCGAGCACGTCACCCCAGAAGTCCGTCGGCTCGGTGACGACCCGGGCACCGCCTGCGACGGCGCGCTTCAGGGTCGCGGCCGGGTCCTCGACGTAGACGCGTACGAACGCCGGCGTGTAGGGCCAGCCGGGCTTGCGGTCGGCGATGGTGAGGGTGGAGTCGCCGATCTGCAGTTCGGAGTGCAGGACCAGGCCATCGGCATCGGACGTCCTGGCCTCGGGAACCTCGGTCGCGCCGAACACGTCGGCCAGGAAGCTGATCAGACCGGGCGCGTCGTCGGTCCAGATGAACGGGTCCACCGTTGCGGACCCCGCGGGAGCCGCGGGGACGGCGGAGGGCTGAGAGACGGACATGGTTCTTCTCCTTCTTGGTGCTCGGCTGGTGACCCCACCCTCGCTCGGCTTCCGGTCAGTATCTGGCCACTAGTCCACTAACCTGGGGAACATGTCGCCCAGCACCAGAGCACTGGACATCCTCGGGCTCCTCCAGGGCCGTCGCCACTGGTCAGGGGCCGAGCTCGCGCACCGGCTGAACATCAGCGAGCGGACCCTCCGCCGGGACGTGGGCGGACTGCAGCAACTGGGCTACCCGATCGTCACGACACGAGGAACCGGTGGTGGCTACCAGCTCAGCGCGGGAGCGGCCCTCCCTCCCCTGGTCCTCAGCGAGGACGAGGCCGCTGCGACGGTGCTCGGACTGAAGGAGATCGCCACGGGTGCACACCCGGCCTCGGCGGAGGCGGCGGTCAGCGCGATGGCGAAGCTCGTGCAGGTCCTGCCGTCGCGCATCCGAGGCAGGATCGACAGCCTGCGGGCCGTGGCAGTCCCTGTCGAGGGGACCAGGAACCGAGCCGCCATCGGCGACATCACCGCACTGACGACGCTCGCGCTCGCTTGTCGTGACGCCGAGGCGGTGATGTTCGCCTACCGGCCCGGCGCGGGAGAACCGTCCCGGCGCACGGTGCAACCGCACCGGATAGTGAACGTCGAGAACCGGCTCTACCTCGTGGCCTGGGACGTGGACCGTGCCGACTGGCGCATCTTCCGGATCGACCGCATCACGGAGCCGCGCCGGACGGGGAACAGGTTCGCGCCGCGCCGCCTGCCCGACGACGATCCGGTCGCCTACGTGCGCACGCGGATCGGTGACCTGCCGTCGCGCTACCGGGTGCGGGCGACAGTGCACGCACCCGCCGAACGGATCAGGGCGGAGATCGTGCACTACGGAACCGTCCGGTCCGAGGACGACACCTCGTGCCAGGTGGAGATCGCCGCCGAGTCGCTGGACTGGGCGGCGTTCTGCCTCGTCGCGATCGGTGCCCCGTTCGTCGTGCACGGACCGGACGAGGCTGTCGACTACATGAGGGCGTGGGGGCACCGGCTCACCGAGGCCACCTCCTCGACCAGCTCCGCGAGCCCTGCCTTCTCAAGGCAGTGAGTGGTTCACCAAGATCGCCCACATCAGCGGTTCCGAGAATGTGCTCGAAGACGTGGCGGCGAGCCACACCACTCGAGATCACCCGGGACAGCCAGAACCTGCATCATCCGAAAGGATAAGAGCCCAGGCCGGCAATTCTCACGAATACGGCATAGGTGCCACCGATGTGCTATCGGATCTGAGATTGTGTCGCGAAATTTGAGACCCTGCAAAAAATGTGGGTTCTCAGCTTCGCAGTCAGGTGGCAGCACTGTGAACTGAGGCTTTCTCGTTGTCTCAGGTCATGTCGCCGAGCCGCTGCCTCAGCAACGTGTCATTTCCGCAGCCCGGAGTTCGAGGAATGCGCCGGGCAGTCCTCCCTCAAGGGGCCCGTCACATGGGGAGCGAGCGCAGTCGCACCGGCCCGCAGGGCCAGCGGGCGTCGTCGCGCAGGGGCGTGACCATCGTCCGCAGCGGCATGGTCACCAGGCGGGTTCCGGGTTGTTCGACGAGCACCTCCTTGTCGAGCGGGTGCCACCCGAGGCGCTGGTAGAGCGGGACGAGGGGAGATCGGCAGAACAGGAGTGCGTGCTGAGGACCCATCGTCCGGGCGTGCTCCAGTGCCGCTGTGACGACGAGCCGCGCCAGCCCCTGACCCTGCAGGTCGGGCGCGACAGCCACCCCGCCGACGCCCACCACCTCTGTCTCGGTGCCGCCGATGACGACAGGAAGCCGCCGCAGGCCGGCGTGTGCCACAAGCCGGTCGTCACGTCTGATGCCGAAGTGCTCTTCTTTCGGCAGCCAGGTCAGACCGGTCGAGGCAACACCGAAAGGATCGCCGCCGCTGCCGAGGATCTCCTGCTGGTCCGCCTCCGTGTACCGGGGGAGTCGCACCACAGCCGGTTCCACAGAGACCTGGTTCTCAGACATTCCCCCATCATGATCTCTCCACCGAGCACGGGACAAGCGATTCCGGGGCCGATCTGCGCCGTCCGGGCACCGGGTCAGCGAACCCGCCCCTGTGGGTTCTCAGCCGCTGTGTCCTGTAGCGACGCGGTGACCTGGACGTTTCAGGCTGTCTCACGTGGTGTCGCCTGCCCTGCTGACTCAGCCTCATGTCATTCCCCAAGTGAGCGCGGAGCGGCCGACGACTCCTCACTCCTGGTCCGAGCCATCTGCCGTATGGGGAAGCATCGGGAACAGTCGGGTGCTGAGGGCCACCGGTCGAGCGCCGTCGGGCCGGGCCAGGGGAGCGTTGTTCGCGGTCCTGGTAGGGCCGGAGCGCCCGTCGGCTCACGTCCGCGACCCGGCTCAACTCTTCGGGTGTCAGGTAGGCGACGGCGCTGAAGGCTTCGTCGTGGCGCCATTCGGTCGGCGCCTCGTCCCGCTGGGTCAGCCATCGCTGCCAGCTCTCGTCCTCCAGCCCGCGGGCCAGCGCGACGGGGTGCGGTTCGCCGGGTCACGGTGGTGGGTGAGGAGGTGCTGAGCCGTCCGTGCCGGGAAGTGACCGAGTTCGGGACTCCGGAGCTGTCGGCATTGATCGACGACATGTTCCTGACCATGCACGTGGCCGACGGCGCCGGTCTGGCCGCCAACCAGGTGGGCGTCGACCTGCGTCTGTTCGTGTACGACTGCCCGGACGACGAGGGAGTCCGGCATGTCGGCCACCTCATCAACCCCGTTCTGGACCTGCTCGATGCGGGAAGCCGCCGGCTCATCGACGACTTCGAGGGCTGCCTGTCCGTGCCCGGTGCCGCCATGGCGGTTCCCCGCACCGATCGTGCTGTCGCCCGCGGAGTCGACAAGGACGGCAGCCCTCTCGTCATCGAGGGAACGGGCTACTTCGCCTGGTGTCTGCAGCACGAGACCGACCACCTCTTCGGTCACACGTATCTCGACCGGCTCTCCCAGCGCGACCGCAAGGACGCGCTGCAGCAGATGGAGGAGCGCCGTGCGGACGTCTTCGCCCGGCGCGCCAGGAAGGCGGCCGCCTTGACCCGGTGAACCCGCCCCCCGCGCAGGATCTCGCGATCCATGACCTAAGGGCCGTCCCGTAATCCCCGGCGGGCGCACGACGCCAGCTACGGTCCCCTGCCGCGTTGTCGGATCGTCCGAATACGGCCCGGTATGAGGACGACCCTCCGCCTTGCAGGGCACCGCATCTGACGCCGTGCGCTGATCCACCGCGGATTACGGGACAGCCCTTAGGGACTCGCTGCGATCTGCGGCTCTTCAGGCTGCCTCACGCCATGTCATGCCGAGTTCGTCTCACGAACATGTCAGCTCCTCGGGTGCCGTCCGCGGCCGTCGGCCGGCACCCGGTGGCGGGCTACTTCTGGTGCGGGCGCGAAATCTGCGGTTGGTCGAGTTCCTTGGGCCCGTAGCGGGCGACTGCCGCCTCTGATTCCAAGGCCCAGTAGCGGTCTCCGTATGACCAGTGCCACCACTCCGTGGGGTAGTTGACCATGCCGACAGCGGTGAGGGCGGTGCTCAGGATGTTCCGATGAGAACGAGCCTGGTCGCTGATGTTGCAAGCCTGCGTGTAGCAGGCGCCCGCGCTCTCCTCCGGAGTCGCGTTCATACGCGTACCCATGTCGAGTTCACACCCGTCGTCATCGGCAAGCGTCAGGTCAACAGCTGCTCCGGCGCTGTGCGGTGCGATCTCAGGAGGGGACACGTAGCGGCTGGCCGCCGTACGGACCTGGTCTGCGGCCCATCCCGGATGCTCCGTACGCAGTTGAGCCGCGTATTCGTCGAAGTAGTGGCGTTGAAGGGACGGCGGGCGATACCCCTCGACGAACAGCAGCCGCACCCCTTGGGGAAGCTGTGTCTGTGCCTTGAGGAGGCGATCGAGCACTCCTTCGCGCAGGTAGGCGAAGGCACCGGCGGAGTCCTGCCACTTGCGCTCGTCGACCATCAGGCGACCCTCTCGTCGCAGATCCACGAGCCGTTCACCGCACTCCTGAACAGGAACGGCTGCGACCTTCGGGTCGGACATCAGAACGATCTCAGTCATGACTCGATCATCTCGTGCCCTTGCGCCCCTTCAGCTGGGATCTGCCGAGCCGCCGCGACGACGCGCTTGCCGAATCGAGTCACCTTGATGACCGCGCCCGTTCGGCCCGAACGAAGAGAGGCTGTCCAAGGTCGGCTTCAAACGGTTGATCTGGATCACCAGTGTCGACTGATGAATGCCAAGGTCGCGGGAAAGGTTCTCTTCACAGTCGCCGACTGACCCGCGGCGGTTCGGACAACCAGGACGCTCCACGAGACCAGGACCTGCAACAGAACTGGCCAAAGGGACAACCTCAGCCTCCCCTGAAGGTAACCGATCTAGAGTATGGTACGAACGGGAGGCTCGTGTAGAAATGGACAAGCTCTCGGAGAACGAGCAGGCGGACCACGAGAAATATCTGCCCATGCTCTTGAGGGAAAAGACGAGATTTTCGTGAAGGATGGGTGTGGGGGACGCAGAATACTGGATGGATCTGGCCAAAACCAGGCTCCAGGAGATTCGTCACGAATATTCCCGGGCGCTCGTCACGGCAAGTAGTGAGGAGCCTCCCGGTTTCTACTGCATGGGGAAGGACATGCGCGTCGACCAGGTGCGTCGAGTTATCGTCACGCCTGGAAACCCCAGCTATTGGCGGGAGCTCGACGGAAAATGGTGCATCTCCACGGAAACTCCTCCGGAACGTCTGTTCTTGTCATCGGTGATTGGCGCGTCTCGTTTTCTTCCGGCAGATGTATTCATCAGCATTGTGGAACGATTGTGCGCCGGTGAACCCTGGCGCGCCGTCTCCGAGTCGGAACTTGCGATGTTCCTGAATCTCACGGTGGCCGAAGGGGCCTGCCACCCCGAAGCCGATCTCGCCATCTGGGTCACTGCTGCCCACGAACTGTCCGCGCAGCACGGGCAGGCGGAGGTTCACGAACTTCTGCCAGAGCTGATTACCGATCACGATGTTCTGTACGATCCCGGGCACCCCGGGGGTCTATTCTCAGGGAAATTGCAGCCTGGAATGAGCAAAACGTTTGAGGGATCATTTGAGGACTACCGGGAACAGTTGTTTGCAGCCGTGCTGTCCGACCTCGGTCAGGACAGACCGGCGGAGCAACGACTGGAAACCTATGTTCGGGACGTGATGTTCTCTCGCATCGCCTCCGCGTTGGGATAGGTCCGGGTGGATGCCGAGCGCGGGGGCCGTCGCTCGGCTCTCACATGCCGCCCGCCATGTCGACGAAGCGGGAGTAGTGGCCCTGGAAGGCGACGGTGATCGTGGCCGTCGGGCCGTTGCGGTGCTTGGCGACGATGAGGTCCGCCTCGCCCGCGCGCGGCGACTCCTTCTCGTACGCGTCCTCGCGGTGCAGCAGGATCACCATGTCCGCGTCCTGCTCGATGCTCCCGGACTCGCGCAGGTCGGAGACCATCGGCTTCTTGTCCGTACGCTGCTCGGGGCCGCGGTTGAGCTGGGACAGCGCGACGACGGGGACCTCCAGCTCCTTCGCGAGGAGCTTGAGGTTCCGGGACATCTCGGAGACCTCCTGCTGGCGGCTCTCCGGGCGGCGCGAACCGCCCGACTGCATCAGCTGGAGGTAGTCGATGACGACGAGCTGGAGGTCGTTGCGCTGCTTGAGCCGACGGCACTTGGCGCGGATCTCCATCATCGACAGGTTGGGCGAGTCGTCGATGTAGAGCGGGGCGTCCGTGACGGCGGGCATCTGGCGGGCCAGCCGCGTCCAGTCCTCGTCCGTCATGTTGCCCGAGCGCATGTGGTGCAGCGCCACCCGCGCCTCGGCGGACAGCAGCCGCATCGCGATCTCGTTCCGCCCCATCTCCAGCGAGAAGATCACGCTCGGCTGGTTGTTCCTGATCGAGCAGGCGCGCGCGAAGTCCAGCGCCAGCGTCGAGTTGTGTGTCGGCACCATCGACTTCGTCGCGAGATACAGGTGATCTGCGTTGTCGACCTGCACGCACCGGACCGGAACGCTCTCGGTCTGCCGGACTTCCGTGAGGAACCGCTGTGTGAGCCTCGGAGTGCCCGGACGCCGGTGCTCCTCGTGAGCGCGCCGCTTCCGCTCCAGCCGGAAGACGTCCTCGGCGGGGGTGAACGTGATGCTGTACAAGGTGGACGAGTCGTGCGCGCGCCCGTTGACCCTCCTCTCGGATACCCCGTGCCGGTGGCCGAGGCTGGTGATCAGCTCACGGAAGTCGTCGGCGAGCCGCCGACCAGTGACCGCGAAGGTGACCGAGCCGGTGCGGGTCGCCGTCCCGTCGGTGTCCAGCAGGCCGGCCAGCAGCGCGCGCCGTTGAGCGACAGAGCCCCTCAGATACTCCTGGGGAATGTGCTTGTGCCCGAGCACGCCCATGGCGCTGAGCGTCCCCAGAAGGCTCCCGTGCCGTCTCGTGCAGGCGCTGCACCGCGGCTGCGAGAAGGGCGAGCTGCAACGCTTCCCACAGTCGGTGCACGTCATGTACGGCACTGGTGCGGACAGGCCACGCACCCTTCCGCCGCACGACCTGCCGCACGTGCGTACGTGTGCCGGTTTGGGCACGAAGACCTGATCGCACACGACGCAGCGACGCTCGAAGCGCTGCGGTTCAGTGACGGCCCAGCGCAGGTCGTAGGTCGTCGTCGTGCCGCCGACCCGGCGAATCTCGAATCCATCCTTCTCGATATGCGAGAGGATCTCCGGGTCGGCGCTGGTGATGCGCGCCGCCGCGCTGTGACCGTCTCCGAGCCACGCGCCCAGCGTGTACGGCGGCACGGGCAGTTCCGCCGCCGGGAGTTCCAGCGGAGCGGTGTTCCTGACGGAGTGGTTCAGGCGCTGGTCGGCAGTATCGCAGCGCAAGCTACCGGCGATCTCCCGGGTCGTCCGGACAGCGGCGAGCGTGCGCTCGTTCTGGTATGCGTGTGGTCCGGTGGCGGCCTGTTGGGCCGAGCGGCGGGAGGCACGGGTCTCGGTGAGCCACTGGTGATCGGCATCAGCGACCACACGGGTGCCGTCGTCGAACGTGATTCCGTAGCAGGGCCGACCGGTCATGACGTCCGTAGCGGCGGTGACCCGGGTCGGCTTGCCCTGTGCGTCGAGCAGGAAGTCACCCACCCGCACCTCGCCCATGGTGGTCCAGCCCGCGGGGGTGGGCAACGGGGTGTCGAGAGCGAGGGCCTTCCCCATCGCGGGGCGGGCCGCGACCACGACCATCTGGCCGGGGTGGAGGCCGTTGGTCAGGGCGTCCAGGTCGGTGAAGCCCGTGGGGACGCCGGTCATCTGGCCGCTGCGGGAGCCGATCGCCTCGATCTCGTCGAGCGCGCCCTCCATGATCTCGGCCAGCGGCAGGTAGTCCTCGCTGGTGCGCTCCTCGGTGACCGCGTAGATCTCGGCCTGGGCGGAGTTGACGATCTCGTCGACGTCGCCGTCGGCCGCGTATCCCATCTGCGTGATGCGCGTGCCCGCCTCGACGAGGCGGCGGAGGACGGCGCGCTCGTGCACGATCTCCGCGTAGTACTCGGCGTTGGCCGCCGTCGGCACCGACTGGACCAGGGAGTGCAGGTAACCCGGGCCGCCGACCCGGCTGATGTCACCCCTGCGGGTCAGCTCGGCGGCGATGGTGATCGGGTCGGCGGGCTCGCCCTTGGCGTACAGGTCGAGGATCGCCTGGAAGACCGTCTCGTGCGCCGGGCGGTAGAAGTCGTGGCCCTTGAGGACCTCCACGACGTCCGCGATGGCGTCCTTGGACAGCAGCATGCCACCCAGCACCGACTGCTCGGCGTCCAAGTCCTGCGGCGGGACGCGCTCGAAGGGCGTACCGGACCACGGGCCGCTCTCCCGGCCACGCTCGTGCTGCTCGCCGCCGCCACCGCCGGAGGTGCCGTTGCGCCGCTGCGGGGACACCGCGGCGACCCGGGCACCCTGCGCGACGTCCACCGCCCAGGGGTCCTCGACGTGCTCCGGTTGCTGGGTCACCCGCCACCTCCTCCCCCCGCTGACGGAGCCGGGACCGCACCTACGCGGTGCCTCTTTCCTACGGCACAGCTCTGACAATCGACGACGCCCGGCTCCGCTTACGGCACGTCGAGGCCGCGGTGAAGACGAGGGGAACGACAGGCAGGCGCCGGACTACGTTAGGCGGGCGGGGTGCGCCCGGCCAATCGTGTTATCCACAGGGGGCTGTGGGCAGTGGGCGACTTCCTGTGGAGAACTCGCCCCAAGCTGTGTACGACTCGGTGGACGACCCTGTGGAGGAGTCGGCGAAGTCGCGATCACACCCCCTCTGACCTGGCACAACACCGTCCACCGCCTGTGCGGGAAAAAAACTTCACCAGTTGGCCCAAGATCGCGACAAACAGCACAGACGATCTCACTGCGTGCGACGGTCGGTAATAGACACCCGAGGATTGCAACCATTACCTGTGGATGCTTGAATCGAACCCGTGACCAGCACCCGCGCACGCGCCCGCAGACATGACCGGGAGATCCTTGCTCTCGCCCTCCCCGCCTTCGGCGCACTCGTCGCGGAACCGCTCTTCCTGATGGTGGACAGCGCCGTCGTCGGCCACCTCGGCACCGCCCAGCTCGCCGGCCTGGGCGTCGCCGCCGCCCTCCTCCAGACCGCCGTCCACGTCTTCGTCTTCCTCGCCTACGCCACCACCGCCGCCGTCGCCCGCCGCGTCGGCGCCGGCGACCTGCCCGCCGCCATCCGGCAGGGCATGGACGGCATCTGGCTCGCCCTGCTGCTCGGCGCCGCCGTCATCGCCGTCGTGCTGCCCGCCGCCCCCGCGCTCGTCGACCTCTTCGGCGCCTCCGCCACCGCCTCCCCGCACGCCGTCACCTACCTGCGGATCAGCGCGCTCGGCATACCCCCCATGCTCGTGGTGCTGGCCGCCACCGGCGTCCTGCGCGGCCTCCAGGACACCCGCACCCCGCTCTACGTCGCCGTCGGCGGCTTCACCGCGAACGCCGCGCTGAACGTCTTCCTCGTCTACGGCCTCGGCTTCGGCATCGCCGGGTCCGCCTGGGGCACGGTGCTCGCCCAGCTCGGGATGGCCGCCGCCTACCTCGCCGTGGTCGTGCGGGGCGCGCGGCGGCACGGCGCTTCGCTGCGCCCCGACGCCGCCGGAATCCGCGCCTGCGCACAGGCCGGGGCGCCGCTGCTGGTGCGTACGCTCTCGCTGCGCGCCGTGCTGCTGATCGCCACCGCCGTCGCCGCCCGGCTCGGCGACGCGGACATCGCCGCGCACCAGATCACCCTCACCGTCTGGTCGCTGCTCGCCTTCGCCCTGGACGCGATTGCGATCGCGGGACAGGCGATCATCGGCCGCTACCTGGGAGCGGGCGACAAGGAGGGAGCGCGGGCGGTCTGCCGCCGGATGGTGCAGTGGGGCATCGTGTCGGGGGTGGTGCTGGGTGTGGCGGTGGCTGCGTCCCGGCCGCTGCTGATGCCGCTGTTCACCTCGGACACCAGCGTGCACACGCAACTGTCGGCCGTCCTGCTGGTGGTAGCCGTGACGCAGCCGATCGCGGGCGTCGTCTTCGTGCTGGACGGCGTGCTGATGGGCGCGGGGGACGGGCCGTACCTGGCGGGGGCGATGCTGGTGACGCTGGCCCTCTTCACCCCCGCGGCGCTGCTGGTGCCGACGCTCGGCGGGGGCCTCACCACGCTGTGGTGGATGGTCGCGGGGCTGATGATGACCGTACGGCTCGCGACGCTGTGGCTGCGCGCGCGGTCCGGCCGCTGGCTGGTCACCGGCGCGGTCCGGGCCTGAGCGCCCGGCGGCCACGCGACCGCGCCCTCACAGCACGCGACCGGGGCCGCACCCCTTGCTGAGGGATGCGGCCCCGGTCGTTGCCTACCGTGTCGTGCCGTACGGGCCGAGGCGGCGTTACGCCGCCTGGACCTCGATGTCGAAGCTGGCGGCGACCTCGGGGTGCAGGCGCACCGACACCTGGTGCGCGCCCAGGGTCTTGATCGGCGAACCCAGCTCGACCCGGCGCTTGTCCAGGTCGGGGCCCCCGGCGTCCTTGACGGCGCCGGCGATGTCCGCCGGAGTCACCGAGCCGAACAGCCGCCCGCCCTCACCGGCACGGACTTTCAGCGTCACCGAGACGCCCTCGAGCTTGGCCTTGACCTCGTTGGCCTGCTCGATGGTGGCGATCTCGCGGATCTTACGGCCGCGGCGGATCTGCGCCACGTCCTTCTCGCCGCCCTTGGTCCAGCGGATCGCGAAACCGCGCGGGACCAGGTAGTTGCGGGCGTATCCGGCGCGGACCTCGACGACGTCGCCCGCGGTGCCGAGGCCGGAGACCTCGTTGGTCAGGATGATCTTCATTTTCCGGTCACCCTTCCCTTAGCGCGCAGTCGAGGTGTAGGGCAGGAGCGCGACCTCACGGCTGTTCTTCACGGCCGTGGCGACGTCGCGCTGGTGCTGGGTGCAGTTGCCGGTGACCCGGCGGGCACGGATCTTGCCGCGGTCGGAAATGAACTTCCGCAGCAGGTTCGTGTCCTTGTAGTCGACGTAGGTGATCTTGTCCTTGCAGAACACGCAAACCTTCTTCTTAGGCTTGCGGGGAGGCGGCTTCGCCATTGTCTTTCTCCAGTGTGTTCAAGAAGTGGTGCGGGAAGAGCCCACCTGTCAGAAGGGGGGCTCGTCCGAGTAGCCGCCGCCGGAGCCGCCGGACGAGGAGTTGCCTCCCCAGCCGCCGCCACCGCCCTGGCCGCCGCCCTGCTGGCCGCCGCCGGCCGGAGCGCTGGTGGCCCAGGGGTCGCCCGCCGGAGCACCGCCGCCGCCCTGCTGACCGCCGGGGCCGCCACCCCAGCCGCCACCGCCGCCGCCACCGCCCTGGCCACCGCGACCGGTGGTCCGGGTGATCTTGGCGGTCGCGTTGCGCAGGCTGGCGCCGACCTCGTCGACGTCCAGCTCGTAGACCGTGCGCTTGATGCCCTCGCGGTCCTCGTACGACCGCTGCTTGAGGCGGCCCTGCACGACGACGCGCGTCCCCTTGGTGAGGGACTCGGCGACGTTCTCCGCCGCCTGCCGCCAGACCGAGCAGGTCAGGAACAGGCTCTCGCCGTCCTTCCACTCGTTGGTCTGCCGGTCGAAGGTGCGGGGTGTGGACGCGACACGGAACTTCGCGACCGCCGCACCCGAGGGGGTGAAGCGCAGCTCGGGGTCGTCGACGAGATTGCCGACGACCGTGATGACGGTCTCGCCTGCCATGGGTGAACCTCTCGGCGGGGTGCTGGCTGCTTGCTACTCAGATGCCCGAGTACCGACCGGCGCGGAAGCGCGGTCAGTGCATCTCGGGACGGAGGACCTTGGTCCGGAGAACCGACTCGTTCAGATTCATCTGACGGTCGAGCTCCTTGACGACAGCGGGCTCGGCCTGCAGGTCGATGACCGAGTAGATGCCCTCGGGCTTCTTCTTGATCTCGTAGGAGAGACGACGACGGCCCCAGGTGTCGACCTTCTCGACCTTGCCGTCGGCCTCACGGACGACGGAAAGGAAGGACTCGATCAGCGGGGCGACAGCGCGCTCCTCCAGATCGGGGTCGAGGATGACCATCACCTCGTAGTGACGCATGTGGAACCCACCTCCTCTGGACTCAGCGGCCACGGTCGATCCGTGGCAGGAGGGTCGTGATGCGTACCGCACCGGGTGGCCGGCCCGAGTCGGGCGGCACCGGTGCAGACCGTCCAGAGTACCCGCCCGGTGCCTTCCGGTTGAAATCCGGGTGGGTATGCCCGCAATCTGGAGGTGTCGCCCGCCGGAGCGGCCGTCCGGCTCCCCGGCGGGAGGCTCCTCGGTGTGAGCGGCGCCATACCGGCCGCCGCCGATCCGCGGTTACGGAGGTGCCTCATGGCGCAGGCAGCACGGAATTCGCACGGTCTCGCCGCCCGGCTCAACACCGACGGCAAGGCGCACCCGGTCGAGAACAGCTTCGTGGCGGCGACGGTCCTGCTGGGGGCGGTCGCGTTCGTGACCGCCGTCATCACGGAGCGCGAGTGGGCGAACCTGCATCTGATCGCGTCCTGGACGGGCCTGGTGGGCATCGTCGTCGGCGGCTGGGGGCAGTTCATCTCGGCGACGACGGCCGAGCGCTTCCTGCTGGTCATCGGACTCGGCGCGGCGAGCGTCGGGTTCTTCCTCGGCGTCGCGTACGGCGGCCTCGTGGGCTGACGGACCGCCGCGGAGCGCCGCGCCTCCACCGCGCCTCCGCCGCTGTGCCGCCCCGGTGCGGACCGCCGCCGTACGCGCCCCCCGCGCGCGGCCGTGGCGGTCCCGCACGCGGGCCTGCGCCGAAACGGGGCGCCCCGCAGCGCAGTAGGCTTCCCGGCGAGCATCCCCCCAGAGCTGGGCCTGGGGGTACCCCCGTCGCCGGAGGAGCGTCCCGCATGAGCCTGACCCTGAGGACCATCAGTCGCGAGCAGCATCTGGCGTACATCCAGAGCCTGCGGTCGGCAAGCCACTGTCAGGTGCCGGCATGGGCGGACGTCAAGAGCGAGTGGCGGTCGGAGAACCTGGGCTGGTTCGACAAGGAGGGCCGCCTGGTCGGCACCGGGCTGGTGCTCTACCGCCAGCTGCCCAAGCTGAAGCGGTACCTGGCGTACCTCCCCGAGGGCCCGGTGATCAACTGGTACGCGCCCAACCTCGAGGACTGGCTCAAGCCGATGCTGGCGCACCTCAAGCAGCACGGCGCGTTCTCCGTGAAGATGGGCCCGCCCGTGGTGATCCGGCGCTGGGACGCGCCCGCCATCAAGCGCGGCATCCAGGACCCGGACGTCAAGCGGCTGCGCGAGGTGGAGGCGACCCACATCGAGCCGCGCGCCTTCGAGGTGGCGGACCGGCTGCGCAAGATGGGCTGGCAGCAGGGGGAGGACGGCGGCGCGGGCTTCGGGGACGTACAGCCGCGCTACGTCTACCAGGTCCCGCTGGAGAGCCGCACGCTGGAGGAGGTCCACAAGGGCTTCAACCAGCTGTGGCGGCGCAACATCAAGAAGGCCGACAAGGCGGGCGTCGAGGTCGTACAGGGCGGTTACGAGCACCTGGCCGAGTGGCAGCGGCTCTACGAGATCACCGCCGAGCGGGACCACTTCCGCCCGCGCCCGCTGGGCTACTTCCAGCGCATGTGGCAGACGCTCAACGCCGAGGACCCGAACCGCATGCGGCTCTACTTCGCGATGCACGAGGGCGAGGCGGTGGCCGCGGCGACGATGCTGATCGTGGGCGGGCACGTCTGGTACTCGTACGGCGCCTCGGCGAACCACAAGCGCGAGGTGCGGCCGTCCAACGCCATGCAGTGGCGGATGCTCCAGGACGCGTACGCGCTGGGGGCCAGCGTGTACGACCTGCGCGGCATCAGCGACTCGCTGGACGAGACGGACCATCTCTTCGGCCTGATCCAGTTCAAGGTGGGCACCGGCGGGCAGGCTGCCGAATACCTCGGCGAGTGGGACTTCCCGCTCAACAAGCTGCTCCACAAGGCGCTGGACATGTACATGTCCCGGCGTTGAGCCCGTCCGGCGCCCGCCGCCCCGCACCGCCGCCCCGCCCGCACCGCCGCTCCCGTACGTCCCCCTCCGCCCCTCCGCCCAACGGAACGAAAGGCACCCGACCACCATGGCGCTCACCCTCTACGTCGACTCCGACCGCTGGCGGGCGCACCAGCAGTCGGTGATCCAGCAGTTCCCCGGCATCGTCCCGGTCTGCAAGGGCAACGGCTACGGCTTCGGCCACGAGCGGCTGTCCGAGGAGGTCACCCGCTTCGGCTCGGACATCCTGGCGGTCGGCACGACCTACGAGGCGGCCCGCACCAAGGACTTCTTCGGCGGCGACCTGCTCGTCCTCACTCCCTACCGGCGGGACGAGGAGCCGGTGCCGCTGCCGGACCGGGTGATCCGCTCGGTCTCCTCGGTCGAGGGCGTGAGCCTGATGCGGGGCGCGCGGGTGGTGATCGAGGTGATGAGCAGCATGAAGCGGCACGGCGTCACCGAGGCGGACCTGGGCCGGCTGCACGCCGCCATCGACGAGGTGCGGCTGGAGGGCTTCGCGATCCACCTGCCGCTGGACCGCACCGACGGCTCGGACGCGGTGGACGAGGTGATCGGCTGGATGGACCGGCTGCGGGCGGCCCGGCTGCCGCTGGACACCATGTTCGTCAGCCACCTCAAGCCGAACGAGTTCGCGCGGCTCCAGCAGCAGTTCCCGCGGACGAAGTTCCGCGCTCGGATCGGCACCCACCTGTGGCTGGGCGACCACCACGCGACGGAGTACCGGGGCTCGGTGCTGGACGTGACGCGGGTGGCCAAGGGCGACCGCTTCGGCTACCGGCAGCAGCGTACGGCGGGTGAGGGCTGGCTGGTCGTGATCGCGGGCGGCACCTCGCACGGGGTGGGGTTGGAGGCGCCGAAGGCGCTGCACGGCATGACCTCGCGGGCCAAGGGCGTCGCGCGGGCGGGCCTGGCGACGGTCAACCGGAACCTCTCGCCGTTCGTGTGGGGCGGCAAGCAGCGCTGGTTCGCGGAGCCGCCGCACATGCAGGTGTCGATCCTCTTCGTGCCGGACGACGCGCCGGAGCCGAAGGTGGGCGAGGAGCTGGTGGCGCACCTGCGGCACACGACGACGACGGTGGACCGCACGGTCGACCGCTGAGGCGGCGGCCCGGACGGGCAGCACGCGCGAGGCCCCGGACGGTCAGGCTGTCCGGGGCCTCGCGCATGGTCACGGCCGTGGCCGCCCTACCGTCAGCCGGCTTCCTTGCCCTCGATGAACAGCTCGACGTTGCGCCGCGCCTCGTCGTCGAAGTACTGCACGGGCGGCGACTTCATGAAGTACGAGGAGGCCGAGAGGATCGGGCCGCCGATCCCCCGGTCCTTCGCGATCTTCGCGGCGCGCAGCGCGTCGATGATGACGCCCGCCGAGTTCGGCGAGTCCCAGACCTCGAGCTTGTACTCGAGGTTGAGCGGCACGTCGCCGAACGCGCGCCCCTCCAGGCGGACATACGCCCACTTGCGGTCGTCCAGCCAGGCGACGTAGTCGGACGGGCCGATGTGCACGTTGTCGGCACCCAGGTCGCGGTCGGGGATCTGGGAGGTGACGGCCTGCGTCTTGGAGATCTTCTTGGACTCCAGGCGCTCCCGCTCCAGCATGTTCTTGAAGTCCATGTTGCCGCCGACGTTCAGCTGCATCGTGCGGTCCAGGACGACGCCCCGGTCCTCGAACAGCTTGGCCATCACGCGGTGCGTGATGGTGGCGCCCACCTGGGACTTGATGTCGTCGCCGACGATGGGCACGCCCGCCTCGGTGAACTTGTCCGCCCACTCCTTGGTGCCGGCGATGAAGACCGGCAGCGCATTGACGAACGCGACCTTGGCGTCGATGGCCACCTGTGCGTAGTACTCGACGGCGGTCTGCGAACCGACCGGCAGGTAGCACACGAGGACGTCGGCGCCGCTGTCCTTGAGCGCCTTGACCATGTCCACCGGCTCCTCGGTGGACTCCTCGATGGTCTCGCGGTAGTACTTGCCGAGGCCGTCGTTGGTGTGGCCGCGCTTGACCTGCACGCCCGTGCTGGGCACGTCGCAGATCTTGATGGTGTTGTTCTCGCTGGCACCGATGGCGTCCGCGAGGTCGAGCCCGACCTTCTTGGCGTCCACGTCGAACGCGGCGACGAACTCGATGTCACGCACGTGGTAGTCGCCGAACTGGACGTGCATCAGACCCGGGACCTTGGCGGCCGGGTCGGCGTCCTTGTAGTACTCGACGCCCTGGACCAGTGAGGCGGCGCAGTTGCCCACGCCGACGATGGCTACGCGAACCGAACCCATTCCGGTTACTCCCTGTGTACTCGTTGAGCCCCGCGGGAAGCGGGTCTCATGTGGTGTCGTCGGACGGATCCGGCGGGGTGCCCCCCTGGTGCCGGGGCAGACCGCCCGTGTCTGGTGACCGGCGCTCCGGTGACGCGTCGTCGCGCCGGTCGCGCCCTGCCCGCTCGCTCTCGATCAGCTCGTTGAGCCAGCGGACCTCGCGCTCCACGGACTCCATGCCGTGTCGCTGCAGTTCGAGGGTGTAGTCGTCCAGCCGCTCCCGGGTGCGGGCGAGGGAGGCGCGCATCTTCGCGAGCCGTTCCTCGAGCCTGCTGCGGCGGCCCTCCAGCACGCGCACCCGGACATCCCGCGAGGTCTGCCCGAAGAACGCGAAGCGGATGCCGAAGTCCTCGTCCTCCCAGGCGTCCGGGCCGGTCTGGGCGAGCAGCTCCTCGAAGTGCTCCTTGCCCTCGGCCGTCAGCCGGTAGACGATCTTGGCCCGGCGTCCCGCCAGCGGTGCCGCCAGCGGCTCCTCCGGCGGATTCCCCGGCTCCTCGATCAACCACCCTTGCTGGACAAGCGTCTTGAGGCACGGATACAGGGAGCCGTAGCTGAAGGCACGGAAGACGCCCAGTGAGGTGTTGAGCCGCTTGCGCAGCTCGTAACCATGCATGGGGGACTCGCGGAGCAGGCCCAGGACGGCGAATTCGAGAATGCCGGAACGCCTGCTCATACTCGGCCGTCACCTCCTGTGCTTGCCCTGGACCGCGGGTAACTGAACGACTGCTACTGCTGTATCGGGCCGATGTAGCGACTCGATGTACCGAGTCGATGTATCGGCGCGATACATCCCGACGATAGAACGCTTTGCTCGCCGACGACAAGTGGGGGCCGCAGGGGAGAGAAGTGAAGGGACTCACATCACTGATTCACCTGTGCGGCTTGCGTTGGATGAGTTGAATGTTCACTAAGGGGCGTTTTGGAGATGCGTAGTGTGTCCGCTGTGCAGACCACAAGACGGGACACACAGCGGGAACCGTACGGTTCTCCCATGCGTCATCGTCCTGGGTGCAGTGCGGCTCGACGCGGATCTGCGGAGGGACGTACTAGGGCGTGTTCCGGTCGTCGGGAAACGCGCCCCGGGGGGGACCAGAAATCAACTGCCGCCTTCAGGCGCACGTGTCGCCTGCCCGAGGAGTAGCTGTTTCCAATGAGCGACCACCGTCGTAAGCAGCCGCAAGGCCGTGGCCGGCGCGCTGCGCAGCAGCCGCCGTCCGGCCGCCGGGCCGCACCGCCGCGTGACGCCAGCGCCAGCTCAGCCGGCTCGTCCGGGCAGGCTCCGCCGCCCCCCGGCAGGCCCCCCGGGGCGCGCGCCGAGTCGCGCGGGGCGGCTTCGCCGCAGGGGGCGGGCGGCGGCCGGCGGCGGGCGGCGACGGCCTCGGCGGCGTCCGGCACCGGTGGGCGCGCAGCCGCGCGCGGGCGCGGGCGTACGCAGGCGCGGGCCAAGAAGCGGTTCATCGACTACCCGCGTTCGGACAAGGACGGCCTGCGCCGCTTCCTGCCGTCCTGGAAGCAGGTGCTGGGCGTCTGCGTCGGCTTCCTCGCCCTGCTGATGGGGCTGGTGGGCGTCGCGTACTCGATGGTCAAGGTGCCGGACCAGAACAAGGCGGCCAGCGCCGAGAAGAACGTCTACTACTGGGCGGACGGCACGCACATGGTGACGGCGGGCGGCGGCGACCAGAACCGCCAGATCGTCGAACTGTCGCAGATCAACAAGTCGATGCAGGACGCCGTCATCGCCGCGGAGAACGAGTCGTTCTACAAGGACGCGGGCGTGGACCCGATGGGCATCGCCCGCGCGATGTTCAAGATGGCGACGGGCGGCGACACCCAGTCCGGCTCGACCATCACCCAGCAGTACGTCAAGAACAACTATCTGGACCAGAGCCAGACGGTGACCCGTAAGGCCAAGGAACTGCTGATCTCCATAAAGGTGGGTGCCCAGCAGAAGAAGGACACCATCCTTGAGGGGTACCTGAACACCGCGTACTACGGGCGCGGCGCCTACGGCATCCAGGCGGCGGCGCATGCGTACTACAACAAGGACGCCGCGAAGCTGAACGACAGCGAGAGCGCGCTGCTCGCGGCGGTGCTGAACGGGCCGAACCTCTACGACCCGCACGGCGGCGAGGGCGGCGGCTCCTTGCAGTCGGCGGAGAAGAACCGCAAGCGGGCGGAGGCCCGCTGGAAGTGGATTCTGGACCGCGAGGTGGAGGTCGGCCGGCTGGACCAGGCCGACCGGGACAAGATCAAGGATTTCCCGGAGCCGGACCGGCCCCGGAACGCGACCAACCTCAAGGGCCAGATCGGCTACCTGGTGAACCGCGCGAACGCGGACATCATCAACAAGACGGGCATCACCAAGCAGGAGCTCGACCGCGGCGGCTACGAGATCCACACCACCTTCGACAAGAAGAAGACGCGGCAGCTGGAGGAGAGCGTCAAGAAGGTCAAGAAGGAGAGCTTCGACCCGAAGAAGCGGGACAAGGACAAGTACGTGCAGTTCGGCGGGGCTTCGGTGAAGCCCGGGGACGGCGCGATCGTCGCGATCTACGGCGGCGAGTCGGCGATCACGCACTACACCAGCAACGCCGGCCGGACCGGTGCCGCGGTCGGGTCCACCTTCAAGCCGTACGTGATGGCCGCGGCGATGCGGGACGGCGTACGCGACCCGGACGGGCCGGAGGAGCAGGACGAAACCCGCACCCTCGTGTCGCCGAGCAGCATGTACAACGGTGACGACAAGGTGAAGCTCCTCAAGTACAACGGCGACACCTGGCTCAACGAGGACAACGAGGAGTGGCACCAGAAGAACGACCAGGGCGCGAGCTACGGCGATATCACCCTCCGCGAGGCGATGAAGCACTCGGCGAACACCCCGTTCATCCAACTGGGCATGGACGTCGGCCTGGACGAGGTGAAGCAGGCGGCGCTGGACGCGGGCGTGAGCGAGGACAGCCTGCACAAGACGCTCACCCCCTCCTTCTCGCTCGGCATCTCGGCACCCAGCGCCATCGAGATGGCCAACAGCTACGCGACCTTCGCGCAGAGCGGTGAGAGGGCCGAGGCGTACTCGGTCACCGAGGTGAAGAAGAAGGGCCGCTCGATCTACGAGCACGAGAAGACGACCTCGCGGGCCTTCGACGCGAACGTCGCCGACAACGTGACGAGCATGCTGGAGACGGTGGCCAAGCGTGGCGGCACCGGTTCGAAGGCCGAGGCGCTGAACCGCCCCGCGGCCGTCAAGACCGGTACCACGGACGACAACAAGACCGCCTGGTTCACCGGTTACACCAAGCAGCTGTCCACCTCCATCGGCATGTGGCGGATGGACGACCAGGCGGAGAAGCCCGAGTTCCTCCCCATGTACGGCACCGCGGGCGAGGAAACCATCCACGGAGCGTCCTTCCCCGCGGACGTGTGGGTGGACTACATGAAGAAGGCGATGAAGGGCAAGAAGAAGCTGCCCTTCCCGGAGCCCGGCCCGATCGGCAAGAAGGTGTGCAGCCACTCCACCTGCCCCGAGCCCTCCCCCTCGCCCAGTGAGACCCCCGAGCCGGACCCGGAGCCGACCACGGAGGAGCCCGAGCCCTCGGAATCGCCCACCACGGAACCGCCGCCCACCTCCGAGCCGCCGCCCTCTCCCGACCCGTCGGAGAGCTGCTACGACTGGGGCTGCGTGGACGAGGGGACGACGAACGGCACCGGCGACAACCAGGGCACCCTGGAAGGCACCGACCAGGGGACGGACCAGGGCCAGGACGGCGGCGGCGGCGACCAGGGCGGCGCCGACCAGGGCGGCGCCGACGGCGGCTCGGACAACGGCACGATCTTCGGCGGCCCGTCCGGCGAGCGGCGCAAGGAGTAGACGCCGCACGCAAGGCGCAACGAGGAGCTGGGCGCCGCGCGAGGTGAACACCTCGCCGAAGGCCCGCGGATACCGGGGAAGCCCCGCACAGCCACTGTGCGGGGCTTCCCCCGTCCATGCGGCAGGATGTGAGCCATGACGAGCGTGCACCCGAAGCGGCAGTCGGCGGCGCGGGCATCCTTGGGGGTCGTCCGTCCCACCGAGCAGGACGAGGTCGCCGCAGCAGGCAGCGAGCTGATCGGCGGCCCGGCGGGCAGACGCGCCGCGGTCGGGCTCAGCTGGTGGACGCCGGTGCGGGTGATCGTGCTGGTGTCGCTCGGGATGTTCGCGCTGGGCATGGTGCAGAAGCTGCCCTGTTACAACGGCGGCTGGTTCTTCGGACAGGGCGCCCAATACGCACACGCGTGCTATTCGGACATCCCGCACCTGTACGCCGGGCGGGGCTTCGCCGACGGCCTGGTGCCGTACTTCGACCGCATCCCGCAGGAGACCTCCGGCGGCATGGAGTACCTCGAATACCCGGTCCTCACCGGGCTGTTCATGAAGGTCGCCGCCTGGATGACGCCCGGCGGCGGCTCCATCGTCGAGCAGGAGCAGGCGTACTGGCTGGTCAACTGCGGCATGCTGATGGTGTGTGTGGCGGTCCTCGCCGTCTGCGTCACCCGTACCCACCGCAACCGGCCCTGGGACGCGCTGCTGGTCGCGCTCGCGCCCGCCTTCGCGCTCACCGCGACCATCAACTGGGACCTGCTGGCCGTCGCCCTGACCGCCGCCGCGATGCTCCTGTGGTCCCGCAGCCGGCCACTCGCCGCCGGTGTGCTGATCGGGTTCGCCACCGCCGCCAAGCTCTACCCGCTGCTCCTGCTGGGCCCGCTGCTGCTCCTGTGCTGGCGGGCGGGACGCTGGCGGGCGTTCGGCGCCACACTGCTGGGCTCGCTGTTCTCCTGGGCGTGCGTCAATCTTCCCGTGATGCTGTGGGCCCCGCAGGGCTGGGCGAAGTTCTACACCTTCAGCCAGGAGCGGCCGGTGGACTTCGGCTCGTTCTGGCTGGTCATCTCCCAGCGCACGGGCAACCCGCTGGAGGACGCCAACACCTACGCGACGGGGCTGATGCTGCTGGGCTGCGCGGGGATCGCCGCCCTGGCGCTGTACGCCCCGCGCCGCCCGCGCTTCCCCCAGCTGGCCTTCCTCGTCCTCGCGCTCTTCATCGTGACCAACAAGGTCTACTCGCCGCAGTACGTGCTCTGGCTGATCCCCCTGGCCGCGCTGGCCCGTCCCAAGTGGCGTGACTTCCTGATCTGGCAGGCGTGCGAGGTGATGTACTTCCTCGGCATCTGGATGTACCTCGGCTACACCAGCAGCGGCGACGACCACCAGGGGCTGCCGCAGGAGGGCTACCAGCTGGTGATCCTCGTGCATCTGGCCGGGACGCTCTACCTGTGCGCGGTCATCGTCCGGGACGCGCTGATGCCCGAGCGGGACGTCGTACGGCAGGACGGCTCCGACGACCCGGCGGGAGGGGTCCTCGACCAGGCACCGGACCGCTTCGTGCTCGGCCGGGCTGCCCGCCGCGGACGGGCCGCAGTACCGGAGGACGACCCGGCCCCCGAAGTGCACTGGGGTACGCCGCCGAGCGGATGAGATCCGGCGTACGGGCCCGGCACGTGTTTCACGTGAAACGTGTGTGAGGGTGGACCCCATGCCACTCGTCGGTGATCTTCGCACGCTGCTGCGCTTCCCGGGTTTCCGGCGGCTCCTCACCGTGCGGCTGCTCTCCCAGCTCGCCGACGGCGTCTTCCAGGTGGCCCTGGCCACCTACGTCGTCTTCTCGCCCGAGAAGGAGACGTCACCGGCCGCCATCGCCGGTGCGATGGCGGTGCTGCTGCTGCCGTACTCGCTGCTGGGCCCGTTCGCGGGCGTGCTGCTGGACCGGTGGCGCCGGCGCCAGGTGCTGCTGTTCGGCAATCTGCTGCGGGCCGGGATGGCGCTCTGCACGGCGGCCCTGATCCTGGGCTCCGTGCCGGACTGGCTCTTCTACCTCTCCGCCCTCTCGGTCACCGCGGTCAACCGCTTCATCCTGGCCGGCCTCTCGGCCTCCCTCCCCAGGGTCGTGGACGACGAGCGGCTCGTGATGGCCAACTCCCTGTCACCGACGGCCGGAACGATCGCCGCCACCGCCGGGGGCGGGGTCGCCTTCCTCGTACGGCTGCTCGCTCCCGCGGGGCACGGCGCGGACGCGCTCGTCGTGGTGGTCGGTGCCGTCATCTACCTGCTGGCAGGCCTCGCCTCGCTGCGGATGCACCGCGACGTACTGGGCCCCGAACCGTCCCGTGTGCAGCCCCGCTTCGGCGCCGCCGTGGCCGGCACCGCACGCGGGCTGCTCGCCGGACTGCGCCACCTCGCGGAACGGCGCACCGCCGCGCGGACGTTGACGGCGATGGCACTCATGCGCTTCTGCTACGGGGCCCTGACGGTGATGCTGCTGATGCTCTGCCGGTACGCCTGGGGCGGCGGCGACGCGGGCAGCGCCGCGGCGGGCGACTCGGAGGAGGGGCTGCGGTGGCTCGGACTGGCGGTGGGCGTCTCGGCCGTGGGCTTCCTGGCCGCCGCGGTCCTCACCCCCTGGGCGGTGGGCCGGGCCGGGCAGCTGGGCTGGATCGCCTGCTGCGCGGGGGCGGCGGCCGTGCTGGAGCCCGCGCTGGGGCTGACCTTCGCCCCCGTGCCGATGCTGATCGCCGCGTTCGTCCTGGGCCTGGTCACCCAGGGCTCGAAGATCGCGACGGACACCGCCGTGCAGTCGTCGGTCGACGACGCCTACCGCGGCCGGGTGTTCGCGCTCTACGACATGCTCTTCAACGTCGCCTTCGTCGGCGCCGCCGGAGTCGCGGCCCTGATACTGCCGACGGACGGCCGTTCGGTCCCTCTCGTAGCCACCGTGGCGTGCGTCTATCTCGCCGTAGCCGTCGCTATGACCCGTTTTCAGCGGAAGTAAACCGTGGCCTGAACGTCACAACTGTCACATCGCTGCCACAGGACCCGCCCTGACCTCTCAAGTTCACTCCTTTATCGATAGCTTACTCGCGTCACGTCGTACGCCGTGCGACTTGTGCCACTCATCCGAACCACCCGAACCAGAGGTACCCCCATGAGCACTCCGCCACAGGGCCAGAACCCCTACGGTCAGCAGCCCCCCGGCCAGCCCGGTCCCGGCCAGCCGGGCCCCGGTGGATACGGCTACCCGGGCGGCGGCGCCCCCGTGCCGCCGGCGCCCGCCCCGGCGCGTGGCGGGAAGATGAAGAAGATCTTCATCGGCATCGCCGCGGTCGCCGCCGTCACCATCGGCATCGTGGGATACATATCCAGCCAGGACGACGCGGACCAGGCCAAGAAGGGCGACTGCGTCGTCAACAAGGGCTCCGACTTCAAGCCGGACGTCGAGGTCGTGGACTGCACCTCGTCCGAGGCCGAGTACAAGGTCGCGGAGAAGCACGACGGCCAGGGCAAGTGCGACCGCAACAAGTACGCGGAGTACTCGGAGACCAAGGGCAGCGACACCCTCTTCACGCTGTGCCTGTCGCCGCACAAGGCGTAGTCGCCGTACCCGCGCTGTCGTCCGCCGGCGCAGCGCGAGGCGGGGTGGTGTTTCACGTGAAACACCACCCCGCTTCTGCGTCCGCGGCCCGGTCTACTGCTGGGCGGCCCACCACTTCTCCAGCTCGGCGACGGCCGCCTCCCGCGTCATCGGCCCGTGCTCGAGCCGGAGTTCCAGCAGATGCTGGTACGCCTTGCCGATCACCGGCCCCGGGCCCACCCCCAGCGTCCGCATGATGTCGTTCCCGTCCAGGTCCGGCCGGATCGCGTCCAGCTCCTCCTGTTCCTGGAGCCGCGCGATGCGCTCCTCCAGCCCGTCGTACGCCCGGGAGAGCGCCGACGCCTTGCGCCTGTTCCGCGTGGTGCAGTCCGAGCGGGTCAGCTTGTGCAGCCGCCCCAGCAGGGGCCCCGCGTCCCGTACGTACCGGCGGACCGCCGAGTCCGTCCACTCGCCCGTCCCGTAGCCGTGGAAGCGCAGGTGCAGCTCGACCAGCCGGGAGACGTCCCGTACCAGCTCGTTGGAGTACTTGAGGGCCGTCATCCGCTTCCGCGTCATCTTCGCGCCCACCACCTCGTGGTGGTGGAAGGAGACCCGTCCGTCCTGCTCGAAGCGCCGGGTCCGGGGCTTGCCGATGTCGTGCAGCAGGGCCGCCAGCCGCAGCGTCAGGTCCGGCCCCTCCTCCTCCAGGTCGATGGCCTGCTCCAGGACGATCAGCGAGTGGTCGTAGACGTCCTTGTGCCGGTGGTGCTCGTCGCGCTCCAGCCGCAGCGCGGGAAGCTCCGGCAGCACCCGCCCGGCGAGCCCGCTGTCCACCAGCAGGCGCAGCCCCTTGCGCGGATGCGCGGACAGCAGCAGCTTGTTCAGCTCGTCGCGGACCCGCTCGGCCGAGACGATGTCGATACGGTCCGCCATGGCCCGCATCGCGGCCACCACGTCGTCGGCGACCGTGAAGTCCAGCTGGGCGGCGAAGCGCGCGGCCCGCATCATCCGCAGCGGGTCGTCCGAGAAGGACTCCTGGGGCGTCCCCGGCGTCCGCAGCACCTGCCGCGCCAAGTCCTCCAGCCCGCCGTACGGGTCGACGAAGACCTTCTCCGGGAGCGCCACGGCCATCGCGTTGACGGTGAAGTCGCGGCGGGCCAGATCCTGCTCGATGGAGTCACCGTAGGACACCTCGGGCTTGCGGGAGGTGCGGTCGTACGCCTCGGAGCGGTAGGTGGTGATCTCGATGTCGAAGACCGACCCGGCCTCCCCGTCCCCGCCCGCGGCGGCGTACTTCTTGCAGCCGACCGTGCCGAAGGCGATGCCGACGTCCCAGACCGCGTCGGCCCAGGGCCGTACGAGCGCCAGTACGTCTGCCGGGCGGGCGTCCGTCGTGAAGTCCAGATCGTTGCCGAGCCGGCCGAGCAGCGCGTCCCGTACCGACCCCCCGACGAGGGCGAGGCGGTGACCCGCCTGCTGGAAGCGGCGGGCGAGGTCGTCAGCCACCGGCGACACCCGCAGCAGTTCGCTCACGGCCCGCTGCTGCACCTCGCTCAGCTCCTGGGAGGAGGTGTCCGGGGCCCGCCGGGGCTCCCGCTCGGGCTGCTCTGTCTGCTGGCTGTCATCGTTGGCGTTCGGCACAGCAGAACAGGTTACGTTGACCTTCCGGTCGGCGTGCCGGGCGTCCCCGGCCCGGCCGCGCCGGATGGCGGCAGCCGTGGCACTGCCGGGGCCGGGACATCGATAACATCGGGGGTTCAGAACCAGCACACACCCACGACGCAACGAACAGGACGGAAACCGCGTGGCCGAGGCGGCTGAGACGCAGGGCACCCCGACCGCTCCCGTCCGCAGGTGGTCACGACGCGCACTGGCCGCCCTGCTGACCACGGCGTCGCTGTTCGGCGGCGCGCTACCGGTACAGGCAGCCGCTCAGGGCGCGGCGCCGGCCCCGGCGTCCGTCGGGGCCACCCGGGCCGCACAGGCCGTCCAGGACTCCGTGACGGCCGCACAGGGCACACAGGCGGCATCCTCGCGGAAGCCCGCCACCCCCAAGGCTCCCAGCGGCTCGCGCACGACCGACATCTCGGTGAACGCGCTCACGCCCGCCATCCCGAAGGCGGGCGAGAACCTCACCCTCTCCGGCACGGTCACCAACAAGGGCGACGCCACGATCGCCGACGCACACCTCGGCCTCCGGCTGAGCGCGCCCATGACCAGCCGGAGCACGATAGACCAGTCCGCCCGCCGCTCCGGCTACCTGCCCGGCGTGGACGGTCCGGAGATCGCCGGCCACACCACCAAGATCAAGGCGCTGCGGCCGGGTGTCACCCGCAAGTTCTCGATCACCGTGCCGGTCGACGACCTCGGGCTCGGCGTCAGCGGCATCTACCAGCTCGCCGTCTCCCTCACCGGCCAGACCAAGGCCCGCCCGTACCCGCAGCTCCTCGGCATCCGCCGAAGCTTCCTGCCCTGGCAGGCCACCGAGGCGCAGACGAAGACCCAGCTGACGTTCATGTGGCCGCTGATCTCCTCCCCGCACCTGACCGCGCGCGCGGAGTCCGACGACGAGCAGCCCTCGGTCTTCCGCAACGACGACCTCGCCAAGGCCATCGCGCCCGGCGGCCGGCTCCAGCAGCTCGTCGCGCTCGGCGCCGACCTGCCGGTCACCTGGGTGATCGACCCGGACCTGCTCGCCAGCGTGGACGCCATGACCGACCCCTACGAGGTGCGGACGAAGGACGGCGGCACCGCGCCCGGCAAGGGGCAGGAGGCGGCGAAGCAGTGGCTGGCGAGCCTCCAGGAGGCGGTGGGGGACGACGAGATCATCGCGCTGCCCTTCGCCGACCCCGATCTGGCCTCGCTGGCGCACCGCGGCGGGGAGGTGCCCGGCACCCTCAGCCGCCTCGGCCCCGCCACCGACCGGGGCTCGCGCACAGTCGAGACGGTCCTGCACACCAAGCCGAACACCGACTTCGCCTGGCCCGTCGAGGGCGCGGTGGACTCCTCCGTCGTCCAGGTCGCCACCTCCGGAGGCGCGCACCACGTCATCGCCCGCAGCGACAGCCTCCGCGAAGGCGGCATCCCGTACACCCCGACCGGCGCGCGGCCGATCGGCGGCGGGACGACGGCGGTCGTCGCGGACCACCGGCTGTCCACCGTGTTCCGGCACGACCTGGCCCATGCCGGGTCCGCCACCCAGGCGGTCCAGCGGTTCCTCGCCGAGACCCTGTCGATCACCCAGCAGGTGCCGAACCGGCAGCGCAGCATCGTGGTGGCGCCGCAGCGGATGCCCAGCGTCTCGCAGGCGCAGTCCATGGCCGCCGCGCTGCGGGCGCTGTCCGACAGCGGTGCCTGGACCACCGATCTGAGCCTCCCGGAGGCGGCGAAGGCCAAGCCCGACCCGTCCGCCAAGCGCACCGTGCCCGGACCCGGCGCCTATCCGCAGGCGCTGCGCAAGCAGGAACTGCCCGCCGAGGCGTTCCGGCAGATCCAGGAGACGCAGGGGACGCTGAGCGACTTCACCAAGATCCTCACCATCGAGGACCGGGTCGTCACGCCCTTCGGGACCGCCATAGACCGCGAGGTGTCCAGCTCCTGGCGCGGGGCGCCGGACGAGGCGAAGCAGTTCCGCAGATCCGTGCAGGAGCGGCTGGTGGATCTCACCCGCGAGGTGCAGCTGATCCAGAAGTCGGACCTCACGCTCTCCGGGCGCAGCGCGACCATACCGGTCACCGTGCAGAACAACCTGGTGCAGGGGGTGGACGGGCTGGAACTGCGGCTCTCCTCCAGCCGCATCGGCCTGGAGGTCCAGGACGGCCAGCCGGTCGTCGTGGACGGCGGGCACAGCCAGTCCGTGAAGTTCGAGACCACGGCCAAGGCCAACGGCCGGACGACGGTGACCGCCCAGCTCTTCACCTCGGACGACAAGCCGTACGGGCCGCCGATGAGCTTCCAGGTGAAGGTCACCTCCATCACCTCGACGGTGCTGCTGGTCATCGCCGGCGGCGTGCTGCTGGTCGTCCTCGCGGGCATCCGGATGTACACGCAGCGCAAGCGGCGGGGCCCGGCCGCGGACCCGGACGCACCTGCGGGTATTTCGGAGGGGGAAGACGCCGAGAACGGGGAAGGGTCAACGGGTGAAGGAAGCACGGGGGCGGAGCCTGGCATGTCCGAAGGGCCCTCCCGCGCCGGGCAGCCGGGTGAGCGGGGTACGGACACCTCTGGGGAAAGCGGTGGCCCGCAGGGCACGGGTGAGAAAGTGGACCGTTGAGTCGGCCTGGCGAGCAGGGCAAGGGTAGGTGGCAATGAACGCGCCGTACGACGGTGACCGGGGGGAGACGCCCGGCGGTTCGCCGCCTCCCGAGGACCCCTACGCACAGCCGGACGCGCCGCACGACCCGTACGACGACGGCCAGGGCTACGGCCAGGACCCGTACGGGCGACGCCCCCAGCACCCGCAGCCGCCGCAGCACCCCCAGCACCCCGGCCGACAGAGCCAGCACCAGAGCCCGCACGACCCGGACCCGTACGGGCAGCAGGGCTCGTACCCGCAGGACGCGTACGGCCAGAACGCCTACGGCCAAACCCCGTACGGCAGCGACCCCTACGGCCAGGGGCAGCACGGGCAGCAGGGCGGGGAGGCGTACGGTCAGGGCGGCTACCCGCAGGGCTCGTACCCGCAGAACCAGTACCCGCAGAACCAGTACGGCCAGGCCCCCTACCCGCCCGACCCCTACCTCGACCAGGGCGGCCAGGGCCACGCCCAGGGACACAGCCCGGGGCCCGTCCCGCCGGACCCCCGGGTCGACCCCCGGCTGGAGCCCGAGGTCGACCCGCTGACGGACCCGCGCTACGACCGCGCCCCGCAGCCGCCGCCCCAGGACGTCTATCCCGATCCGCGGGCTCAGCACGACCAGCACCAGCACCAGCAGAGCCACCAGCCGTACCAGCAGCACCAGCCGCAACCGCAGGGCGGCTACGCGCCCGACCCGCGCCAGTGGGCGCCGGAGTCGGACTGGCCCACCCAGTACATGCAGTACGGCAACGACCCCTCGACCATCCAGTTCAACGGCATAAGCGATCTGCTGAGCCCTCCCCCGAGCCCCGGATACCGGCAGGTCGGCGGGGAGCCCGCCGGGCACGACCCGTTCGCGCACCTCTTCCGCGACCAGGAGTCGCACCCGCCGCAGCACGACCAGGGCCAGGGTGGTGGGGGCCAAGGGGCCCCGCAGGGATACCCCGGTGCCGCCCAGCAGCCGCCCCACGGCTACCCCCGGACGCCCGAGCAGGCGCCCGCCGCCGGAGGCGAGAAGGCTCCCGCGGGCACCGCACCGCCTCGCGCGGGGGGCAAGGCGGCCGGGCTGCTGCGCTCCAGCGCGATCATGGCCGCCGGCACCCTGGTCTCCCGGCTCACCGGCTTCCTCCGCTCGGCACTGATCGTGGTCGCACTCGGCGCGACCCCGTTGGGCGAGACGTACCAGCTGGCGATCGTGCTGCCGACGATGCTCTACGTGCTGACGGTGGGCGGCGGCCTCAACTCCGTCTTCGTGCCGCAGCTGGTGCGGGCGATGAAGGAGGACCGGGACGGCGGCCAGGCGTACGCGAACCGGCTGCTGACGCTCGTCGCCGTGCTGCTGGGCCTGCTCACCGTCGCCGCGATCTTCTTCGCGCCGCAGCTGCTCCAGGTCATGTCGGTGAAGTTCGCCTCGGAGCCGGAGACCGCCGAAGTCGCGGTCACCTTCATCCGGTACTGCCTGCCGTCGATCTTCTTCATGGGCATCCACGTGGTGATGGGG
The DNA here is from genome assembly GCF_000424825.1 of Streptomyces sp. CNH287. Lineage (NCBI taxonomy): Bacteria > Bacillati > Actinomycetota > Actinomycetes > Kitasatosporales > Streptomycetaceae > Streptomyces > Streptomyces sp. CNH287. Next base: position 109,250 of record NZ_AUKQ01000013.1, on the reverse strand, counting down.
CAGATCCTCAACGCGCGGGGGCGCTTCGGCGCGATGATGTGGACGCCGGTCCTCAACAACATCGTCATCATCTTCACCATCTCGCTCTTCCTCGCCGTCTACGGCAGCGCGAGCACCTCCGGCCTGGACGTCAGGACCATCCCGGACGAGGGCGTCCGGCTGCTGGGCATGGGCACCCTGCTCGGGCTCGTCGTGCAGTCGCTCGCGATGATCCCGTACCTGCGGGCGGCCGGCTTCCGCATCCGGCCCCGCTTCGACTGGCGCGGGCACGGCCTCGGCAAGGCCGCCAAGCTCGCCAAGTGGACCGTGCTGTTCGTGCTGGCCAACCAGGCGGGCGTGCTGATCGTCACCCAGCTCTCCACCTGGGCGGGCGCTGACGCGTACGACGACGGCCATCCGGGCACCAACTACATCGCCTACTCCAACGCCCAGCTCATCTGGACGATGCCGCACTCCATCATCACCGTCTCCGTGATGGCCGCCCTGCTGCCCCGGCTGGCGCGCTCCGCCAGCGACGGCGACAACGGCGCGGTGCGCGACGACATCTCCCAGGGGCTGCGCAACTCCGCCGTCGCCATGGTGCCCATCGCGTTCGGCTTCGTCGCCCTGGGCATCCCGATGTGCACCCTGATCTACGGGTCGGGCGGCACCGAGGCGGCCCAGTCGATGGGCTACATGCTGATGGCCTTCGGCCTCGGCCTCATCCCCTACTCCGTGCAGTACGTCGTGCTGCGCGCCTTCTACGCCTACGAGGACACGCGCACGCCGTTCTACAACACGGTGATCGTCGCCGCCGTCAACGGTGCCGGAGCGGGCCTGAGCTTCCTGCTGCTGCCCGCCCGCTGGGCGGTCGTGGGCATGGCGGCCTCCTACGGCCTGGCGTTCATCATCGGCGTCGGGATCGCCTGGCGGCGGCTGCGCGAGAAGCTGGGCGGCGACCTGGACGGCGCCCGCGTCGTGCGTACGTACGCCCGGCTCAGCGGCGCCAGCGTGCCGGCCGCGCTGGCCGCGGGTGCCACCGCGTACGCGATCACGCAGTCGCTGGGCAGCGGCATGGTGGGCTCGTCCTGCGCGCTGCTGGCGGGCGGCGCCGTGCTGGCGCTGGTGTTCGTCGTCACGGCGAAGCGGATGCGCGTGCAGGAGATCAACGCCATGGTGGGCATGGTCCGCGCCCGACTCGGCAGGTGACGGGCGCGATGACGGTACGGACGACGGAGACGACGAGCGGGGGAGGACGTGACTACGGCCACCGAGCACAACCATCCACCACCACCGTGTGTCGTGCATGACGGCGGGCTGTAGGCACAATGATCTCTGGGCTGTTCTGAGAACCCGGCTGCAAATCGATTGGGGAGGCAGGAACGACGGTGGCGGAACGGAGCACAGCCGCCGTCGACGTGGCCAGTACGAGCGGCGAGGACACGCCGCTGTCCGCCGATGCGGACGAGGCCACGGCTGACGGTGTGAGCGACGGGCACGAGGACAAGGACACCAACACCGAGACCGGCGCCCCCGGGCCTGCCGACGGGCAGGAACCGGGAGAGGCGCCACCGGTCTCCGACGGGCCACCGGTCACGGAGGCCCCGGCGGAGGAGGGCCCGGACCGCGCGGACGAGCCGCAGCGGGGCGAAGAGGCAGACGCAGCGGCCAGAGCGGGTGCCGAGCCCGCCCCGGCCGCGACGGACGAGCCTCCCGAGCCGACGGCCGCGGACACGCAGCCCGCACCGGATGCATCGCCCGCGCCCCCCGAACTCCACAGCGGCCACAAGCTGGCCAAGCGCTACCGGCTCGAGGAGTGCGTCACCCGGCTGGACGGCTTCAGCAGCTGGCGTGCCGTGGACGAGAAGCTGCGCCGTGCCGTCGGCGTCCACATACTGCCCGCCGACCACCCGCGCGCCCGCCCCACGCTCGACGCGGCCCGCTCCGCCGCACTGCTGGGCGACCCCCGGTTCGTCCAGGTCCTGGACGCCGTCGAAGGCGACGACCTCGTGTACGTCGTGCACGAATGGCTGCCCGACGCCACCCCGCTCACCGAACTCCTCGCCGCCGGTCCGCTGACCGCACACGAGGCGTACCAGCTCGTCACCCACCTCGCCCAGGCGCTGGCCGCCGCTCACCGCGAGGGCCTGGCCCATCTGCGCATCACCCCCGCCTCCGTGCTGCGCACCGGCTCCGGCCAGTACCGCGTCCGCGGTCTCGCCGTCAGCGCGGCGCTGCGCGGGGTCACCAGCGAGCACCCCGAGCGCGCCGACACGGAGGCGATCGGCGCCCTTCTCTACGCCGCCCTCACCGAGCGCTGGCCGTACGAGGAGGACGCCTACGGGCTGAGCGGGGTCGGCTCACTCGCCGACACCCTGGTCGCGCCGGACCAGGTCCGCGCGGGCGTCCACCGCGGCCTGTCCGAGCTGGCCATGCGCGCCCTCGTCAACGACGGCGCGACCGCCTCCCGGCAGGAGCAGCCCTGCGCGACACCGGCGGAGCTGGCCAGGGCCGTCGCGGCGCTGCCACGCATCCGCCCGCCGGAGCCGACGTTCAGCACACCGCCGTCCTACCGGCACCCCGGCCGTCCGCACGGCCCGTACGGTCCCGGCGGCGTACGGCCTGGCGCGGGCGGGGCCGGTCCCGCCCGTACGGCCGCCGCGCCGCCCACCCCGCCCGCGCTGCCGGGCCGCACCGGCAAGATGCTCAAGTGGGGTGTCTCCGCGCTGCTGATCGCCGCGCTCGGGCTGGGCAGCTGGCAGGTCGCCGACACCCTGATGAACGGCGACACGCACACCGACCCGCCGAGCCAGTCGCAGAACAAGCCGGACCCGGAGCCCGTCAGCAACACCCCGATCAAGATCGTCGACGGCAAGGACTTCGACCCGTCCGGCGACGGCTCGGAGAACCCGGAGTCCGTACCGAAGGCGTTCGACGACGATCCCGAGTCCTTCTGGTACACCCGCAACTACTACGGGCAGCCCGACTTCGGGAACCTCAAGCCCGGAGTCGGTGTCATCCTCGACCTCGGCAAGGCCCAGGACATCAGCAGCATCAAGGTCCGGTTCGACGGCGAGACCTCCGCCGAACTGCTGGCCGCACCCAAGGGCACCAGCACCATGCCGAGCACGTACGAGGGGTTCCGCAAGATCACGGACGCCACGGGCGAGCGGCTGGACCACACCGCGAAGAAACCAGTCACCAGCCGGTACGTACTGGTCTGGCTGACAAAGCTCCCGCTGGCCACCGACGGCAACTATCGTGGCCGGATCACGGACATCCGTATCTCCGGCTGAGCGCCGCGCGGCGCCCCCGGGCTGCCGACGGTCCGGGTGACAGATCCGAAAAGGGGGTGCGACGGTGAGCGAGGACGACGAGGCCCGCCGCTCCGCGCCCGCCGACGACGCGCCGCTCAGCGACCAGGAGCTGCTCGCCCGCCACGTCGCGGGGGACCCGGACACCTTCGCCGAGCTGGTCCGGCGGCACCGCGACCGACTGTGGGCAGTGGCCCTGCGCACCCTCGGCGACCGTGAGGAGGCGGCCGACGCCGTGCAGGACGCCCTCGTCTCGGCCTACCGCGCCGCACACACCTTCCAGGGACGCTCCGCCGTCACCACCTGGCTGCACCGCATCACCGTGAACGCCTGCCTGGACCGCGCCCGCAAGACCGCGTCGCGGCGCACCTCGCCCACGGACGACGCGGAGCGGCTGGAAGCGCTGCTCGACCCGCACGAGTCAGCGGCGGCACCTGCCGAGCGGCAGGACCTCCACCGCCAGCTGATCGCCGCGCTCGGGCATCTCCCGGCCGAGCAGCGCGCCGCGCTGGTCCTGGTCGACATGCAGGGCTATCCGGTCGCGGAGGCGGCACGCATCCTCGACGTGGCGGTCGGCACCGTGAAGAGCCGCTGCGCGCGGGGGCGGGCCCGGCTGCTGCCCATGATCAGCCACCTGCGCCCGGACGGCACGCCACGCGACGACGGCCAGGAAGCCGACGGCCGGCAGGACGCACCCGGCCCGGGACGGAACCTCGCGGGGCGGGCGGCCGTCCCACCGTCGCGGGGCACCCAGCAGGCTGCCCCGAAACCTGGAGCAGTCAAGGGCGGAGGTGGCAGCAGCGCATGACCCCCACTTCCGGCACCCCCGGCCCGGCCGACTCCGGGCACGAGGAGCACCCGAGCGTCGAGGAGTTCTCCGCGCTCGACGAAGGTCTGCTCTCCGCCGCCCGGAGCGAGGAGATCGAGGCCCACCTCACCGACTGCGTGCCGTGCGCCGACGTACGCCGCGGGCTGGAGGAGATCCGCACCCTGCTGGGCACCCTGCCGGCCCCGGCACCGATGCCGGGTGACCTCGCCGCGCGGATCGACGCCGCCCTGGCAGCGGAGCCGCTGCCAGGTGCCCCCACGACCACTCACCACGACGCGGGTCCGGTTTCACGTGAAACCGAGCAGCCTGTTTCACGTGAAACAGCGGACCAGGAACGTGCCCCCGTACGGCCCTCCCCCCGCGCGGTGGGCCGTCCGGCGGGCCACGCCGCAGCGCCGGGGGGCCCCGCCTCTTCCGGCCCCGGGCGAGCTCGGCGCCCGCACCGCTGGCGCGTCGCCCTGCTCACCACCGCCACCACGGTCGCCGCCCTCACCCTCGGCGGCGTGCTGGTCTTCCAAAGTTCCTCGGACGAGGCCGACAGGTCCGCCACCGCGGAGACCAGCCACGACAGGAAGTCGCCCCCGGGCAACGCGGGCAACCCCCCGTCGGCCGACCGGCAGGAGGCGGGACGCGACGCCGACCAGGACCTCGGCGCCCGCGTCCGCGCACTCCTGGACAAGCAGCAGCAGGCCACCCCGGCCCCCGAGGTGGACACCAAGCAGAGCCCGAGCGCCCAGGCCCCGCTGGAGGACGACGGCACCACCGTCCCCAGCTGTGTACGGGACGGCATCGGGCGTACGGAGAAGCCGCTGGCCGCCGACCCCGGCGCTCCGTACCAGGGGAAGCCCGCCTACCTCGTGATACTGCCGCACGTCGGGGACGCCCGGTTCGTGGACGCGTACGTCGTCGACCCCGCCTGCACCAGCGGCTCCGCTCAGGGGCCGGGCGAAGTGCTCACCAAGCACACCTACGCGCGGGAGTGACACACCTGCGCCGGGCGTCGGCACACCGGGGAATGTCTGCCGCCTAGTATCCGTTGGGTGGGGTGAATACCTCGCCAGAAGGACCAGGTACGCAGTCGGCAGACAAGGAAGCTCCTGTGAGCGACGTCCGTAACGTGATCATCATTGGCTCAGGGCCCTCGGGGTACACCGCAGCGCTCTACACCGCGCGCGCGTCGCTGGAGCCGCTGCTCTTCGAGGGCTCGGTCACCGCCGGTGGCGCACTGATGAATACGACCGAGGTGGAGAACTACCCGGGCTTCCGGGAGGGCATCCTGGGGCCGGACCTGATGGAGCAGATGCGTGCCCAGGCCGAGCGCTTCGGCGCGGAGCTGATCCCCGACGATGTCGTCTCGGTCGATCTGACGGGAGAGATCAAGACCGTCACCGACTCCGCGGGCACCGTCCACCGCGCGCGCACCGTCATCATCAGCACCGGTTCGCAGCACCGCAAGCTCGGCCTGCCGCGCGAGGACGAACTCTCCGGCCGCGGCGTCTCCTACTGCGCCACGTGCGACGGCTTCTTCTTCCGCGGCCACCACATCGCGGTGATCGGCGGCGGTGACACGGCGATGGAGGAGGCCACCTTCCTCTCCCGCTTCGCCGATTCCGTCACCGTGGTCCACCGCCGCGACACCCTGCGCGCCTCCAAGGCCATGCAGGAGCGCGCGTTCGCCGACCCGAAGATCCGCTTCGCCTGGGACAGCGAGGTGGCCGAGATCCACGAGAAGGACGGCAAGCTCTCCGGTCTGACCCTGCGCGACACCCGTACCGGGGAGACCTCGCCGCTGGCAGTCACCGGCCTGTTCGTCGCCATCGGCCACGACCCGCGCACCGAGCTGTTCCAGGGCGTCCTCGAGTTCGACGAGGAGGGCTACCTCACCGTCGAAGCCCCCTCCACCCGCACGAAGATCCCCGGGGTCTTCGCCGCCGGAGACGTCGTCGACCACACCTACCGTCAGGCCATCACCGCCGCCGGCACCGGCTGCGCCGCGGCTCTCGATGCCGAGCGGTACCTCGCCACCCTCGTTCCCCACGCCAGCGCGGAAGCGCTGCCCGAGCCGGAGAAGGCCACCGCAGGCTGATCTCGGCACCCTCACAGCCAGCTCTGCCACAGCTGCCCCCATCCGAAGCCAGCAAAGAAAGAGGAAAACCATCATGGCCGGTGCCACCGTGACCGCGACCGACGCCACCTTCGACGAGGTCGTCCTCAAGAGCGACAAGCCCGTCCTGGTCGACTTCTGGGCGGCCTGGTGCGGCCCGTGCCGCCAGATCGCCCCGTCCCTGGAGGCCATCGCGGCGGAGCACAGCGACAAGCTCACCATCGTGAAGCTCAACATCGACGAGAACCCGGGCGTCGCCGCCAAGTACGGGATCATGTCCATCCCGACGATGAACGTCTACCAGGGTGGCGAGGTCGTCAAGACCATCGTCGGCGCGAAGCCCAAGGCGGCCATCGAGCGCGACCTGTCCGACTACCTCGCCTGACCGAAGCCGAGCGTGGGCCGCGGGGCCCACGCAAGCGCCGAGGTTTCACGTGAAACGGGATCTGCCCTCCGAGGCGGGTCCCGTTTCACGTGAAACTCACATCGGCCGGAGCGCGGGCTCCTTCTGCACCGCACCCAGCAGCTGATCGAGCGCGCGCTCGACATCCTGCTTCCAGGACACCGTCGACCGCAGCTCCAAGCGCAGCCGCGGAAACGCGTGATGGGGACGCACGGTCTTGAACCCCACCGCGAGCAGATGCTCGGCCGGAAGCACACACGCCGCGTGCTGACCGCGTGCGTCCCCAAAAGCCTCGATGGCACGGAACCCCCGCCGCAGCACGTCCTTGGCCACCGTCTGCACGACCACACGCCCCAGCCCCTGCCCCCGGTACTCCGGCAGCAGCCAGGCGGTCATCAACTGCACGGCGTCCGGCGACACGGGGCTGGTCGGGAAGGTCGCGGAACGCGGCACGTACGCCGGAGGCGCGTAGAGCACGAAGCCGACCGGCAGGCCGTCGACTCGCACGATACGGCCGCACGATCCCCACTCCAGCAGGACCGCCGAGATCCAGGCTTCCTTCTCCTCCTCCGGATGCCCCGATCTGACCGCAGCCGCGCCACTGACCGGATCGAGCTCCCAGAAGACGCAGTCACGGCAGCGCTTCGGCAGATCCGGCAGGTTGTCCAGCGTGAGCGGAACGAGCTGACGCCCCATGGACACATCGTATCCATGGGGCGCCACTGAATCACCGAAGCCGGAACCCCGAGCCGGGGTCCCGGCCCCGGACGGGGAGTCAGCTACTCCGCATCGGCTGCCGGGTCCTCCGAGAGCTGCTGCTCGAACGCCTGGTCCTCACCCGGAGCCAGCTGCCCCAGAATCCGCTCCAGGTCCTCCATCGAGGCGAACTCGACGACGATCTTCCCCTTCTTCTGCCCCAGGTCCACCTTCACCCGGGTCTCGAAGCGGTCCGACAGCCGACCGGCCAGCTGATCCAGCGCCGGCGAGAGCCGCCTGCCCGCACGCGGCCCCTTCGGCTTCTGCGTGCTCTTCCCACTCGTGCCCAGCAGGGTGACGATCTCCTCCACCGCCCGCACCGACAGGCCCTCCGCCACGATGCGGTGCGCAAGCCGGTCCTGCTCCTCGCCGTCCTCCACCGACAGCAGCGCCCGCGCGTGCCCGGCCGAGAGCACCCCGGCCGCCACCCGGCGCTGCACCGACGGCGAGAGCCGCAGGAGCCGCAGCGTGTTGGAGACCTGGGGACGGGAGCGCCCGATCCGATCCGCCAACTGGTCATGCGTGCACTTGAAGTCCTTCAGCAGCTGGTCGTACGCCGCCGCCTCCTCCAACGGGTTCAGCTGCGCCCGGTGCAGGTTCTCCAGAAGGGCGTCCAGCAGTAGCTTCTCGTCGTCCGTCGCACGGACGATCGCCGGAATCGCCTCCAGGCCGGCTTCACGGCAGGCGCGCCAGCGGCGCTCTCCCATGATCAGTTCGAAGCGCCCCGCAGCCAACTGCCGTACCACGACCGGCTGGAGGAGGCCGACCTCCTTGATGGAGGCGACCAGCTCGGCCAGCGCGTCCTCGTCGAAGACCTCGCGCGGCTGCCGTGGATTGGGAGTGATCGCATCCAGCGGCAGTTCCGCGAAGTGCGCACCCGAGCTGCTTTCCTCGGGGAACTCCGGTGCCTCCGCGGCCGGTTGGGCCGCCTGCCCCGCCTCCCCTCCGTCCGCTGCGGACGTGTCCCGGAGAACACGGGAGGACGCACCGGCCTCGGGCAGCCCGGTCACCGCCGCAGCCGCCACGCCACGCTCAGGAGTCAGTACGGGGACCGCCGTGGGCGAGGTGACCCCGCGCCCCACGAGCGGTCCGCCCTCGGCCTCCTCCGCCGGCCGGGGAGCCGCCGGGATCAGCGCGCCGAGTCCTCGGCCCAGTCCCCTACGTCGTTCGCTCACTGATTCCCCTCCGCCAAGCTGTGCCGCTGCTGCCGCTGTCGCTGTTGTTGCTGCTGTTCCAGCTGCGCGCCCGGATCACGCAGCGCGATCTCCCGCGCCGCCTCCAGATAGGACAGCGAGCCGCTGGAACCGGGATCGTAGGTGAGAACCGTCTGCCCGTAGCTGGGAGCCTCGGAGATACGGACCGAACGCGGGATGTTGGTCCGCAGCACCTCGTTCCCGAAGTGGCTGCGCACCTCTTCGGCGACCTGGGACGCCAGCCTCGTCCGCCCGTCGTACATCGTCAGGAGAATCGTCGAGACATGGAGATCGCGGTTGAGGTGACCGCGCACGAGATCGACGTTCCTCAGCAGCTGGCCCAGCCCCTCCAACGCGTAGTACTCGCACTGGATCGGGATAAGCACCTCGGCTCCCGCGACGAGCGCGTTGACCGTCAGCAGCCCGAGCGAGGGCGGGCAGTCGATGAGGATGTAGTCCAACGGCTGCTCGTACGCCTCGATCGCCCGCTGGAGCCGGCTTTCACGGGCCACCAGCGACACCAACTCGATCTCCGCACCGGCGAGATCGATCGTGGCGGGCGCACAGAAGAGCCCCTCGACGTCCGGCACCGGCTGCACCACCTCGGCGAGCGGCTTGCTCTCCACGAGCACGTCGTAGATCGAGGGCACGTCTGAGTGGTGGTCGATCCCCAGCGCCGTGGAGGCGTTGCCCTGAGGGTCGAGGTCGACGACCAGGACCCGGGCACCGTGCAGCGCCAGCGAGGCGGCCAGGTTGACCGTCGTCGTGGTCTTGCCCACCCCGCCCTTCTGGTTGGCGACCACCATCACCCGGGTCTGCTCGGGCCTGGGAAGCCCCTCGCCGGCGCGGTTCATCGCCTCGATCACCTGCTGTGCGGCCCGCCCGACAGGTGGTGCGGCCCCCTCACCTTCACGGACGGCGACAGCGGGAGGAACGTCCCCACCAAAGCCGTCCATGGGAAGTGGCGTTTCACGTGAAACTTCAGTCGACTCGGTACGGGGACCGGGGACCGGATCGGCCATCGGCCCCGCGATGTTGGCGTCGGACCGCAACGGTTCACTCTCCTCGGCAGGACCTTCCTGAAGTTCAAAGCCTGCCATGCTTTCGGGGTCATGAACCAGCGAGCCCCGCTTACCTGTGGATGAATCAGCGCCAGAAGGCGCATCCAGGGGCCGCCGGTCCCGTGGGGCGGCAGCCGCCGCGCGTCCACGACCGATGATTCCGTGCAGCAGAGAGCGTCGTTTCACGTGAAACACCATGCAGCCCCGCCCGGCAACGGCCCGGGCGACACTCCGCCATGCGTACGCTAAGCGCTTTTTTGGCGTAACCGCCGCAGCCCGGATCATCCCGGGCACCGCTAGGAACAGGGGGAGTCAGCGCCTCAGCGCTGCTGGCGCCGCCGCGCCCGCTCCACCTTGGCCGCCTTCACCCGCTTCGCGGCGAACCGGACCCCGCCGGGGCTCTCTCCGACCTCGGCACGCACCACCGTGGCGAGCGGGTCGACGACGCCCGTACCGACCTGCACCACAGACGTCTTGACCACCCCGAGCTTGTGCAGCGCCGCGCGGGCACTCTTCAGCTCCTCCACGGCGGTGTCGCCCTTGATCGCCAGCATCTCGCCGTAGGGCCGCAGCAGCGGCACGCCCCACCCCGCGAGCCGGTCCAGCGGAGCCACCGCACGGGCGGTCACCACCTGCACCGGCGGCAGGGTGCCCAGCACCTCCTCGGCCCGGCCCCGCACCACCGTCACGTGATCCAGGCCGAGCAGTTCCACTACTTCCTGGAGGAACCTCGTCCGCCGCAGCAGCGGCTCCAGGAGCGTGATCTTCAGATCAGGCCGCACCAGCGCCAGCGGAATCCCCGGCAGCCCGGCCCCGGAGCCCACGTCGCACACCGTCACGCCCTTCGGCACGACCTCCGAGAGCACCGCGCAGTTCAGCAGGTGCCGCTCCCACAGACGCGGCACCTCGCGCGGGCCGATCAGCCCGCGCCGCACCCCCGTGTCCGCCAGCAGCTCGCCATAGCGCACGGCCCCCGGCAGGACCTGACCGAAGAACTCCCGGGCCGCGTCGGGCGCGGCCGGAAGCTCCTCCGTCTCCTGCGGCTGCTCGCTCACGGAAGCACGACCACGCAGCGCTCCGGCTCCTCGCCTTCGGACTCGCTGCGCAGCCCGGCCGCGGCCACCGCATCGTGCACCACCTTGCGCTCGAACGGCGTCATCGGGCGGAGCTTCACCGGCTCGCCCGCGTCCTTCGCCTCCTGGGACGCCTTGGTGCCCAGCTCCGTCAGCTCGGCACGCTTACGGGCCCGGAAGCCCGCCACGTCCAGCATGAGGCGGCTGCGGTCACCTGTCTCCCGGTGGACGGCCAGCCGGGTCAGCTCCTGGAGCGCCTCCAGCACCTCGCCCTCACGGCCGACAAGCTTCTGCAGATCACGCCCCGAGCCGTCACTGATGATCGACACGGCGGCGCGGTCCGCCTCCACATCCATATCGATGTCGCCGTCGAGGTCGGCGATGTCGAGCAGCCCTTCGAGGTAATCGGCCGCGATCTCCCCCTCCTGCTCAAGGCGGGACAGGGTGTCGGTGCCCTCTGCGGCGGTCGTCTCCGTCACGGACGGACTCCTTCTTACTTCTTGGACTTCGCGGACTGCGGCTTCTTCTTGTTCCCCTGGGACTTCTTCTGCGGGGAGCCCGACTTCGCGGTGGAGCTGCCGCCGGTCTTCTGCGCGGACGGCTTCTGCCCGGTGGTCTTCTTCGCCGCCGCCGTGTTCGCGGCGGGCTTCTTCGCCGCGGCAGGGGTCCGCGGCTCCTTGCTCAGGTCGGTCTTCTCCCCGGGCTGGGAGGCGGCCGTCTGCCGCTGGGACTTGCTCTGCCGCTTCGGCTGGCTGCGCTTGGCGCGCGCCGCCTCGACCGCCTTCTTGGCCTCGACCTCGGCGGGATCGTCCACGATCTTGCCCTGGGCGCGCAGCTTCTCCTGACGCTGCTGGAACGCGACACTGCCCGGCGTCGGGTTGCGCTTGATCACGTACATCTGCTGGCCGAGCGTCCACACGTTGGTGGTCAGCCAGTAGACGAGGACACCGACGGGGAAGTTGATGCCGAACACGGCGAACATGATCGGGAAGATGTACATCAGCATCTTCTGCTGCTGCATGAACGGCGTCTTGACCGTGAGGTCGACGTTCTTCGTCATGAGCTGACGCTGGGTGTAGAACTGCGAGGCCGACATCAGCAGGATCATGATGACGGTGACGACCCGCACATCGGTCAGCGTGGCCTTGAGCGCCTCGACCTTCTCCGCGCTGTCCAGGAACTTGGAGGCGATCGGGGCGCCGAAGACGTGTGCGTTACGGGCGCTCTCGACCTGCTCCGCGTTGAGGACCCCGACCTCTTTGTTGCCGGCGATCTTGTTGAGCACCTGGAAGAGCGCGATGAAGAACGGCGACTGCGCCAGGATCGGCAGACAGCTGGAGAGCGGGTTGGTGCCCGTCTCCTTGTACAGCTTCATCATCTCTTCGGACTGACGCTGCTTGTCGCTCTTGTACCGCTCCTGGATCGCCTTCATCCGCGGCTGGAGCGCCTGCATGTTCCGCGTCGACTTGATCTGCTTGACGAACAGCGGGATCAGGCAGATGCGGATCAGGACCACCAGCGAAACGATGGACAGACCCCAGGCCCAGCCGCTGTCCTCGGCGAACACAAGGCTGTACAGCGAATGGAACTGGACGATGATCCAGGAGACAGCGATATAGAGAGGATCGAGGATCGTGTCCACGAATCAGACTCCTTGGGCGTGGGACTGGGTCCGGTGCTGCTGCCAGCGGCTGCGGAGCCACTGATGCCACACCGGACGCTTCCGGGCGGGAACGTGGTCGACGCCACCGGGCGACCACGGATTGCAGCGCAGGATGCGCCAGGCGGTAAGCACCGTGCCCTTCACCGCACCGTGCTGGTCGATCGCGCCGTACCCGTAGTGCGAGCACGACGGGTAGTACCGGCAGACCGGCCCGAGAATCGGACTGATGGTCCACTGGTAGAGCTTGATCAACCAGAGCAGCGGGTATTTCACGGTGCCCTCCCCAGCAACCGCTGCAACGCGGTGTCCAGGTCGCGGGCCAGCTCGTCGTAGCCCGCCGCGCCCGCACCGGGCAGCGCCCGTACGACCACCAGGCTACTCGCAGGAAGTGAAGCGAGCCGATCGGCCATGAGTCCGCGCAGGCGGCGCTTCACGAGGTTGCGCACAACCGCGCCGCCGATGGCCTTGCTCACGACGAAACCCGCACGCGCGGGGGGAGCATCTCCCCCCGCCTCGTGCGGGTCGGTACTGCGGAACAGATGGACGACCAGAAGCGGTCGGCCCGCCCTGCGTCCCCGTCGTACCGCGGTCGCGAAGTCCTCGCGCCGCCTCAGCCGGTGCTCGGTAGGCAGCACGTCATGGACCTGGGGTCAGGCTGCTCAGGCCGACAGGCGCGAGCGGCCCTTGCTACGGCGGTTCGCCACGATCGCGCGGCCGGCGCGCGTCCGCATGCGCAGCCGGAAACCGTGGGTCTTCGCGCGGCGGCGGTTGTTCGGCTGGAAGGTGCGCTTGCTCACTCGGGGGCTCCAGGAATTCTTGAGTCTCGGACGAGACGGGGTGTGGGATGTCAACTGGCTGTCACCGTGCGCCCACGAGTAGCTCGCAACGCCCGAGTGTGCACCGCATCGTCATGCCCATCGGAGGCAGGCGGCAGCAGCCATCGACAACTCGACCTCGATACGGTACGCGCGGTTACGCCATCCGGTCAAACCGGGCCGACGTGGATCGGCCCATTGCCCCAGTCGTGCACAGGCTGTGGACAACGACTTGAACCGCGCAGGTCGGCCTGACTACCGTGGCTCAACTTCCCAATCTTCCCGACCGTCCCGCGGATCACACCTTCCAGGGGCGCAAGTCGCCTCCCCGGAGCGTCGTCTCCCCGGAGCGAACGCCATCCAGCGAGTGAGAGAGCGTGCCCCGTGGCCGACCTGCCTGCCGATCTAGCCGCAGTGTGGCCGCGCGTCCTGGAGCAACTCCTCACCGAGGGTCAGGGGGTCGAGGCCAAGGACCAGCGATGGCTCAAGGACTGCCAGCCCTTGGTGCTGGTCTCCGGTACGGCCCTGCTGGGTGTGCCGAACGAGTACGCGAAGGGCGTGCTGGAGGGGCGGCTCGCCCCGCTGATCAGTGACGCGCTCAGCCGCGAGTGCCAGCAGTCGATCCGGCTCGCGATCACCGTGACCGGCCCGGCGTCGCCGCCGCCGGCGGGCGGTGGCCCCGGTGGCCAGCAGGGCCAGCCCGGACAGCCCGCCGACGAGCAGCCGCCCGGACACGGCCCCGGACCGGGCCAGGTCCCGAGCCAGAACACCGGCCCTGGTCCCGGCCCCGCCACCCACGAGCGCTACGAGGCGCGCGAGCTGCCCAGCCCCCGCGCCGCCTACCCCGACTACCCGCAGGCCCCCCGCACCGAGCCGCCCCCGCAGCACCAGCACGGCGGCTGGCAGCAACCGGAGCCCTACCCGCACCAGCCGCAGCACCAGCAGCACCCGCCGCCGCAGCCGTACGAGGGGCAGCGCTACGAGCAGCCGCACCGCTACGGCCAGCAGCCCCCCCGGCAGTCCTCGTACGACCAGTACGAGCAGCCGCACCAGCAGCACCCCCAGCACCCCGCGCAGCGGCACGGCGGCGGCCCCCCGCACCAGACCCACCAGGGCGCCCCCCGCTACGACGGCCCGGCCCAGCTGCCCGCGCAGTCCGGCGCGCCGGGCCCGCTCGCCGCGCAGCCCGCCCCCGCGACCGGCCCCGGGGAGCCGACCGCCCGGCTGAATCCGAAGTACCTCTTCGACACCTTCGTCATCGGCGCCTCCAACCGCTTCGCCCACGCCGCCGCCGTCGCGGTCGCCGAGGCGCCGGCCAAGGCGTACAACCCGCTGTTCATCTACGGCGAGTCCGGGCTCGGCAAGACGCACCTGCTGCACGCCATCGGGCACTACGCCCGCAGCCTCTACCCGGGTACGCGGGTGCGCTACGTCAGCTCCGAGGAGTTCACCAACGAGTTCATCAACTCCATCCGCGACGGCAAGGCGGACGCGTTCCGCAGGCGCTATCGCGACATGGACATCCTGCTCGTGGACGACATCCAGTTCCTGGCCAGCAAGGAGTCCACCCAGGAGGAGTTCTTCCACACCTTCAACACCCTGCACAACGCGAACAAGCAGATCGTGCTCTCCTCGGACCGGCCGCCCAAGGCCCTGGTCACCCTGGAGGACCGGCTCCGCAACCGCTTCGAGTGGGGCCTGATCACGGACGTGCAGCCGCCGGAGCTGGAGACGCGTATCGCGATCCTGCGCAAGAAGGCGGTGCAGGAGCAGCTCAACGCGCCGCCCGAGGTGCTGGAGTTCATCGCGTCCCGGATCTCGCGCAACATCCGGGAGCTGGAGGGCGCGCTGATCCGGGTCACCGCCTTCGCCAGTCTCAACCGCCAGCCGGTCGACCTCGGGCTCACCGAGATCGTGCTCAAGGACCTGATCCCCGGCGGCGAGGACGCGTCCCCGGAGATCACCGCAGCGGACATCATGGCCGCCACCGCGGACTACTTCGGTCTGTCCATCGACGACCTGTGCGGCTCCTCACGCAGCCGTGTCCTGGTGACGGCGCGGCAGATCGCGATGTACCTGTGCCGGGAGCTGACCGACCTCTCGCTGCCGAAGATCGGCGCTCAGTTCGGCGGCCGGGACCATACGACGGTGATGCACGCCGACCGCAAGATCCGTGCGCTGATGGCCGAGCGGCGTTCCATCTACAACCAGGTCACCGAGCTGACGAACCGGATCAAGAACGGCTGACGGCTGACGGCTGTCCCGCAGCGCCGCGCTCCAGCGCCCCCCGACACGTGTCGGGGGGCGCTCTGCGTTGTTCGAATCCATGCCGCGGGAGGCGGGAAGTCCACAGAAAGCCGGTCGCGGCGGCGTCCACACCCTGGGGATCGCCGAGTTGTCCCGAAAGCCTCCACAGGCGGCGACCGCGAGGGATGATCTTCCAAGGTCAGAGGGCTGGGGATTTGTGGGCGAAGGAAATCCACAACCTGTGGACGAACTGCCGGGCGCCGGACCGTCCGTCGAGTTGTCCACCGCCTACCCACAGCAAACGGTGAGTTGTCCCCAGCTTCTCCACACCCTTGTCCACTGTTCGGCAACACAACGCGCCCCGTCACCGGTACGAGTGAATCAGGTCACACCGCCCCCCACCGGAGCCCTGTTGAGAACTCCTCGATTCCTGTGGGCGGGGCTGTGGGGAAGTGGGGTCCGCCTGTGTACCGGGTGTGCAGAACTTTTCGCCGTCCACAGGAACCCCCCTTCCGTCCACCGCTCCGCCCACAGGGCCGGTGGATAAAATCTGGGGCCTGACCTGCGAAAACGGGGTTATCCACGGTTTCCACAAGCCCTACTACTACGACCACCTAGAGAGAGCCCGAAATTCGCTTGGAAGTGGGGGCTGTGCACAACTCGGCCTGGGACGGTCCTACCCCGCTCGCACCGACTTGACCCGCGTGGGCCCGACTGTCAGCGGTGTGCGTCAGACTGGTCCCCGGCAACAGGCCCGCAGCAACAGCAGCAGGAGGCGGCTGAAGGTGAAGATCCGGGTAGAGCGCGATGTACTCGCAGAGGCGGTGGCGTGGACCGCCAAGAGCCTCCCCGCCCGTCCACCGGTGCCGGTCCTGGCAGGACTGCTGCTGAAGGCGGAGGAGGGCGCCCTGAGCCTGTCCGGCTTCGACTACGAGGTCTCCTCGCGGGTCTCGGTGGAGGCCGAGGTCGAGGAGGACGGCACGGTGCTGGTCTCCGGCCGCCTGCTCGCCGACATCTGCCGCTCCCTGCCGAACCGCCCCGTCGAGATCTCCACCGACGGCGTGCGGGTCACGGTGGTCTGCGGCTCCTCGCGGTTCACACTCCACACCCTGCCTGTGGAGGAGTACCCGGCGCTGCCCGAGATGCCGACCGCCACCGGCACCGTCCCCGGTGAGGTCTTCGCCGCCGCCGTCGCCCAGGTCGCCATCGCCGCCGGCCGGGACGACACGCTGCCCGTGCTCACCGGCGTGCGGATCGAGATCGAGGGCGACAGCGTCACGCTCGCCTCCACGGACCGCTACCGCTTCGCCGTCCGCGAGTTCCTGTGGAAGCCGGAGACGCCGGACACTTCGGCGGTCGCCCTGGTCCCCGCGAAGACACTGCTGGACACCGCGAAGTCGCTGAGCGGCGGCGAGAGCGTGTCGCTGGCGCTGTCCGGCTCGGGCTCCGGCGAGGGCCTGATCGGCTTCGAGGGCTCCGGCCGGCGTACGACGACGCGGCTGCTGGAGGGCGACCTCCCCAAGTACCGCACGCTGTTCCCGACGGAGTTCAACTCCGTCGCCGTGATCGAGACGGCCCCGTTCGTCGAGGCCGTCAAGCGCGTCGCCCTGGTCGCGGAGCGCAACACCCCGGTGCGGCTGAGCTTCGAGCAGGGTGTGCTGACCCTGGAGGCGGGCTCCAGCGACGACGCACAGGCTGTGGAGCGGGTCGACGCCGACCTCGAGGGGGACGACGTCTCGATCGCCTTCAACCCGGGCTTCCTGCTCGAGGGCCTGAGCGCGATCGACTCTCCGGTCGCCCAGCTCTCGTTCACCACCTCGACGAAGCCCGCGCTGCTCAGCGGTCGCCCCGCGAAGGACGCCGAGGCGGACGACGCCTACAAGTACCTGATCATGCCGGTGCGTCTGAGCGGCTGAGGCTCCTCTCCTGAGCGGCTGAGCCCACAGGTGTGCACGCACCCACCGGCGTAGGCTCGTACGCGGGTACGAACAGGCAGCCACACCGAAAGAAGGCGTACTGATGGAGCTGGGTCTCGTCGGCTTGGGCAAGATGGGCGGGAACATGCGCGAGCGCATCCGCCGCGCCGGCCACACCGTCGTGGGATACGACCGCGATCCCGCCCTCGCCGATGTGCACAGCCTCGCCGAGCTGGTGGGGAAGCTGAAGGCCCCGCGCGTGGTGTGGGTGATGGTGCCCGCCGGCGCCGCGACCCAGTCGACCGTCGACGAGCTGGCCGGGCTGCTCTCGCCCGGCGACGTCGTGGTGGACGGCGGGAACTCCCGCTGGACGGAGGACGAGAAGCACGCCGCCCAGCTGGCCGAGAAGGGCATCGGCTTCGTCGACTGCGGCGTCTCCGGCGGCGTCTGGGGCCTGGAGAACGGCTACGCCCTGATGTACGGCGGTGACGCCGAGCACGTCGCCCGGGTGCAGCCCGTCTTCGACGCGCTGAAGCCCGAGGGTCAGTTCGGCGCCGTGCACGCGGGCAAGGTCGGCGCGGGCCACTTCGCCAAGATGGTCCACAACGGCATCGAGTACGCGATGATGCAGGCCTTCGCGGAGGGCTGGGAGCTGCTGGAGGCCGCCGACGCGGTCACCGACGTGCGCGAGGTCTTCCGCTCCTGGCAGGAGGGCACGGTCATCCGCTCCTGGCTGCTGGACCTGGCGGTCAACGCGCTGGACGACGACGAGCACCTGGAGGCCCTGCGCGGCTTCGCGGCCGATTCGGGCGAGGGCCGCTGGACGGTGGAGGCGGCGATCGACAACGCCGTGCCGCTGCCCGCGATCACCGCCTCGCTGTTCGCGCGGTTCTCCTCCCGCCAGGAGGACTCGCCGCAGATGAAGATGATCGCCGCGCTGCGCAACCAGTTCGGCGGCCACGCGGTGCAGAACACCAAGTAGCAGGCGACGGCGGTTCGGGGAGGTCAGCGCGCCATCGTGCATGTCACGCATCTCTCGCTCGCCGACTTCCGCTCGTACGCCCGGGCCGAGGTCGCCCTCGATCCGGGCGTCACGACCTTCGTCGGACCGAACGGCCAGGGCAAGACGAACCTCGTGGAGGCCGTCGGCTATCTGGCCACCCTCGGCAGCCACCGGGTCTCCTCGGACGCGCCGTTGGTGCGCCTCGGCGCGCAGCGCGCGATCGTACGGGCGGCGGTGCGGCAGGGCGAGCGCAGCCAGCTGGTGGAACTGGAGCTGAACCCGGGCCGGGCGAACCGCGCGCGGATCAACCGCTCCTCGCAGGTGCGGCCGAGGGACGTGCTGGGAATCCTGCGCACGGTGCTCTTCGCGCCGGAGGACCTGAGCCTGGTCAAGGGCGATCCGGGTGAACGCCGCCGCTTCCTGGACGAGTTGGTGACGGCGCGGGTGCCGCGTATGGGCGGTGTCCGGTCCGACTACGACCGGGTGCTCAAGCAGCGGAACACTCTGCTGAAGTCGGCGGCCATGGCCCGGCGGCACGGCGGCCGGGGCGGCGACCTGGCCACGCTGGACGTCTGGGACGAGCATCTGGCGCGCGTCGGCGCGGAGGTGCTGGCCCAGCGGCTGGACCTGATCGCGACGCTGCGCCCGCTGGCGGACAAGGCGTACGAGCGGCTGGCGCCCGGCGGCGGCCCGGTGGCGCTGGAGTACCGCGCCCCGGTGGACGCCGGCTCGTCCCGCGAGGAGCTGTTCGAGCAGCTGCGGGCGGCGCTGGGCGAGGCGCGCCGGCAGGAGATCGAGCGGGGCGTCACGCTGGTGGGGCCGCACCGGGACGATCTGGTGCTGAAGCTCGGCCAGTTGCCCGCGAAGGGCTACGCCAGCCACGGCGAGTCCTGGTCCTTCGCGCTGGCGCTGCGGCTGGCCTCCTACGACCTGCTCAAGAGCGAGGGCAACGAACCGGTCCTGGTGCTCGACGACGTCTTCGCGGAGCTGGACGTACGGCGCCGCGCGCGGCTGGCGGAGCTGGTCGCGCCGGGCGAACAGGTGCTGGTGACGGCCGCGGTGGCGGAGGACGTGCCGCCCGCCCTGGCGGGGGTGCGGTTCGCGGTGGCCGAGGGCGAGGTGACGCGGGCATGAGCGGCCCGGTGCCCGAGCGCCTGCCCGACCCCGCCCCGCTGCCCCAGCCCGGGCAGTCCGGGCAGTCCGGGCCGCGCCCGGAGCCCGCCGAGCCCTCCGGTGTGGACCTGGCCCGGGTGGCGCTGCGCGCGGCGAAGGAGCGCGCGCGGGAGCGCGGCGCGGCCGCCTCGCAGCGCAAGCAGGCGCGCCGCGGCGGGCTGCGGTCCGGGGCCGGCCGCGACGGCCGCGATCCGCTGCCGCTGGGCGCGGCGGTCGGCCGGCTGATCACGGAGCGCGGGTGGGAGGCCCCGGCGGCGGTCGGCGGGGTGATGGGCCGGTGGCCGGAGCTGGTGGGTGCGGAGGTGGCCCAGCACTGCGCGCCGCTGCGGTACGACGAGGAGGAGCGCAGCCTGCTGGTGCGCTGCGACTCGACGGCGTGGGCGACGCAACTGCGGCTGCTGGCGCCCCGGTTGGTCGCGCGGCTGAACGAGGAACTGGGGCAGGGCACGGTCCGGTTGATCAAGGTGCGCGGGCCCGAGGCGCCGACGCGCTCCGGTCCGCTGCGGGCCCCGGGGAGCAAGGGCCCGGGGGACACGTACGGCTGAGCGGTCCGCCTTCCTCCGGCGGGCCTGGTCCGTCCCGTTCCGGCGCGGCCTGGTGCGGTCCGTACCCGTACCTTCGCGGCGTCTTCGCACGCGCGTGGGCGCGTAAGGGTGAGGGAACACACACAGGTGCGGACCGTTGACAAGCCGAAGCGCTGAGTGGCTCTGTGAGCCTCTTAGGCCCCCGGTCCGCATATGGGGAGTCGCTGGACGGCACCCCAGGGCGGCACATGAGGACTCAGGTACCGGCAAAGCCCCATTGATGGCCGAGCCACCGGTACACTGGATGTAAGCCGCCCTGTTGCGGATCATGTCGAACGACGCAGCCGCTCCGTTTTGCCCAGGAGACGGCCTGTGCTGTGCCAGAAAGGGCGCTTCGTGGCCGATTCCGGCAACCCAAACCAGAGCAATACGTCCGATGACGGTCCCGAGGAGGCGGCCGATGCAGCGAGTGCGGCCGTGCCCGAGCCGGGTGTCCCGTCGTACGACGCCAGCGACATCACCGTCCTCGAGGGTCTGGACGCGGTCCGGAAGCGACCGGGCATGTACATCGGCTCGACCGGTGAGCGTGGTCTGCACCACCTCGTCTACGAGGTGGTCGACAACTCCGTCGACGAGGCGCTCGCCGGCCATGCCGACTCCATCGACGTGACGCTGCTGGCCGACGGCGGTGTCCGGGTGGTCGACAACGGGCGCGGTATCCCGGTCGGCATCGTCGCCTCGGAGAACAAGCCCGCGCTCGAGGTCGTGATGACCGTGCTGCACGCGGGCGGCAAGTTCGGCGGCGGCGGCTACGCGGTCTCCGGCGGTCTGCACGGCGTGGGTGTGTCCGTCGTCAACGCGCTGTCGCAGCGGGTGGCGGTGGAGGTGCGGACGGACGGCTCCCGCTGGACCCAGGAGTACAAGCTCGGGGTGCCCACGGCGCCGCTGGAGCAGCACGAGCCGACGGACGAGACGGGCACCTCGGTCACCTTCTGGGCCGACGGCGAGATCTTCGAGACGACGGACTACTCGTTCGAGACGCTCTCGCGCCGCTTCCAGGAGATGGCCTTCCTGAACAAGGGCCTGACCATCGCCCTGCGGGACGAGCGCGCGGAGCACGTGGACGAGGACGGCAACCAGAACGCCGTGCGCTACCACTACGAGGGCGGGATCTCCGACTTCGTCCGCTACCTCAACTCGCGCAAGGGCGAGCTGGTGCACCCCACGGTCATCGACTTCGAGGCCGAGGACAAGGAGCGGCTGCTCTCGCTCGAGATCGCGATGCAGTGGAACACCCAGTACAGCGAGGGGGTGTACTCCTTCGCGAACACGATCCACACGCACGAGGGCGGCACCCACGAGGAGGGTTTCCGCGCGGCGCTGACCGGGTTGATCAACCGGTACGCGCGCGAGAAGAAGCTGCTGCGCGAGAAGGACGACAACCTCACCGGTGAGGACATCCGCGAGGGTCTGACGGCGATCATCTCGGTGAAGCTGGGCGAGCCGCAGTTCGAGGGCCAGACGAAGACGAAGCTGGGCAACACCGAGGCGAAGACGTTCGTCCAGCGCATCGTGCACGAGCACCTCACGGACTGGCTGGACCGCCATCCCAACGAGGCCGCGGACATCATCCGCAAGGGTGTCCAGGCGGCGACGGCCCGGGTGGCCGCGCGCAAGGCGCGGGACCTGACCCGCCGCAAGGGCCTGCTGGAGACGGCGTCGCTGCCGGGCAAGCTCTCGGACTGCCAGTCGAACGACCCCGCCAAGTGCGAGATCTTCATCGTGGAGGGCGACTCGGCGGGCGGCTCGGCCAAGTCCGGCCGCAATCCGCAGTACCAGGCGATCCTCCCGATCCGCGGCAAGATCCTGAACGTGGAGAAGGCGCGCATCGACAAGGTGCTCCAGAACGCCGAGGTGCAGGCGCTGATCTCGGCGTTCGGCACCGGCATCCATGAGGACTTCGACAGCGAGAAGCTGCGCTATCACAAGATCATCCTGATGGCGGACGCCGACGTCGACGGCCAGCACATCAACACGCTGCTGCTGACCCTGCTGTTCCGCTTCATGCGTCCGCTGGTCGAGCAGGGCCGGGTGTACCTCTCCCAGCCGCCGCTCTACAAGATCAAGTGGGGCCGGGACGAGCACCAGTACGCCTACTCCGACCGCGAGCGCGACAGCCTGATCCGGCTCGGCCGCGAGCAGGGCAAGCGGATGCGCGACGACTCGATCCAGCGCTTCAAGGGCCTGGGCGAGATGAACGCCGAGGAGCTGCGGATCACCACCATGGACACCGAGCACCGGGTGCTGCGCCAGGTGACGCTGGACGACGCCGCCGCCGCCGACGACCTGTTCTCGATCCTGATGGGCGAGGACGTGGAGGCGCGCCGGTCCTTCATCCAGCGCAACGCCAAGGACGTCCGCTTCCTCGACATCTGAGTCGGCTCTCCGCCCGCCGCCCCACAGACAAGGACCTCAAACCAGCGATGGCCGACGACAACGTCCCAGAGACCTCCCCGAAGGACGCCCCCACCGAGGGCAGCACCGTCCTGCCGACCCGGCTCAGCGTGGAGCCGGTGAGCCTTGAGACGGAGATGCAGCGCTCGTATCTCGACTACGCGATGAGCGTGATCGTCTCGCGTGCCCTGCCCGACGTGCGGGACGGCCTGAAGCCGGTGCACCGCCGCGTGCTGTACGCGATGTACGACGGCGGTTACCGGCCCGAGAAGGGCTTCTACAAGTGCGCCCGCGTCGTCGGCGACGTGATGGGCACCTACCACCCGCACGGCGACTCCTCCATCTACGACGCGCTGGTGCGGCTCGCCCAGCACTGGTCGATGCGGATGCCGCTGGTCGACTCGAACGGCAACTTCGGCTCCCCGGGCAACGACCCGGCGGCGGCCATGCGGTACACCGAGTGCAAGATGCACCCGCTGTCCATGGAGATGCTCCGCGAGATCGACGAAGACACCGTCGATATGCAGGACAACTACGACGGCCGCAACCAGGAGCCGACGGTCCTGCCGGCCCGCTTCCCGAACCTGCTGATCAACGGTTCGGCCGGGATCGCGGTCGGCATGGCGACGAACATCCCGCCGCACAACCTGCGCGAGGTCGCCTCGGGTGCCCAGTGGTACCTGGACCACCCGGAGGCGAGCAACGAGGAGCTGCTGGAAGCCCTGATCGAGCGGATCAAGGGCCCGGACTTCCCCTCCGGCGCGCTGGTGGTGGGCCGCCGCGGCATCGAGGAGGCGTACCGCACCGGGCGCGGGTCGATCACAATGCGCGCGGTGGTCGAGGTCGAGGAGATCCAGGGCCGCCAGTGCCTGGTGGTCACCGAGCTGCCGTACCAGGTCAACCCGGACAACCTGGCGCTGAAGATCGCCGACCTGGTGAAGGACGGCCGGGTCGGCGGCATCGCGGACGTACGGGACGAGACCTCCTCGCGTACGGGCCAGCGGCTGGTGATCGTGCTCAAGCGGGACGCGGTCGCCAAGGTGGTGCTGAACAACCTCTACAAGCACACCGACCTCCAGACCAACTTCGGCGCGAACATGCTGGCGCTGGTCGAGGGCGTGCCGCGGACGCTGTCGCTGGACGCCTTCATCCGGCACTGGGTCACGCACCAGATCGACGTGATCGTGCGCCGTACCCAGTACCGGCTGCGCAAGGCGGAGGAGCGCGCGCACATCCTGCGCGGGCTGCTCAAGGCGCTGGACGCCATCGACGAGGTGATCGCGCTCATCCGGCGCAGCCAGACCGTCGAGGAGGCGCGCGAGGGCCTGATGGGGCTGCTGCGGATCGACGAGATCCAGGCGAACGCGATCCTGGAGATGCAGCTGCGGCGGCTGGCCGCGCTGGAGCACCAGAAGATCACCGCCGAGCACGACGAGCTGCAGCGGAAGATCGACGAGTACAACATCATCCTGGCCTCCCCGCAGCGGCAGCGGCAGATCATCGGTGAGGAGCTGACGGCGATCGTCGACAAGTTCGGCGACGACCGGCGCTCCAAGCTGGTGCCCTTCGAGGGCGACATGTCCATCGAGGACCTGATCGCCGAGGAGGACATCGTCGTCACGATCACCCGTGGCGGCTACGTCAAGCGCACCAGGTCGGTGGACTACCGGGCGCAGAAGCGCGGCGGGAAGGGGGTGCGGGGCGCGAAGCTGAAGGAGGACGACATCGTCGACCACTTCTTCGTCTCCACCACGCACCACTGGCTGCTGTTCTTCACGAACAAGGGCCGGGTCTACCGGGCGAAGGCGTACGAGCTGCCGGACGCCGGGCGGGACGCGCGCGGCCAGCACGTGGCCAACCTGCTGGCGTTCCAGCCGGACGAGCGGATCGCGGAGATCCTGGCCATCCGCGACTACGAGGCGGTGCCGTACCTGGTGCTGGCCACGAAGTCGGGCCTGGTGAAGAAGACGCCGCTCAAGGACTACGACTCGCCGCGCTCGGGCGGGGTCATCGCGATCAACCTGCGCGAGATGGACGACGGCCGGGACGACGAGCTGATCGGCGCCGAGCCGGTCTCCTCGCAGGACGATCTGCTGCTGGTGAGCAAGAAGGCGCAGTCGATCCGGTTCACCGCGACGGACGAGGCGCTGCGTCCGATGGGGCGGGCCACCTCGGGTGTCAAGGGGATGAGTTTCCGGGAAGGCGACGAACTGCTCTCGATGAATGTCGTCCGGGCCGGTACGTTCGTCTTCACCGCCACCGACGGCGGTTACGCGAAGCGGACGCCGGTCGACGACTACCGCGTCCAGGGTCGGGGCGGCCTGGGGATCAAGGCCGCCAAGATCGTGGAGGACCGTGGTGAGCTGGTCGGCGCGCTGGTGGTGGAGGAATCGGACGAGATTCTCGCCATCACGCTGAGCGGCGGTGTGATCCGTACGCGGGTCAACGGGGTCAGGGAGACGGGCCGTGACACGATGGGCGTTCAACTGATCAACCTGGGCAAGCGGGACGCCGTCGTCGGTGTCGCGCGCAATGCCGAGGCGGGCCGCGAGGCCGAGGAGGTCGAGGCCGCGGTGGACGCCGCGGTGGAGAACTCCGAGGCGGGCGGCTCCCTGGGCGCTCTGGTTGACGAGTCGGCGGCCACGCAGTCCCCGGCCGACGGCTCTCCGGCCACGTCGAGCGACGAGGAGTAAGGCGTGAGTGGTGCCCAGCCCCAGCAGCGGGCGCAGCCACAGCCTCAGGCGCAGCCACAACCGCAGCCGCAGGGGCAGGATGCTTCGCAGGGGCCACCGCAGCCGCACCATCCGCCGCGGGCCTATCCGGCTCCGCAGGCGGCCGGGGCGCAGGCGCAGCCGAAGCCCGGGGGCGTGGTCCAGCCGGGCGGCGGCACCCTGGGCGGGTCCGCCCCGGCCGGCGCGGGTACGGCTGGGGGTGCGGGCGGTGTGCAGGGCATGGCACCGGACGCCCGCCGCCGCCCGCGTACCGGCGCCCGTACGGTGCCGCGGACGCGCAAGGCGCGGCTGCGGGTGGCCAAGGCCGACCCGTGGTCGGTGATGAAGGTCAGCTTCCTGCTGTCCATCGCGCTGGGCGTGTGCACGGTCGTGGCGGTCTCGGTGCTGTGGATGGTGATGGACGCCATGGGCGTCTTCTCGGCCATCGGCGACACGATCAGCGAGGCCACGTCCTCCGACGAGGGGGGCGGCTTCGACCTGGAGGCGTTCCTGTCGCTGCCGCGGGTGGTGCTGTTCACCTCGGTGGTGGCGGTGATCGACGTGGTGCTGGCGACGGCGCTGGCGACCTTGGGCGCGTTCATCTACAACCTGTCGGCGGGCTTCGTGGGCGGCGTCGAGGTCACGCTGGCCGAGGACGAGTGAGCACGGGCCGGGTCCCGGAATCGGCGGCGTAAACCGATTTTGGGACCCGGCCGGATGTGCGCTAATCTTTCGGTGCAGCGCGGGGCTATAGCTCAGATGGTTAGAGCGCATCCCTGATAAGGATGAGGCCAGAGGTTCAAGTCCTCTTAGCCCCACCGCGTGAGAGCCCCCAGCCGGTCCGGCTGGGGGCTCTGCTGCGTGGCTGGTGTGTACCTCTGCCCACGCTTCGCGAGCCCTGTGGGTATCATCGGCGCCAGATGGTCATGAGTCTACGAAGGACGAGGTAGCGCGGTGAAGAAGCTTCTCCTGGTCGCACTGGCCGCCATCGGCGGGCTCCTCGTGTACCGCCAGATCCAGGCGGATCGCGCCGAGCAGGACCTGTGGACGGAGGCGACCGACTCCGTGCCCGCAGGTTCGGGTGTGTGACCCTCAACGGGCACAGCAGTCACTCCAGAACCGAGCAGTCACAGCAGGTTCGCACGAGGCCCTGACCGCGTGAAGGCGGTCGGGGCCTCGTCACGTGTTGCAGGACCGTGACGCCACCGCCCCTTGAAGTGTGCTCTTGCAAAGAAATACGGTGCTGGAGCAAAGACATCGAGACAGCCTCGTACAAGGGACGATGGATATGGCACGACACGCCAGGACAAGGGTGGCCACGGCCATCAGCGGGGCATTCGCCGTGCTGGCCACGCTCGGGCCGCCTGCGGCAGCGGTCGGACACACCGCACCGGCCCTCCTGGTCGTTGCGGATGACAACGCCGCCAGCGGCAACAGCTCGATGGTGATGGTGCTGGACTCCTCCGGTTCCATGGCCGACAGCGACGGCGCGGGCAGCACCCGCATCGCCGCTGCCCGCAAGGCCGTCGGCACCGTCGTCGACAGCCTCCCGGACGGCTATCCGACCGGCCTGCGCGTCTACGGTGCCGACAAGCCGCGCGGCTGTGACGACACCCGGCTGGCCAAGCCGGTGGAGGCACTCGACCGCGCGGGCCTCAAGCAGGCCGTCGCCGCTGTCGAGCCCAAGGGCGACACCCCCATCGGCCTCTCCCTGCGCAAGGCCGCCGAGGACCTCCCCAGGACGCCCGACGGCGCCCTCGGCCGCCGCAGCATCCTGCTCATCTCCGACGGCGAGGACAATTGCGGCACCCCCGACCCCTGCGAGGCCGCCGAGCAGCTCGGCGGCAGCGGCCTGGACCTGCGCATCGACGCCATCGGCTTCCAGGTCGGCGGCAAGGCGCGCAAGGAGCTCCAGTGCGTCGCCGAGGCGGGCCACGGCTCGTACTACGACGCCCCGGACGCCAAGGCGCTCGCCCGCCAGCTCCAGCGTGCCGCGCAGCTCTCCGCCGACGGCTACCGCCTCAAGGGCGAGCGGATCACCGGCGGCGCCACCGCGCAGGCGGCCACCCGCATCGGCGCCGGCCAGTACCTGGACACCATCGGCCCCGGCGAGACGCGCTGGTACGAGGCGCCCCTGGACGGCGCCTCCACCGCCGGATTCTCGGCCACCGCCGTGCCCCAGCCCGGCGTACCCGTCTCCAGCCTGGACGGGATCGAGGTGAAGCTGGACGGGACCGGCGAACACCCGCCCACCTGCGACCGGAACCGGTCCTTCTTCGGCCAGGACGAGGGCGCCTTCCCGGTCACCGCAGCAGCCTGGCGCATCCCCTCCGAGGACGGCGGGGCGAGCTGCGACGAGGCGGGCACGTACACCTTCTCCGTCACCCGGAACAGCGAGAACACCTCGGACCAGGCGCGCTGGCCGCTGGAGCTGCGCCACACCGTCGAGGAGCCGCTGGCGAAGGGCGTGACGCCGGCCCAGTCCGCGCCCGAGTACGGCGAGGGCGGCAAGGAGGCCGAGCTGCCCGCAGGGACACCCCGGGACGTGGAGGGCGGCACCGGCTTCAACGACGCCAGGGAGCTGGCGAAGGGCGTCTACCGCGACAAGCTGCTGCCCGCGCAGACGCGCTGGTACAAGGTGGCGGTCGGCTGGGGCCAGCAGCTGCGCTACGACGTGGAGTTCGCCAACGAACCCACGCTGAAGGGGAACAGCGGCACCTACTCCTTCGTCCGCACCAGCGCCTACTCCCCCGGCCGGCACCCGCTGGAGAGCAGCGAGTTCACCGAGCAGAAGATCTACACGGGCCAGCCGACCGCCGTCTCCCTCGGCAGCGTCCCGGTCTCCTGGACCAACCGCTACGAGCCGGCGGCCAAGGTCACCCCCGTCCACCGGAACGGCGACTACTACATCGCGGTGACCCTCGGGGCCGAGGCCGCCGAGATCGCGGAGAACGCCGCGATCGGAGTCGTCCTGCGCGTCGACGTCAAGGGCCGCGAGAAGGCCGGCCCGCAGCACAACGCGCCGCTGAAGGCCGCCCACGACAAGCCCGGCAAGGACGGGGGCGACGGCGACCGCAAGGGGACCGCCGCAGCGGACGGCGAGGACGACGGTGCAGGATGGGGCGGTCCGGCCGTCGCCGCGATCGCCGGCGGGACCGGCGTGGCGCTGCTGGCCGGACTGGCACTGGCCTACCTGCGGGCGCGGCGAGGGAGCAGCGGGAGCAGCGGCCACAGCGGGAACAACGGATCGACGACGGGAGGCGCGTGGTGATGCGGCGCACGACGAAGGCTGGCCTGGCGGTGACGGCCGCGCTCTGCGCGGTGGCGGCGCTGCCGGGCACGGCGACGGCGGAACCGGGCGACCTGCCCGGATACCGCACCGCCGACGACGCGGAGGCCCGCAAGGGCACCGCCAGCAGCGCCGACGGCCCCCGGCTGGCCAAGGACGGCACCTACAGCGACAAGCTGGCACCGGGGGAGAAGAAGTACTACAGCGTCGAACTGGACGCGAAGTCCGGCGCCTGGCTCTCCGCCGTCGCCCAGCCCGAGGCGGGCAGCAAGGTCGCCTTCAACGACGGCCTCACCGTCACCCTGGAGGGCACCGAC
Source organism: Streptomyces sp. CNH287 (assembly GCF_000424825.1). Taxonomy (NCBI): domain Bacteria; kingdom Bacillati; phylum Actinomycetota; class Actinomycetes; order Kitasatosporales; family Streptomycetaceae; genus Streptomyces; species Streptomyces sp. CNH287. Next base: position 80,426 of record NZ_AUKQ01000013.1, on the reverse strand, counting down.
GGCACCAAGTGCGACAGCAGCGAGGTCACCTTCGGCTCCGACGGCACCGCCCGTCCGCTGTCCGCCACCGCGGGCCGCACCGTCACACCGGACGGCGACTGCCAGGACCCCGGGGTGTACAACGTCTCGGTCGAACGCGCCGGCGAGGCCACCTCCGACCCCAGCGCCTGGCCGCTGGAGCTGCGCTTCATGCAGGAGCCGCCGGTCAGGGGCAGCGTCCCCACCACCCCGCCGGAGCGGGAGGACCTGCCGACCGAGCCGCCCGAGGCGCCGACCGGCGAGCCGAAGCGGATCAAGGGCGGCACCGGCTTCAACGACGCCGCCGGCATGGCCGAGGGCGTCTGGAAGGACCGCCTCAAGCCGGGCGAGACCCGCTTCTACCGGGTGCCCGTCGACTGGGGCCAGCAGCTCGTGATGAGTGCCGAGTTCGGCACCACCCAGGCCGCCGAGACCAGCAGCTACACGAGCGACGGCGTGCGCGTCGACCTCTACAACCCCGCGCGCGGCCACGTCGACGGCGAGGGCGCCATGTACCGGGCGGACGAACCGGCGGCCGTGCCGCTGGCCGCCGCCACCGTCGACTACGTCAACCGCTTCGCCTACGACGACCCGACCTCGCAGACCGGCTTCGCGGGCTGGTACTACGTCTCCGTGCACGCCAAGGCGGAGATGGGCGAGTTCGTCGACGGCTCGGTGCCGGTCACCCTGCGCACCACCCTCACCGGCAAGCCCCAGCCCGGCCCCTCGTACGAGGGGGACGCGGCGAAGGCGGGCTTCGGCGTCAGCGGCGAGGACAAGGAGCAGGCCGCCGACGGCGCCACCGCCGACCAGGCGGGGCAGGACGAGGGCGACCACCAACTCCTCGCCTACGGCGGCATCGGCGCCGGGACGGTGCTCCTGCTCGTCCTCGTCGTGTGGACGCTGACCGCGCGGCGGCGGCCGCAGATCGCCGACGCCGTGCCGTACGCGGGACCGCCCGGCGGGTACGTGCCCCAGCCGGTGCCGCCGCACGGCTACGGGCCGCCGCAGCAGCCCTACCAGCAGGGGCGGCCGGACGGCGACTGGGGGTAGCGGGGCCGCCGGGGGCGGCCGGCAGCGGGCGGCTCAGCCCGCGAGCAGCGCCCAGATGCCCACGGCGAAGCAGAGCAGCGCGAGGACCAGCACCGGGACCGCCACCTTCGGGGGCGGTCCCGGTCGCCGTACGGGCTGCGGCGCCTGCGGCTGCGGTGCCTGCGGCTGCATGGGCGGCGGCGCTGCTTGCAGCTGTGCCGCCTGGGCCTGTGCCGCCTGCGGCGGGCGCTGCTGCTGCGGCGCGTGCGCGGTGTAGGGCTGGGTCGGCGTGGCCGGGGTCACCGGCTCCACGGCCGGCGGACCGCCGTACGGCGTCGGGGGCGTGCCGGGCCGCAGGCCGACGGTCGCTCCCGTCACGGGAGTCGGGGGCGGCGTGACCGGCTGCTCCGGCGGCGCCAGGTGGAAGCTCCCGGTCGGCGGCGCGGCGGGTACGGCAGGCACGGCGGGTGCCGCGCCGGTGCCCCCGGTGGCGCCGGTACCGGTGTGGTCCCCGATGGCGCCGGTGCCGGTCGCCGTCGGCGCCCCGCCGGTCACGCCCGCCGCACCCGGCAGCCCGCTCGCGACGCGCAGCGGCCCCTCGGGCCCGAACCCCTCCGGCAGCGGCCCCAGATGCTCGAAGACCTCCACGACCTCCCGCTCCAGCGTGCCCTCCAGGACGAGCATCTCCGAGGCCCCCGCGAGCGCCTTGCGCGCCCCCGTGGCCGTACGGAACCTGTCCTGCGGGTCCGGCTGCAACAGCGTCCCCAGCACCTGCCACAGCGGCTCCGGGACGCGTTCGGGCGCGCCCGGCACGCCGCCGCCGTTCTCGTACCGCTCCACCAGGCCCAGCGCGTCCGGCTTCTGCCCGGTCAGCAGGTAGAGCCCGACCAGGCCCACGGCGTACAGGTCGGCGGTGAAGTCCGGTTCGGCGCCGCCCATCTGCTCCGGCGAGAAGTAGCCCGGGGTGCCCACCACGTAGTTCATGTCGGTGAGCCGGGGCTCGCCCTTGCGCATGGAGATGCCGAAGTCGGACAGCCGCACGTGCGGGCGGCCGGTGCCCGTCGGCTCCAGCAGGATGTTCGCGGGCTTGATGTCGCGGTGCACCACGTCCTCGGCGTGCACCGCGTTCAGCCCGGAGAGCAGCTGATCCAGCAGGACGCACGTGAAGGAAGGCGGCAGCGGGCCGTAGTCGCCGATCAGGTGGGCCAGGGAGCCGCCGCTGACCAGGTCCATGGTGAAGAGGACCTTGTCGTCGTCGGCCGCCCAGCTGGCGGGGGCCAGCACGTGCGGGTGGTCGATCCGCAGGGCCTGCTCCCGTACGAAGCGCAGGAGCGTGTGGGCGTCGCGCTGCTGGAGCACCTTCGCCGCGACATAGCGCTTCCGCCGGTGGTCCCAGGCACGCCACACCTCGCCCACACCACCGCGCCCGATCGGGTCCGCCAACTCGTAGCGCCCCGCGAAGATCTCACCCATTCAGCTTTGGTGCTCCTCGTAGTGCTTCACCGCGTCCGAGGTACGGCCGGCGCCGTACACTTTCAGGAACTCTGCCAGCTCCGGATGGGTGGGCGCCAGCGCGGCCGACGCCTCGAGGATGTCCGCCGCGTCCGAGACGGACCTCAGCAGCGACTGAATCTCCCGGACCACCCGCTTCACGGGGGTTTGCGTGGCGCCGGAGGAAGACGTCTGCGAGGTGTTGTTCAGCACACTGCCGCCCGCCGTCCGGCGGATCTCGTCCATCCGCTGCGTCGCGTCGGCGGCGCTCACATCCCCTCGTGCGACATCCGCGGACAGATCCTGGAGCGCCTGCACCCGCTGTACGACGGCGGGGTTGCCGATCTTGGCCCGCTGCCCGCTCATCAGCTGGGACAGCATCGGCGCCGAGAGCCCGAGGACGGTCGCCAACCGTGCCTGGTTGAGCCCGAGATCGTCGATCAACCGGCGGAACAGCGTCCCGAGCGGCTCTCCGTACCACTGACTCTGCAGTTCCTGCGCCTTGGCAGCGGCTTCTTGCTGTGCTGCGTCCATCACGTCTCTCCCCTGGACTCCCCAGTCGTCGCTTCGCTGGCGCGAACTTGCGGAGCATCCTACGGAGGGTGATGCGCACAGGGCGATACCCGGTCGGAATTCGTCCCCAGGACCCGGTACTCTGGTCGGAAGCGGGGCCTTAGCTCAGTTGGTAGAGCGCCGTCTTTGCATGGCGGATGTCAGGAGTTCGACTCTCCTAGGCTCCACACTTCAAGAGGGCCCCTGACCTGCGAAGCTGTCGGTCGGGGGCCCTCTTCGTGCCGGTGGCGCCGGCGCCGTGCGAACTGCCGGGATGCCCCAGACGAGCCACACCAGGCACGGTTTGCTCCCCGCGATCAGGTAATCCGCGAACCAGGGCGCGGCAAGGACCGTTGACGGGGCGGCCCTCAGCCGGTGTAGGGCGTGGACAAAATCCTGCGGCTCGCTCCGGCTGGTGGCATCCGACCATTGATTAAGGAAACGCTTGACTATGAACGCGTGCCGACTCATAGTTAAGGACATGCCTAACTATGGCGGATCACTGGACCGGGTGTTCCAGGCGCTGGCGGACGGAACGCGTCGGGCAATGGTGGAGCGCCTCATCCGCGGACCGGTCTCGGTCAGCGAGCTGGCCAGGCCACTGGAGATGTCGCTGCCGGCGGTCATGCAGCACATCCAGGTGCTGGAAGCCTGCGGGCTGGTCAGGTCCGAGAAGACCGGCCGCGTCCGCACCTGCCGCATCGAGCCGGATGGGCTGCGGGCGGCCGAGGACTGGCTTGCCGAGCAGCGCACGTCCTGGGAACGCCGCCTGGACCGGCTCGGCGAACACCTGCTCGATGACCCCGGCACCCCGGAGTGAGGAAGCTTGTCATGACCGACCGTTCTGTCACGCACGCCACGTTCACCCTCGAACGCCTCTACCCGGCCGCGGTGGCCCGGGTGTTCGCCGCCTGGGCCGACCCGGAGGCGAAGGCCCGCTGGTTCTCCACGCCCGACGCTGAACATGAACTGGACTTCCGGGTCGGGGGCCGGGAGGTCAACCGCAGCCGCCCGGACAGCGGCCCCTCGCTGACGTTCGAGTCGTGGTACCGCGACATCGTCCCGGACGAGCGCCTCGTCTACACCTCCGTGCTGCACGTGGGGGACGACCTCGCCGCGGCGTCGCTGACGACCGTGGCGTTCGGCCCGGCCGACGGCGGCACCCTGCTGGTCCTCACCGAGCAGGGCGCCTTCCTCGACGGCCGGGAGGAGCCCTCCTGGCGGAAGCACGGCACCGGCGACTGGCTCGACAGGCTGGGCGTCGAGCTGGGTGCGGGAGGGCACGGGTGAGCCCGCGGCCGTCCCCCTCGAAATGGCGGGTGCTGGTGCTGCTGGGCACGGCGTTCTTCATGACCATCCTGGACGGCACCAGCCTGCTGACCGCCCTGCCTGCCATCGAACGGGAGTTCCAGGCGCACGGCGCCGCCGTCTCCTGGGCGGTCACGGCCTACGCGCTGGCCTTCGCCGGCCTGCTGCTGCTGTGCGGACGCGCCGCGGATCTGCTCGGCCGCCGCAGGGTCTTCCTGACCGGAATGTCGCTGCGCGTGCTGGCCTCGCTGGGCTGCGGGTTCGCCCCGTCGGTGGAGGTGCTGGTCGCAGCCCGCGCGCTGCAGGGTGTGTCGGCCGCGATCATCGCCCCCGCCGCCTTGTCCATGGTGATGAACGCCTTCTCCGAAGGCGCCGAGCGGAACAGGGCACTGGGAATCTGGGGCGGCATCGGAGGATTCGGTGCCACTGCCGGGCTGCTGCTGGGCGGCCTCATGACCCATACGCTCGGCTGGCAGTGGGTCTTCTGGATCAACGTCCCGGTCGGGGCGGCCGTGCTGGTCCTCGCGCCGATGATGCTGAGCGAGAGCCGCAACCAGGCGCGGGTCCGCTCCTTCGACCTGGCGGGGGCGGTGACGGTCACCTCGGCGCTCGTGCTGTTCGTCTACGCCATCACCAGCGTCCCGGACGTCGGGTGGTCCAGCCGCCACGTCCTCGGGCCGCTGGCGGGTGCGATGGCGCTGACCGGCTTGTTCGTCGTGATCGAACGGCGGTCCAAGGCCCCGCTGGTGCCATTCGATGCCCTGCGGTCGCGTTCCTTGGTCGGCGGCAACCTCCTGCTCCTCGTCACGGGCATCGCGGTCGACGGCATGCTCATCGTGCTCACCGCCCACGCGCAGTCGGTGCTCGACTGGTCGCCCGTGCGGTTCGGCCTCACGGCCGGGGTGATGACCGTGGCGGCCGTGGCCGGTGCGCTGGTCTGCCAGCGGGTGGTGACCAGGGTCGGCGTGCGTCCGGTCGCGGTCGTCGGTACCGCGCTGCTCGGCGGAGCCTGCCTGCTGCTCAACCGGGTGGTCTCCGAGCACAGTTCAGCGCAGCTCCTGATTCTCGCCCTGCTGGTCTTCGGGGCGGGTATGGGTACGGCCACCGTCTGTGCGCAGATCGCCGCGTTCACCGGTGTCGCCGAACGGCACTCGGGTCTGGCCGCCGGGGTCGCCGATACCTGCTTCGCCGTCGGCACCGCCCTCGGCGTAGCCATGGCCGGCAGCATCGTCACCGCGCACGCGACCACGCCTGGGACCGCCGCACCGCAGACGCTGGTTCCCGGTCATCAGGCCGCGTTCGCCATGGTCGGCCTCGTCGCGGTACTGGGCGTGGTCATCGCGCTGGCCATGCTCGGCACGCGCGCGGCGCCGGTCACCCAGGAGGCCGCGGCGCCTCCCGCTGACGAGGGTGTCCACACCGACCGCCTTCCCGCCTGACCCGTTCCTGATCAGCCCGGCGGATGAGCCCGGCGGATCAGCCGGTCAGGTTCGCGAAGACCGCTTCCCAGGCTGCGGAGGCGCTCAGCGACGTGGGACCAGTCTGTTCCATGAGCGCGGTGAGGACCGGGTCGGGAGGATTCGTGGCCCGGTGCGCTGCCTCCGAGACCCTGACAAGCAGGGAGACGAAGGCATGCAGATCGCCGGCCAAGGTGACCGGAGCAGCCTCGAGTTCGCGAGTCAGCAGGAGAACCGAGCCTTCCCTTCCGTCCAGGCAGAGAAAGCCGTCGAGGAAGAGGCCCAGCGTCAGTACGTACTCCGATCGGGCCCAGGCGGGAAGCGGAACTCCGGTCAGAAACTCGTGCAGGGGTCTCATGCCGTACAGGTCGGTCACGAGGGCATCGCCGATGCTCGTGGGTACGCCGATGTGCTGGAGAGTGAACCTGGCGCGGCTCTCCACCAGTTGCTCCGGGATCTCCTCCGGGCGCAGCACCGGCGCCAGAGCGGGGCCGAAGACTCGGATCATCTCCGAGCGAGACACAGAGGCCATCTTCCGCTCCTCACCAGCCGGTTCGCTCCAGGTTCGACGCGGAACACTCTAGCGATCTTGAGTGGTGGTACCCGCCGAGGCGGAGTGGGGCGAGGACGGCCGCCGGGCACCGGGATCATGGGGGCATGGCGCGACTTCACGACATCGTCTTCGACAGCGCTCGGCCTGCGGCCACGGCCCGCTTCTGGGCTGCGGCCCTGGACGGCTACGCCGTCGCGCCCTATGACGAGGCGGAACTCGCCCGCCTGCGTTCCGAGGGCATCACCAGCACCGAAGACGACCCCACCGTGCTGGTGGAGCCGGCCGGCGGCGGGCCCCGGCTGTGGTTCCAGCTCGTGCCGGAGGCCAAGAGGGTGAAGAACCGCGTGCACCTGGACCTGCTCGCCGCGGACCTGGAGGCGGAGGTCCGACGCCTGACCGCCCTGGGAGCGACCCTCCAAGCCCGGCACACTAACGGCAACATCGTGCTGACCGACCCCGAAGGAAACGAGTTCTGCCTGTCCGCGGCGGACCGGTGAGCGGCCGGAAGGCGAGCACGTCCGAGCCGAACTCGGTCCCTACGTCCGAGAGCGGTCAGTCGGGGTACTGGTCGGTGTGGAAGCTTTCGCTGTACGGCCGCCGTCGCCAGGCTGCGCCCCGGCCGAACGTTTCCGCCTCCTGGTCCGTCAGGCAGAGGACGGAAGGAGCCGTGGATGTCACACGTGCGCATACTTCGGCGGCTGCCGCGGGCACGCCGGTTGTGGGCAGCCCTGGCCGTGGCGGGGCTGGTTGCCGCATCGGCGGGGGACGGCGCTGATCCGGCGGCGGCGCGGAGCGGGTACGCGGCGCGGGGCAAGGTGCCGTGGAGCGGCATGCTGCCGTGTACGCGGGTGGTCGCGGAGGGGGATGTGGTGTCCGTGCGCGACGCGCGGCGGTCGGGCCGGGTCGTCCTCACCTTCGACGTGCGGGAACGGCTGTGGTCGGGCGAGGGCGAGCCGCGGATCTCCGTGGACGTTCCCGATCCGGCCGCGCAGGGGGCCTACGAGCGCTGGAAGCCGGGTGAGCACCTGCTGATCGTGGTCTCGCAGTTCCCGGACCAGCTGGTGTCGGACTTCCGCGGCTCGGCGATCGCCCGTACCCGTGCCCAGATCGAACCCCAGGTAGCGGAGGCGGTCGGCAAGAGGTGCCGGCTGACCGGCACGCACCAGGACGCGAACTCCTAGGCTCTGCAAGCGCGTTCTTCGCGGATCAGCTCGCGGCGGCCGTCTGGTGCCGGGGTCTCCCCGCCGCAGGCAGGAGACCCCCGCCGCCCCTCGCTCAGCCGCCCGGCTCCGCGGGCAGGTTCGCCGAGCCGACCAGTACCAGGCGGAAGAGCTGGTTCACCCCTCCGTGGCGCGTGTACTGGACGATCGGCGTGTGGTCCTCGGTGCGGGACTCCAGGACGTCCAGCCGCTTGCCGGCGAACGTCCCGATCTCGAAGAGGCCCCGGCCGACCGGGTGGAGGGAGAACCGCTGGTTCGGCCCTCCGTGGCGCGTGTACTGGACGATCCGCGTGAAGTTCTCGGTGCTGGCGCCCCAGACGTCCAGGCACTTGCCGGTGAACGTCCTGATCTCGTACAGCCCGTCACCGGTGGGGTGGAAGGTGAACTGCTGGTGCGGCTCGCCGTGGCAGTTGTACTGGACGATCCGTGTGTGGTCCTCGGTGCTGGCGCCCCAGACGTCCAGGCACCTGCCGGCGAACGTCCAGATGTGGAACGGGCCCAACGCGCCACCGCCGAGCCGCCGCAGCGCCCGCGCGAGGGTGGCGGCATCCGGGTACCGCCGGGCGGGGTCCTTGTCGAGCAGGGTCAGCACCAGTTCGTCCCAGTCGGGCGGGACGCCCTCGTGCACCGCGCTGGGCGCGGGCGGCTGCTGGGTGGAGTGCGCGGTGAGGTGACCCATGGCGTCGGGGGCCTCGAACGGCTGCCGTCCGGTGAGCAGTTCGAAGAGCAGGCAGCCCAGCGCGTACTGGTCGCTGCTGAGCTCCGGGTATCCGCGAGCCTGTTCGGGGGCCATGTACGCGGGTGTGCCCACGATGAAGCCGGTCCGGGTGACCCGGGTCGCCTCGGGGTCGGCCGCCTTCGATATGCCGAAGTCGAGGACCTTCACGACGCCGGAGGGGGTGACGAAGACGTTGGACGGCTTGATGTCCCGGTGGATGATTCCGGCCTTGTGCGCGTCGTCGAGCGCGTCGCAGATCTGCGCGCCCCACCGGGCCACGTCCGGCAGCGCGGCGGCGCCCCGGCTCAGCACCGAGTCCAGGCCCTCGCCGCGGATCATCTCCATCACCAGGAAGGGGACGCGGTCGTTCCCCGCACCGGTCTCGCCCAGATCGTGGACGGTCACGATGTTGGGGTGCTGCAACTGGGCGGTGATCCGCGCCTCGCGCAGGAACCTGGCGCGTTCCTGGCGGCCACGGCTTCCGCCTCCGGCGAGCTGGGAGAAAAGCTTGACGGCGACGGGGCGCCCCAGCGTCTCGTCCTGCGCCTCCCACACCTCCCCCATCCCGCCCTCGGCGAGCTGCCGCACCAACCGGTATCGGTCCGCGAGTAGTTGGTCCCGCACGGCTGCGCCTCCCGCGTCTGGGACATCGCTGCCCCTCACCGCTCACGGGCGGAGCGCCGCGAGCGCGATCAGTGTCGCCTATGCGGCCGGTCGGGAGCGACAGGGTGGCCGCCGCTCCTGTGCGCAGTGCCGCGGCGCCGCGCGGGTTCAGGCGGCTGAGCCGGGTTCAGGCGGCTGCGCCGGATACGGGCAGTTCGACGGTGACGCGGAGGCCGCCCGCGGCGCGCGGGGCGAGGGCGAGGGTGCCGTCGTGGGCACGGGCGATGGTCTTGACGATGGCCAGGCCCAGGCCGACGCCCGCCTGGTCGCTGTGGACGCGCTCGGTGCCGCGCTGGAAGGGTTCGGCGAGGGTCGCGACCAGCTGCGGGGCGAGCCGCTCACCGGTGTTCTCGACGGTGAGCAGCACGGTCCTGGGGCCCACGCTGGTGTGAATCCAGACGCTGCCGCACGCCCGCAGGTTGTGGACGATCGCGTTCTGCACGAGGTTCGTGGTCAGTTGCAGCAGGAGCGTCGGCGAGCCGGTCATGGGGGCGATGTCGCCGTGGGTCTCCAGGGTGACGCCGTGCTCTTCCGCGAGGGGGAGGAGCGTCTCGGCGGCCTCTTCCGCGATCAGGGACAGGTCGACGTGTTCCCGGGTGAAGGACCGCTGGTTGGCGCGGCTGAGCACGAGGAGCGCCTCGGTGAGGTCGATGGCCCGGGTGTTGACGGTGTGGAGGCGGTCGACGAGTTCGCCGGTGTCGTGGTGCGGGTCGGTACGGGCGATCTCCAGCAGTGCCTTCGAGATGGCCAGCGGGGTGCGCAGTTCGTGCGAGGCGTTGGCCGCGAACCTGCGCTGTTCGGCGACGTGTGCTTCCAGCTGCGCGAGCATCGTGTCGAAGGCGTCGGCGAGTTCGCGGAACTCGTCCTCGCGGCCCGGCAGCCGGACCCGGTGGGAGAGCGAGCCCCGCGCGGCCACACGGGTGGCGTGCGTGATGCGGGTCAGCGGGGCGAGCATGCGGCCGGCGAGGAACCAGCCGCCCAGGAGCCCGATCAGCATCAGGAAGACCAGCGTGGCGCCCGCGGCCCTCGCGAAGTCGCGCAGGAGGAAGGAGCGGACCAGCACTCCCCCGGGGACGCCCGAGTAGGCGGGCAGGTGGCGCAGGACGAACACCCACATCACCGCGAGCAGCAGGAGTCCGGCGAGCATGAGGAACCCGGTGTAGCTGAGGGTGAGTTTGAGGCGGACGCTCAACCCGGGACGCCTATCCACGGTCGCCGTTCCCGTTCCCGTCGCCGTTCCCGTTCCCGCTGCCGTTCCCGTCCCCGCTCCCGGACGCCGTGTCGATCCGGTAGCCGACGCCCGGCACGGTGGCGATGAGCCAGGGCTCGCCGAGGCGTTTGCGCAGCGCGGAGACCGTGATGCGTACGGCGTTGGTGAACGGGTCGGCGTTCTCGTCCCACGCCCGTTCCAGGAGGTCCTCGGCGCTGACGACTCCCCCTTCGGCGGCGACCAGGACGTCGAGCACCGCGAACTGCTTGCGGGTGAGCGCGACGTAGCGGTCGTCGCGGTAGACCTCGCGGCGGAACGGGTCGAGTCGCAGCCCCGCGATCTCCCGTACGGGCGGCCGGGTGTGCGCACGTCTGCGGTCGAGTGCCCGGAGCCTGAGCACCAGCTCCCGCAGCTCGAACGGTTTGGTGAGGTAGTCGTCGGCGCCGAGGCCGAAGCCGGTGGCCTTGTCGTCGAGGCGGTCGGCCGCGGTGAGCATCAGGATCGGCATGCCGCTGCCGGAGGCGACCACGTGCTTGGCGATCTCGTCGCCGGAGGGGCCGGGGATGTCGCGGTCCAGGACAGCGATGTCGTAGGTGTTGACGCTGAGCAGTTCCAGCGCGGTGCCACCGTCACCCGCGATGTCCGCCGCGATCGCTTCCAGGCGCAGGCCGTCGCGGATGGCGTCCGCCATGTAGGGCTCGTCCTCGACGACCAAGACACGCATGTTCCCCAGGTTACGAGCGCGCACATATCGCCGGCGTATCGAAATCCCCATACGCACCGGCAACACGGCGCGGCCTTGACTCGTGGCATGTCCCTCAGCGCACCGGTACGCACCGCGGCCCCGCCCTCCCCCCTCGCCTCACCCGCCTTGCCCGCCTCACCCGCCACACCCGGCAGGGGGCGGGCGTGCGGCTGACGGTCACGGCGATCAGCGCCGCCGAGCACCTCGCGTTCGTGCGGACGCAGCGTGCGGTCAGCTTCCTCCAGACCCCGGCCTGGGGTCGCGTCAAGACCGAGTGGCGCAGCGAGTCCCTCGGCTGGTTCGACGGCCCGCGGCTGGTCGGTGCGGGTCTCGTCCTGCACCGCCCGGTGCCGCGGCTGGAGCGCTTCACGCTGGCCTACCTGCCCGAGGGCCCGGTCATCGACTGGACCGGCGAGCTGGAGGGGTGGCTCGACCCGCTGGCGGCCCGGCTCCGGGCGCACGGCGCGTTCGCCGTCCGGCTCGGCCCGCAGGTGTGCACGAACGTCTGGAGCGCCGCCCAGGTCAAGGAGGGCCTCGCGGACCCGGGCGTGCAGCGGCTGACCGGGCTGGAGAGCCGGTGGACCGACCCGGTCGGCGCCCGCGTGACCACCTGGCTCGAGGACGCCGGCTGGCTGCCGCAGAGCCCGCAGGACGGCTTCGGGCTCGGGCATCCGCAGTTCAAGTACGAGCTTCCGCTGGCCGGCCGGACCGAGGACGACCTGCTCGGGGGCATGAACCAGCTCTGGCGCCGCAACATCAGGAAGGCGGCCAAGGCGGGCGTCGAGGTCGCGGCCCGCGAGGCCGCGGCCGGTGCGGACCTGACGGCGTTCCACGACCTGTACGTCCACACCGCCGCGCGCGACCGCTTCACGCCCCGGCCGCTGCGGTACTTCGAGACCATGACCAGGGTGCTGAGCGCCGAGGACCCCGAGCGGATCAGGCTCTATCTGGCCCGCCACCGGGGCGACCTGGTCGCCGCCGCCCTCCTGGTCCGCGTCGGCGCGCACGCGTGGTACTCGTACGGCGCCTCGTCCACGAAGAAGCGCGAGGTGCGCGGCTCGAACGCCTGCCAGTGGGCGATGGTCCGCGACTCGCTCGCGGCCGGCTGCGACGTCTACGACCTGCGCGGCATCACCCCCACCCTCGACACCGGCGACCCGCACGCCGGGCTGATCCAGTTCAAGGCCGGCACCGGCGGCCAGGCCGTGCGGTACGCGGGCGAGTGGGACCTGCCGCTGCGGCCGATGGCCTACCGGGCCTTCGCCCTCTACCTGCGGCGGCGCGGGCGCTGAACCCGCGGCCCGGCGCGGGCCGCGGGGGTGCCTGTACGCGGGCTGCCTGCCCCTGTACGCGGGTGCCTCAGCCGAGCGCGGCGGCCACCTCGTCCAGCCGTGCCCCGCGCGAGCCCTTGACGAGCACCACGTCCCCGGCGGCGAGGTGGGCGCGCAGCCAGGCGACGGCCGCGCCGTTGTCGCCCAGGGCGACCGCCCGCGCCCCCGCGCCCTCGGCGATCGGCCGGGCGGCCTCGCCGACCGCGGCCACCACGTCGGCCCGCGCGGCGGCGTACTCCCCGAGGGCGCGGTGCTCTGCCGCACTGGTGCCGCCGAGTTCGAGCATCGTGCCGAGGACGGCGATACGGCGCCGGCCCGCGACCGCCGCCAGCGCGTCCAGGGCGGCGCGGGCCGAGTCGGGGTTCGCGTTGTAGCTGTCGTCCAGCAGCGTCGCGCCGCCGGTGAGTCCGCGCGGCTCCGTACGCCACCGGGAGAGCGAGGAGGTGGCCAGCGCCGCCGCGGCCGCATCCAGGGGTACGCCTGCCGCCAGCGCCGCGGCGGTGGCGGCCGACGCGTTGAGCGCTTGGTGTGCGCCCACGTGCGGCAGCGTGACCCGGGCCGAGGCTCTGGCGGTGCGCAGCGTGAAGGACGGCCGGGCGAGCCGGTCCAGCGCCAGGCCGAGCGCCCGTACGTCGGCGTGCTCCGCGCGGCCGAAGGTCAGCACCGGGCCGTCGGTGAGCGCGCGCATCGCGGCCACCCGGGGATCGTCGGCGTTGAGGACGGCGGTGCCGCCGGGCGCCAGCCCCCGTACCAGCTCGCTCTTGGTCTCGGCGATGGCCGCGCGGGACCCGAACTCGCCAAGGTGGGCCTTGCCGGCGTTGAGGACGACGCCGATGTCGGGGGCGACCAGGCCGGTGAGCCGGGCGATGTCGCCGAGGTGGCGGGCGCCCATCTCCAGGACGAGGAAGCGGGTGGTCGCCTCGGCGCGAAGCATGGTCAGCGGCACTCCCAGCTCGTTGTTGAGCGAGCCGGTCGTGGCGACCGTCGGCGCGGAGGCGGCGAGTACGGCCGCCAGCAGGTCCTTGGTGCCGGTCTTGCCCTGGGAGCCGGTCAGCGCGACGACGGTCAGCCCCTCGCGCAGCCGGGCCACGACGTGGGCGGCGAGCGTCTGCAACGCGGCCCGCGCGTCGTCGACGACGACGGTGGGCAGCGCCGTGGGCCGGGAGCCGAGTACGGCCACCGCACCGGCCCGCGCGGCCTGGTCCGCGTAGTCGTGGCCGTCGGTGTGCTCCCCGGCGAAGGCGGCGAACAGGCCGCCCGGTGCGGCCTTTCGGCCGTCCAGCACGGCCGGGGCGGTCACGGTCACGGAGCTGTCGCCCGCGGTCCTCCCGCCGACGATCCTCCCGCCGACGGCCTCGGCGATCTCGCCGAGGCGGAGCGGGATCACGGCCGGACGGCGCGGAGGCCGCCGAGCGGGAGCGGAGCGGACCGGAAGGGCGCGGGGGCGGCTGTTCCGTCGAAGGTCATTCCGCCAGTGAAGACCGCGCGGTGTATCGCCGGCGTATCGAAATCCCCATACGTTCCGGCAACAGCTCGCCGCCTTGACTGCGGCCATGACCCACAGCGAAACGGTGCGCATCGCCGTCTACGGGTGCGGCCCGGACGAGGCCGTTCTCTTCCGGGAGTCGGCGCCGCGGTTCGGCGTGACTCCGGCCCTCACCCAGGCGCCGGTCTCCGAAGAGAATATCGAACTGGCCGCCGGCGGCCGGTGCATCAGTGTCGGGCACAAGACGCGGCTCACGAACGCCACTCTGCGGGCGCTCGCCCGAGCCGGACTGGCGTATATCTCGACGCGGAGTATCGGGTACAACCACATCGACGTGGAATACGCGGAGAGCGTCGGCATCTCGGTCGGGAACGTCACGTATTCGCCGGACAGCGTGGCCGACTACACGCTGATGCTGATGCTGATGGCGCTGCGTGACGCGAAATCCGTCATCCGCCGCGTGGATGCGCACGACTACCGGCTGGGCGCGGTGCGCGGCAGAGAGCTGCGCGACCTGACCGTCGGGGTGGTCGGTACCGGGCGCATCGGCGCGGCGGTCATGGAGCGGCTGCGCGGATTCGGCTGCCGCGTCCTGGCACACGACAGCCGTCCTCGCACCGCCGCCGAACAGGTCCCCCTCGACGAACTGCTGGAGCGGAGCGACCTGGTCACGCTCCATCTGCCGCTGGACGCGGACACCCGGCACCTGCTGGACCGGCGGCGCCTGGCGCGGATGAAGCACGGCGCGCTGGTCGTGAACACCGGGCGCGGGGCGCTCGTCGACACCGAGGCCCTGGTGCGGGAACTGGAGAGCGGCCGGCTGGGCGGCGCGGCGCTGGACGTCCTGGAGGGCGAGGAAGGAGTCTTCTACGCCGACCGCCGGGAAAAGCCGCCGGAACGCGGCCCGCTGATGCGGCTGCACGAGCTGCCGAACGTGCTCATCAGTCCGCACACCGCCTATTACACGGACCACGCGCTGCGCGACACCGTGGAGAACTCCCTCATCAACTGCGTGAAATTCGAGAACGGGAACGAGCATGGATAGGCTGAAGGTCGGAATAGTTTTCGGGGGCCGTTCCGAGGAGCACCCCGTATCCGTGAAATCCGCGCGCGAGGTCGCCCGGCACCTGGACACCGGGAAGTACGAACCCTTCTACCTCGGGATCACGCGGAGCGGTGCGTGGCGGCTGTGCGACGGGCCCGCCGCGGACTGGGAGAGCGGCGAGTTCCGTCCGGCCGTGCTGTCACCGGACAGCGGCGTGCACGGGCTGCTCGTCCGGGAGCGGGGGCGCTGGGAGGAGGTCCGGCTGGACGTCGTGCTGCCCGTGCTGCACGGCACGCTCGGCGAGGACGGCGCGATGCAGGGGCTGCTGGAGCTGTCCGGCATCCCCTACGCGGGCTGCGACGTCCCCAGCTCCGCCGTGTGCATGGACAAGTCCCTCACCTATCTCGTCGCCGGCAGCGCGGGGGTGGCCACGCCGAACTTCCGGACCGTCACGGCGGACGAGCACATCGACGCCGACGGGCTCACCTATCCGGTCTTCGTCAAGCCGGCCCGCTCGGGGTCGTCCTTCGGCGTCACCAAGGTCTCCCGGGCGGCGGAACTGCCGTCCGCGGTGGAGGACGCGCGGCGGTACGACGCGAAGGTGCTGATCGAGGAGGCGGTCGTCGGCCGCGAGATCGGGTGCGCCCTGCTGGGGAACGGTCCGGACCTGATCACGGGTGAGGCGGACCGCATCGACCTGACGCACGGATTCTTCAGAATCCATCAGGAGGACGATCCGGAGGCCGGTTCGGAGAACTCGACGGCGATCGTTCCCGCCGACATCAGCGCGGAGTCGCGCGCGCTCGTGCAGGAGACCGCCAAAACCGTCTACCGCGCCCTGGGATGCAGCGGGCTGGCGCGGGTGGACCTGTTCCTCACGTGGGACGGGGAGGTGGTACTCAACGAGGTCAACACCCTGCCGGGGCTGACCTCGTACAGCCGCTATCCGCGGATGATGGCGGCTGCGGGGCTGCCGCTCGCCGAAGTCATCGACCGCACGGTCTCGCTGGCGCTGACCGGGAAGAGCCGATGAAGGAGGATTTCGTCTTCGTCGACGAGTGCGCCGCCGGAATACGCTGGGACGCCAAGTACGCCACGTGGGACAACTTCACCGGCAAACCGGTGGACGGCTATCTGGCGAACCGGGTGGTCGGTACGCGGGCGCTGTGCGCGGCTCTGGCGCGTGCGCGCGAGGCGGCGGCGGCGCGCGGCTTCGGGCTGCTCCTGTGGGACGGCTACCGCCCGCAGCGCGCCGTCGACTGCTTCCTGCGCTGGTCGGAGCAGCCGGAGGACGGCCGCAGGAAGTCGCGGCACTATCCGAACATCGGCCGGGCCGAGATGTTCGACAGGGGTTACGTGGCCGCCAAGTCGGGCCACAGCCGCGGCAGTACCGTCGATCTGACGCTCTACTCCCTGGCCACCGGCGAACTCGCCCCCATGGGCGGGGACCACGACCTGATGGATTCCCTCTCGCACCACGGAGCGGAAGGGATCGCACCGCTCGCGGCGGCGAACCGGCAGCACCTCCGGGCCGTCATGGAGGCGTGCGACTTCCGCGCGTACGAGAGCGAGTGGTGGCACTACACGCTCAACGGCGAGCCGTATCCGGACACTTACTTCGATTTTCCCGTCGGGACCGCCCCGTAGGCGCTTCGGGGCGGGGTCCGTGGGCCGTGGGCCGTGGGGACCCGGCTGGGGCGGGCAAGCGACACCCGGGAACTCCCTTTCACTCGTGCGGTGTTCACCTGGGCGGGAGGGCAGAAGCCGGGCGGAGCCGGGCAACGGGACGGTGGGCCGGCCGAGGCCACGTACCGGCGGATGCGCGTCGCGGCCGTCGGCGTACTGTGGGCCTGTACCGCAATGCGTGGCGGTCTCCAGCTCATCATCCTGCCCCTGGAGGTCCCGCATGTCCGCGCCCGAGGTACGACCCTTCCGCCGTGACGACCGCGACCAGCTGACCGAACTCGTCAACATGCACGTCGGCGCTGTCGTCCCCGGCGTCTCCGTCTCCGTCAACACCGTGCTCAGCGACCTGGAGCGGCGGCCGGACGAGTTCATCACCGAACCGTGGGTGAGCGAGCGGGTCACGCTCGTCGCCGAGCAGCGCCGGCACGTCGTCGCCGCGGCCCAGCTGCTGCGCTACCGAGCCGACGACGAGGTCGGCCCTGACTACCGGGACGCCGGTGAGATCCAGTGGTTCGTGTGCCGCCCGCCGGCCTCCTTCTGGCCGGACGCGGAGGAGGCTGCAGAGGGGCTGATGACCGCCTGTCTGGCGCAGCTCGCCCGCTGGAGAGTCCGCGTCCGGTACGCCGACGGAGCCCTGCCCGCCCCGGCCGTCTACGGATTGCCGCGGACCTGGCCCCATGTGCGTGCCCTGTACGAACGCGCGGAATTCCGGCACACCGGGGACACGGAGGTGCTGCTGATCGCGCACGTGGCTGACCTGCCCCGGCCCGAGCCGCGTCCCGGTGTCACCTTCGACCGCACCCTGGGGGAGTGCGGCACCCGCTTCACGGCGCACGCCGACGGGCACGCTCTCGGCTTCATCGAGGTCGACACGGCCCTGGGCCGTCCCGAACGCCACATACGGGCCGCGGGTTTCGCCGACATCGGCAATCTGCACGTCGACCCCGCTCACCCGGAGCGGGGAGTGGAGCACCGGCTGCTGGCCGAGGCCGCTGACTGGCTGCGCCTGTGCGGCGCCAACCGCCTCCTCGCCTACGAGTCGGCCACCGACCGGACCGCGATCGACCGCCTCACCGCTGCGGGGTTCCGTGAACTGGCCCGCACGGACCGCGGCTGGGAGCACCGCCCGCGGTAGCGGCCGCGACCGCGCCCCGCTCCCCCACGGAGTCGGCACCCGCGAGTCGCGCCGCCCTGCGCGCCGGAGCCGGTACGCCGCCCGGCGGGCGGCCCCGGGAGGGTCAGGTGCCCTCGCTGCCGCGCAGTTCCTCCACGGCGGCCCGGGCCGCGGCGCCGATCACCGCGTCCGCGCGCGGCAGCTTGGTGTCGGACCGGGCCGCCTGGGTGAAGACCACCGCCGTGTAGGCGCTGCCGTCCGCCAGTTCGACAACGCCCGCCTCGTGGCGCATCGCACCGAAGGTGCCGGTCTTGCCGTACACGGTGACGTCGTCGTACGGGAACCCGGAGCCGAGCCGATGCGCCCACGGCTGCCGGCGCATCACCTCGCGGAGGAAGGCGCAGCGGTCGCCGGAGGCGGCCTCCCCGGTCCAGATCGCCCGCAGGAGCCGGGTCATGTCCGAAGGTGTGGTGGACGCCTCGTACGCCGGGTCGTACACCCCCGCGGGCACGACGGTGTCGTTGTCCGCGACGCGCGCCAGGGCCGCGTCCAGCGAAGGGGCGCCCGTGTCGGCGACCAGCCGGTGGAACGTGCTGACGACGCCCCCGCGGATGTGGGTGTCGGGCAGCCCCAGCTCGCGGCAGACGGCGTCGACGGTGCCCGGGCCGACGGCCCGCAGGACGGCGTCGGCCGAGGTGTTGTCGGAAATGGTCATCATCAGCACCACCATGTCGCGCAGCGACAGCGTGACAGCGTCGTGCAGGACGGAGACGCCGGTCGGACCGGGCACGCGCTCGCCGGGCTCCAGGGTGATCCTGCGGCGCGGGTCGAGCCGGCCCGCGTCGGCGAGGCGGCAGAAGGCGACTGCCAGCGGCACCTTGTAGACGGAGCCCATGGGCAGCTGCGCGTCGGGTTCGATGGCGACCTGGGCCGACGGGCGGTGCAGGTCCGCGACCTGTAGCCAGCCGCGCACGCCCGCGTCGTCGAACATGCCGCGGATCGTGCGCTCCACCCCGCTGCCGCGTCGCGTGCCGCTCACGGTGCCACCACCCCTCGGGCCAGCGCGTCCTCCAGCAGCCGCGCCGTGCGCGCGGTCTCCTCCGCCCCCGGGCGCCGCGGGTCCCAGGCCACCCGCAGCCGCAGGGGGAGCGGCGGGTCCGCCGCCGTACGCCGCTCGACCCCGGAGGCCGTCAGCGCCTCGTCCGCCGTGATCAGCACCGCCTGGCCCGCCGCCACCAGCGCGAGACCGGCGCGCTCGTCGGAGACCACCACGGTCTCGACCCGGCGGCCACGGCTGGCCAGGGTGTCGAGGAAGAGGTCGTACGCCGCGGGCGCCTCGGCGCGCGGACGTACGGCGACGGGCAGCCGGGGCGGGCGCGCGGCAGGCGGCGGTGTTTCCGGCGGCGGGGCGGCGGGCGAGGACCCGGTGCCGGAGCCGCCGAGGCCGGCGGGCGCGAGCAGCCAGGTCGGCAGCAGGACGACCGGGCCGGCGGCGAGGCCGTGCAGCACGGACGGGTGCCGGATCACGGCGAGGTCGAGCCGCCCGGCAGCCAGGTCACCGAGCAGCGCGGCGGTCGACGCCGTCACCATGCCGATCCGGGTGCGCTCACCGGCCCGTACGGGTGCGGCGGCCACATCGGCCGCGAGCGCCGTCGGCACCTCGGGGGCCAGCCCCAGCCGCAGTCGGCGGCCGTCGGCGTGCTCGCGGGCTCCGGTCTCCCGGAGTTCCGCGAGCGCGGCCAGAGCCCGGCGGGCATGCGGCAGCAGCAGCGCTCCCTCCTCGGTGAGGGACACCCCGCGTGCGCGGACGAACAGCTGGACGCCGAGCAGGTCCTCCAGGCGCCGCAGGCCCTGCGACAGCGGGGGCTGGGTGATCCCCACCCGCTGGGCCGCGGCTCCGAAGTGCTCCTCCTCCGCCAGCGCGACGAAGATTTCGAGATGCCGTTCTGTCAGCAATCCGTCCCCCTGGCGTGCATCGATACGCATCACGAATCAGTCGGATGCCGAGAGCATATTCGACATGCACCCGCGGGCGGGTTTGACTCCCAGCAGGCGGCGGGGGCCCTCTCCCCCGTGCTGATCAGGCACGATTCGGAAACGGAGAGCACCGTGACGCGTAACGGCAGAGCGAACAGTCCCGCCGTGCACCGGCCGCGGCGGCGCGGGCGCGTGCTCGGCATCGTCATGACGCTGCTCCTGCTGGCGGGAGGCGGGTACGCCGCCTTCGGCCTCGGGGGCGACGACGCGGGAGAGGAGGACGCGCAGGTGACGTCCGCCCGGCAGCCGCTGGAGGCGTTCCTCGCCGCGTGGGCCGGGCATGATGCGCCCAAGGCGGCGAGCTACACCGACACACCGCGGAACGCCGCGTCGCTTCTGGCCTCCGTGCTGGCCAACCTCAAGCCCGGCAAGACGACGATCGTCGAGGGCGAGGGCCGCAAGGAGGGCGAGGGGGAGGTGGAGTTCCCCTTCACCGTCACCATGCGGGTGCCGGGCGCCGGCGACCTCACCTGGCGCTCCCGGGCGCAGGTGCTCCGCACGTCGGGAAAGTGGAAGGTCGAGTTCACCTCGCCGATGATCCATCCGGAGCTGAAGCCGGGGCAGACACTCGCGCTCAAGAGCGGCGACGGGCGGGCGAAGGTTCTCGACGCCGACGGCGACCCGCTGCAGGCGGCCAGCCTCGTCGGCACCGTCGACCCCGTCAGCGGGAAGGGCACCTCCGGCCTGGAGGCCCGCTACGACGACGTTCTGTCCGGCGGCCGGAAGGCGGGGAAGTCGCTGGTGGTCGCGGACCGGCGGAGCGGGCGCGCCGTGAAGGACCTCGGCACGGAGGCGAAGACCGAGGGCCGGCCGGTCCGCACCACCATCGATCCGCGCGTCCAGCAGGCGGCGGCCGAGGCGCTGAAGGGGCTGGAGGGCAACGCGTCCCTGGTGGCCGTCGACCCGCGCAATGGCCACGTCCTCGCCGCCGTCAACCGGCCCAGCGGCCTCAACCGCGCGCTGGAGGGGCGCTATCCGCCCGGCTCCACCTTCAAGGTCGTCACCGCGGCGGCGCTCCTGAAGGGCGGCGTACGGCCCGACACCCCCGCACCCTGCCCGAAGTTCGCGCGTGTGGACGGGCAGCGGTTCGAGAACCAGGACCAGTTCACGCTGCCCGCCGGTTCGACCTTCGGAGACGTCTTCACGCAGTCCTGCAACACCTACTTCGTCAACGCCCGCGACCGGCTCACCGACACCGCCCTGCGCGACGCGTCCCAGGCGTTCGGCTTCGGCGGCAGCTGGGACGTGGGTGCGACGACCTACGACGGCAGCGTCCCCGTCAACACGAGTGACAACGACAAGGCCGCCGCCACCATCGGCCAGGGCCGCGTGCTGGCCTCGCCGATGGTGATGGCGTCGATGGCGGCCACCGTGAAGAACGGAACGTTTCAGCAGCCGGTGCTGGTGCCGGACGCGGTGCAGAAGAAGCACCGGGCCCCGGCGGCCCTGGACGGTGAGGTCGCCGACAGGCTCCGCGAGCTGATGCGCGCCACCGTGACCTTCGGGTCCGCCGACGCGCTCAGTGATCTGCCCGGGGAGCCGCACGCGAAGACCGGAACCGCCGAGTTCGGCGACGACGATCCCCCGCGCACGCACGCCTGGATGATCGGCTACCAGGGCGACTCCGACCTCGCCTGGTCGGTGCTCCTGGAGGACGGCGGCTCCGGCGGCGCCGACGCGGGCCCCGTGGCCGCGCGGTTCCTGCGCCACCTGAACCGCTGAACGGCGGCCGCAGGCCGGGCCGGGACCGGCTCGGCCTGAAGCTGCTCGCAGGCGCTATTCCTGGTCCTTGACGCTGTCGAAGGCGACCAGGAGTTTCCGCGTCTGCACGGGCAATTGGTAGTAGGACCCGAGCTTGTAGTACTCCTCCTCGGGCGACCACGTGACGCCGTAGACGAGCATGCGGTCGCCGGGGTACGCGTACGGAGAATTTCTCGCGAAGTGCTCGATTTCCGGTGCAATACGGGCCGGTAGCGCCGACGGGTCAAGAGTTATCAGGTCGCGGCCCGGCGGAACGGCGAAGCAGATGCGCTCGACCTTCGCCGCGTCCCAGCTGAGGGTGACGTAGATGGCGAATGATTTCCGGGCGAACTCCAGCATCGGCTCGGTCGGTTCCGGCAGTCCGATGTCGCGGAGGATCGCGCGGATGGAGTCCGGCTGGAGGCATTCCTCGGGGAGCTTGCCAAAGTAGAGGTTCACCGATTCGCGCTGGTAGTCGATGCCGAGCATGGTGACCTTGTGGTCCAGACCGTGCCGGGCGAAGAGCGCGGCGTTCTCGGCCAGCGCGCGCGGCATGGACGGGATCTCGGCGAGCTTCGCCAGTCCTTGCAGGTCATCCTGGGGGAAGAACGAGTAGATCTTCTTGAAGCCGCCGACGACCCCGCAGTCGACGGCGTACCCGGCCACCGGGCAGCGCTCCTGGACGCCGGCGAGCAGCGTGCCGACGGGGTGGTCCGTCTCCGGGGTGAGGCCCTTCGCCAGCGCGAGCGCGTACGGGTCCGCGCCTCCGGTGGGCACCGTAATGGTGTAGTCCAGCTCCCCCGCGTGGCGTTCGTCGGTCGCCACGCTGAAAACAATGACGGCTTCGCCGAGTGCGTCCTGATACGTGCTCAGGGCCGGCCAGACCTTGTCACGATTGCAGGGTACGCCGACGAGCCCGGCTGATTTCTCCAGAGCGGAATACACTTCTTCCACTTCTGTGCCCCCGTACATGCTTCCTCCAAGTTTCAACCTGCGTGCTTGTTTGCACCAGGAATCCCGTGACCCAACTTGGCGGAACCATAACGTGCGTTCCCCGCTCCGGCTAGCTTGAATGGCCTATTCATGGAGATCGCCGCCGCCGTGCGAACGGAGTTTCTGACCAGGGGCGCGACCAGGATCGCTGGTGGGCGCAGGTTTCCCGGGAGATCGGCACCGAGAAAGGGAATTGCGTATTCCGGGAGTGCCCGGACCGCTGAAATGCACTGCCGGCCCCGCCGCGACGGCGGGGCCGGGCTGCCGGGTGGGGGAGAACCGTCACGCCCGGCCGGCGTTCGTGCCGCTGGCGGCAGCCGCCCGCGGACGGCCGCCGGTGGCCGTGCCTACCGGGTGGCCTTGATGTCGAGCGTGATCTTGACCGTGTCGCTGACGACGGCTCCGGCCGCGCCGCCCTTGACGCCGAACGCCGTGCGGCTGATCTGGGTGGAGGCCGAGAACCCGGTCAGCGGCTCCCCCTCCACCTGGTGCAACTCCAGGTCCAGGGTGACCTGCTGGGTGACGCCGCGCACCGTGAGGTCGCCGTCGAGGAAGAACTTGCCGCCCTCGGCGCGTACGCCCGTGGAGTTGAAGGTCATCGAGGGGTGTTCCTCGGCGCTCAGCAGGTCCTCCTGGCGGAGGTGCTTGTCGCGGGCCTTGCTCTTGGTGTTCACCGACGCGGTCTTGATGACCGCCTTCACCGACGACTCCAGCGGGTTCTCCGCGGTCACGATCGTGCCCTCGAAGTCCTCGAATCGGCCGTGCACGGTGGAGATGGCGAATTGGCGGATGTGGAAAGACACCTCGGAGCGGCCGGTGTCGATCACCCAGGTGCCGGCAGCGTATCCGGGAATGTCGACCTGCGTGGGCATAGTGATGAGCACTCCTTATCGGTGATGTGGACGCGAACGGCCCGCATCGTCGCACCGATATCCGGCACCGGCAACGGCGCCCGGCGACCGCGCGGCACGGGCCTGCCGGGTCGTCATCATCGCTGCGGCATCGGGCGACCGTTGGCGTGTACGGAGGCCGCGTGGCTCAGCATACCCGCAACGAAGTCACTTGCCAGGTAGGCGAGTTGAGCTGTCGGGCAGCTTAAGTGCGGGTGTCTGCGGGCCGCTTGCGCGCGGCGGGAAACCGCCGTCGAGGTGTGGCCGAGGAGCGCACCGGGAGCTTCCCGGGAAGCGTCGGGGGAAGATTCGGAATGGGGAATTCCGTCGTTTGCGCGGCACCCGCCGAATCTCGCCAGGATAACTGGATCATGGCTATGTGCTGGGTGTTCCCCGAAACCCGAGGAGAAATTCGGCCAATCGGTGCCCGCAGGGCGCCCGCCGGAGATTACCCGTCGGCCGGGCTCCAGGGGCGGTCTTCCGTGAGGGTCGCCAGCTTCTTCGGCGGGCCGTTCCGGGGTTACACGGTTCCGGCCGGGGGTGGTGCTGCTCGCGTGCCCGGCGGGAGCAGGCCGGGCACCGGCCGCCCGCTCCCGCCGCTTCCGTGGTCGACGAAGGCCATCGGGGGGCGTCCTGCTTCTCGGGGCGGGCCGGCACGAGCACCTGCCCCGCGGTTCTCGCTTACCTGACCACCCGTCGGACAGGTCCCAGGGTTCAGGCTTGGCGCAGCGGTGCGAGCGCGTTGGTCCAGGCGATCACTTCGGTGAACATCTGCTGGAGCGCATCGTCGTGGCGCTCGGCAGGCTTGAACGTCGTGAATTTCTCGAAGTCGGTCACGAGCGACAGGTTGACCTGGGTGCGCACGGTTGCCAGTTGCAGCGCTCCGGCGATGAGTCGCAGGTGTTCCACGGCGCGGGCGCCACTGACGTTGCTGCCGTACGCGACGAAGCCGGCGGCTTTGTTGTTCCACTCGCTGTAGAGGAAGTCGATGGCGTTCTTGAGCGCCGACGGGATGGACCGGTTGTATTCGGGGGTGACGAATACGAACCCGTCAAGTTCGGCGACCCGGGCGCTCCAGGCGCGGGTGTGGGCATGTTCGTATGCGCCCATCAGCGGGGACCGTGGCTCGTCGAACAAGGGCAGGTCGTAGTCGGCGAGGTCGACGAGTTCGAACTCGGCGTCCTCGCGTGACCTGGCCGTCTTCTCGATCCACTGCGCGACCTGAGGTCCGACGCGGCCGGGGCGGGTGGTGCCAAGGATGATCCCGATTCTGGTCATACACGTCTCCATGTCGTGGTGAGGGGGAAGGGCGCGTGGGCACGCCAAAACTTACTGTCAGTATGAACTGCATGCGCAGGGCTGGCCCCGGCATCTCGTGACGCACTTTGAAGTCAGTCACGCATCTTCAGGGAGGAATCTCGCCGGCGTGGACCTGGGGGGTGTCTGTCACCTGTGCGAGGTTGTCCCGCTCGGCGCGTCGGGTGACTCGAGGGCCACCACGAGGCCGTTCAACCGCAGCCGTGTCCCGCCGCGTACATGCAGTAGGTCGTCGCTTCCGTCGCCTGTCGGCGCGACGAACGCCACCTGCTCCGTCCAGGTGAGTTCGGTCCCGTTCGCCTCGGCATGCAGCTCTACGGTCGCCAGGGAGGTCCAGCGCAGCACTTCGTCGACGTGAGCCTCATACACGTAAACAATTCGGGCATCTGGGGTGATATCGATATACCGTGACCAGTACTTGAGCTGCTGCGGGGGCGTATCGAGAGTGGTGAAGGTGCTGTACGCGGTCTCACCGGCGCCGACGCGGAAGTCGTGTTCGTACGTTGCTCCGCGGCCAGGCAGCTTGAACCACCGCCGCCGGAGGCCGGAATCGGCGAACGCACGGAACACCTCGGCGGGGGAGACGGAGAGGCGTAGCGTCACCGTGAACGTGTCGTGCAGGACGCCATCGGGAGCCGGCTCGGGCGGCGCGTCATGGGTCTCCTGTACTGCGCGGTCTCGGTCCTTGGTCATGACTGTTCCTCCTGTGTGCAAGTTACGATCAGTAGGAAACGGCCTGCTCCCGTGGATTAGTCCGGCGCGGGGACACGCACTTTGACGTCACTTGCGTACGCGGGAGGAAGAATCGTATGGACGCAGCCCTCCGTTCTGATCTCGTGGCCAGGGGAGTCGCCCCGGAATGCATCGAGACCATCGAACTCGTGCGGGACGTACTCGCCCGTGTGGGAGACAAATGGACCGTCCTGGTGATCACCGCGCTCGGGCCCGGGCCGCTGCGCTTCACCGCGCTGTACGAACAAGTGGCAGGCATCTCGCAGAGGATGCTCAGCCAGACCTTGCGGCTTCTGACCAAGGACGGCCTGGTGACGAGGACGGCCTACGCGGAAGTCCCACCCCGCGTCGAGTACGCCCTCACACCGCTGGGCCGGTCGCTCAGCGGCCAGGTGGAAGGCATCGTGCACTGGGTCCGGGAGCACCAGGCGGAGGTCATCCAGAACCGGACCGAGTTCGAAGCAGCAGGCCGGCGGGCCGGACGGCTGCGCTGATTCCCGGCCCCTGCGGCAGGAGAGCCCGGCCGCCGCGCAGCGCTCGCCCCCGGCGGCCCCCGCAGGGCGGGCCGCCGGGGCCGCAGCACCCGCGCGGGTAGGCGGCGGTGCGGGAGCCCGGGACCCCGCACCGCCGCCTCACTTGGTGGCCGCCGCCGCTGTCACCGCTTCTCGTCGTCCGGCTCCCCGGTCTCCGGCCCGGCCTCCGCCTCCGCCTGCTTCGCCTCGACCTCCGGGTCGAGCGCGTCGGCGCCGCCGTCCTCATGCGCTGCGGCGGCCACCACCGAGCCGTCCACGGAGCTGAGCGTCGAGCGCTCGCCGAGCTCGGTCGCGGGCGGCGGCTCGACCAGCCAGTCCGGGTTCGCCTGCCGGTCCCACCAGCGCCACGCGACGTACGCGCCGCCCGCCACCAGCCCGATCAGCCCGAGCCGCCGGGCCACCCGGCCCCGGCGCGCCCGGCGCTCGCGGTGCCGCGCCAGCTGCTCGATCTCGCGGGGGGTCACCTCGCCGCGCAGCGCCGCCAGGGCGGCGGCACTGCGGGCCCGTGCCTCGTCCCGGGCCGGGCCGGCCGCCGTACGGGCCTCGGCGAGGGCGCTGGTGGCGCGCGGCACGGCGTAGTCGGCGGCCTGCCGGGCGGCCCGGCGGGTGCTGCGGGCCGCGCGGGTGGCGGAGCGGTCCACCTCGGGGGGCAGGGCCTCCCGGGCCTTGGACAGCCGGGGGGAGACGTGCGCGCTGTAGTTCTCGCGCGCGGCGCAGCGGGCCTGCCGGGCCGCGGTGGAGACCTTGGGGCCCAGCCGCGCCCCGGCCTCGTGCGCGTAGTGCGAGGCGGTCTCCCTGGCGGTCTCCGCGTAGGGCGCCGCCGCCTCGGCGGCGTGCCGCACACTCTCCCTGGCACTGTCGGCCGCGGCGCGTGCGCTGTCGATGCGGGTCACGGATTCCTCCTCCTCGTTCGTGTGCCCGGCCCGGTCATGTTTCCGGAGCCGGACGGTTCGGAGGGGGCCCCTCCGAGAAGACTCACTGTCTCGCGTTCCACTCGTTGCCCAGATCATGCCTGGCCGGTGCGTACCGGGCACGTACGCACCGGCATCCGGGTCACGCGGGGCGGGCCCCCGCAGCCGTCCGTGGGAGACTCGGGCGGGTCAACGCACACTGATGGAAGGTAGATCGTGGCTGAGCAGCTTTACGCCACCCTGAAGACCAACCAAGGCGACATCGAGGTGCGGCTCTTCGCGAACCACGCCCCGAAGACGGTCAAGAACTTCGTCGAGCTGGCCGAGGGCTCCCGGGAGTGGACGCACCCGGCGACGGGCCAGACCTCGCACGACAAGCTCTACGACGGCACCGTCTTCCACCGGGTGATCAGCGGTTTCATGCTCCAGGGCGGCGACCCGCTGGGCAACGGAACCGGTGGTCCCGGGTACGAGTTCGCGGACGAGTTCCACCCGGATCTCGCCTTCGACCGCCCGTACCTGCTGGCCATGGCGAACGCCGGGCCGGGGACCAACGGCTCGCAGTTCTTCATCACGGTGGCGCCCACGGCCTGGCTGACGGGCAAGCACACCATCTTCGGCGAGGTCACCGACGAGGCGGGCAAGAAGGTCGTCGACGCCATCGGCGCCACCCAGACCAACCCGCGCACGGACCGTCCGGTCAACGACGTCGTGATCGAGTCGGTCGTCATCGAGAGTCGCTGAGCGCGAGCACTCGGTGTTCCGGGAACTGATCCGCCCCGCTCGGCCGTAGAACCTGCGTAGGGTGCTGCGGTCAGCGGGGGCGGGTCAGTCCGAAGGGGAGTCCATGGATCAGCACGAGCCGGTGGTCGTCTGCTACCGGCATCCGGAGCGCGAGACGGGCATCCGCTGCACGCGCTGTGAGCGGCCCATCTGCCCGGCGTGCATGATCACGGCATCTGTCGGCTTCCAGTGCCCCGAGTGCGTGCGCACCGGGTCCGGCACGGGCCACGCCCCGGGGGCGAACCGGCCGCGTACGCTCGCGGGCGGCTCGATCGCGGCCGATCCCCGGCTGGTCACCAAGGTGCTGGTGGCGCTCAACGCCGCGCTGTTCATCGCGGTGCTGACGGCGGGCGACCGCCTCACCGCCGATCTGGTCATGATCGGCCAGTGGCCGCACGACACCTTCTACCAGCCGACCGAAGGCGTCGCCGAGGGGCAGTGGTACCGCCTGCTGACCTCGGTCTTCCTGCACCAGGAGATCTGGCACATCGGGATGAACATGCTGGGCCTGTGGTTCCTGGGCCCGCCCCTGGAAGAGGCGCTCGGCCGGGTCCGCTTCCTGGCGCTGTACCTGCTGTCCGGGCTGGGCGGCAGCATGCTGACCTATCTCGTCGCCGACCCTGGGGCGCCGTCGCTCGGCGCGTCCGGCGCGGTCTTCGGCCTGTTCGGCGCGACGGCGGTGCTGATGCGCCGCCTCCAGTACGACATGCGGCCGATCCTGGTCCTGCTGGCGATCAACCTGGTGTTCACCTTCACCTGGTCCGACATCGCCTGGGAGGCGCACATCGGCGGCCTCGTCTTCGGCGCGGCCATCGCGTACGCCATGGTGCACGCGCCGCGCGAGCGGCGGGAGCTGGTGCAGTACGGCACCTGTGGAGTGGCGCTGCTGGTGATCGTGGCGGCCTGCGTGCTGCGGACCATGGCGCTCACGGGCTGACCGTCAGGCGCCGGCCGCCCGGTCGGCGCCGGCACCGGGCGGCCTGGCCGTGAGCGCGCCGCCCGGTGAGTTGTCCACAGCCTGCGCGGGATCTTGTGCATGAAGCACCCGGGGCCTCACCGGAATCGAGCAGAGGTGCGTTTTCCCTGCAAGATCGGGTGATGCGCACCCGTGAGGTGCTCCGCACCGGTCACACCGGCGTCAACACAGGTTGAGTTATCCACAGATCTTCTGAGTTTTCCAAGGCTGTGGATCAACCTGTGGATAACTTCTGGGGTGAGCTTCGCGGAGCGCTACTTCCACTGGGTGGAGACGACGAACCCGCCCGCGATGAAGCCGAAGCCCACCACGATGTTCCAGTTGCCGAAGGCGTCGACGGGCAGGCTGCTGTTCGTCACGTAGAAGACGACGATCCACGCCAGGCCGATGCCGAACAGCGCGAGCATCAGCGGGGCGACCCAGCGGCGCCCACCACCACCCATGTCAAGCTTTGTCGTCTTCGCCGGGGGTGGCGTGAATTCTTCCTTCTTGCGGATCCGTGACTTCGGCACGAGGAACTCTCCTGTCGATGCGCTTCGTGACCGCGCGGGTGATTCGTCGGAGCGGTGGTCCGTTAGCGTAGTGCTTACCAGGGGCGGAAGGAGACAGGGGTACGGTGTCCAATTTTCGCATCCGGCCTGCCCGGCTGGCCACAGTCGGCATCTTCGCACTCGCCGGATTGATCTTCTGGGTGAGCTTCGACACCGCGCAGGGTACGAACATCCGTACGGACGACTCCATGCTCCGCCTCTCCGACCTTATCCGGGAGCGGAGCAAGAAGAACGGCAAGCTCGAATCCTCCGCCGCCGAGCTGCGCGCGAACGTCGACTCCCTCGCGGAGCGTGACGGCGGCGCCACCGAGGAGGAGGAGCGCGCGCTGCGCCGGCTCAAGCGCGCGGCCGGCACGACGAAGATCTCCGGTGAGGCGCTCACCGTCACCCTCACCGACGCCCCGTCCGACGCCACCCCCCTGGTGCCCGGCGTGCCCGACCCGCAGCCCAACGACCTGGTGATCCACCAGCAGGACCTCCAGGCCGTCGTCAACGCCCTGTGGAAGGGCGGCGCCGAGGGGATCAAGGTCATGGACCAGCGCCTGATCAGCACCAGCGCCGTCCGCTGCGTCGGCAACACCCTGATCCTCCAGGGCCAGGTCTACTCCCCGCCCTACAAGGTGACCGCCGTCGGCGACACCGACCGCCTCCGCAAGGCCGTCGACACCTCCCCGGCCATCCAGAACTACCTCCAGTACGTCGAGGCGTACGGCCTCGGCTGGAAGGTCGACAAGGACCGGTCGGTCACCCTGCCCGGCTACGAGGGCACGGTCGACCTCCGGCACGCGTCCCCCATCGGATGACGGAGACCGCCCGTCCGACGGGTTGAGCGGCTGACGCCACCCCCCGCGCCGCGAGGTCGTTACTCTGGTGGACGCCGGACGCGCCGCGGTGGCGCCCGGGACGGAAGGACGGCATCACAGGATGTACGGCTGGATCTGGCGGCACCTGCCGGGCAACGCCTACGTGCGGGCGCTGCTCTCCCTCGTGCTGGCCCTCGGCGTGGTCTACGTGCTGTTCCAGTACGTCTTCCCCTGGGCGGAGCCACTGCTTCCGTTCAACGACGTGACCGTCGACGACGGCGGCGGCGGCGAGAGCGGAGTGGGCTGATGGGCGCGCGGATTCTCGTCGTCGACAACTACGACAGCTTCGTCTTCAACCTCGTCCAGTACCTCTACCAGCTCGGCGCCGAGTGCGAGGTCGTGCGGAACGACGAGGTGCGCACGGCGCACGCGCGGGACGGCTTCGACGGCGTCCTCCTCTCGCCCGGGCCCGGCACCCCCGAAGAAGCGGGCGTCTGCGTCGAGATGGTCCGCCACTGCGCGGCCGGCGGACCGCCGGTCTTCGGGGTCTGCCTCGGCATGCAGTCGATCGCCGTCGCCTACGGCGCGGTCGTGGGCCGTGCCCCCGAACTGCTGCACGGCAAGACCTCACCGGTGCACCACGAGGGCACCGGGGTCTTCGGCGGCCTGCCCTCGCCCTTCACCGCCACCCGCTACCACTCGCTGGGCGTAGCGCCGTCCACCGTGCCCGAGGAGCTGCGGATCACGGCCAGGACGGAGTCCGGGGTCGTGATGGGCCTGCGGCACCGCACCCTGCCCGTGGAGGGCGTGCAGTTCCACCCCGAGTCGGTGCTGACGGAGTGGGGCCACCGCATGCTGGCCAACTGGCTGGCGGAGTGCGGGGACGCGACCGCGGTGGCACGGTCCGCGGGACTGGCACCGGTCGTCGGCGCGTGACCTCGCCGCACCCGGGGCCGGAAGGCGCCGAGGACGACCCGTACGGCCCGGAACCGTACGGGTCGGGCGCGGCGGGCCTGTACGCGCGCCCGGGGGCCTACGAGGCGGCTGTGGACGCCCTCGCCGACCCGCTGACCGATCCGCTGCCGGGGCAGCCCGCACCGGAAGCCGTAGCGGCGCCCGTACCGGAGCCGGAGCCGTCGGCGGGCGCGGCGTTCGAGCCGCACACCTCGCCGTGGTTCCGGCCGCACCAGGACGGCCGGGCGCCGGTGTCGGCGGCACCGCCGCCGCAGGCCCGGCAGGTGATGCCGCCGCAGCAGGCGCAGGCGTACCAGGAGCAGCAGGCGCAGGTATCGCAGCCGCCGCACAAGGCGGCGCCGGGCGGGGGGGAGGAGACCGGCTGGACGCCCGCCGCCTCCGCGCCCGTACCGGAGCCCGCCGCTTTGACCGTGTCCGGCTGGGCGCAGCCCGGTTCCCCGGCCGAGGCGGAGCCGCCGCGGGTGGAGTGGGGGCTCGGCGTGACGGTCGCCCCCGAGCCCGAACCGCCGTCGCCCGGCGGGCGGTCGGACGTGCCGCGCGGGGTGTCCGAGACCGCCGCGCTGCCCGTCACCGACCTGGACCCCGGGCCGGACCCGGCCGCCTCCCCCGCCGCAGCGGCACCGGACCCGGCACCGGCCTCCGCGCGTGCCACCGGCGACGAGGACGACCGTACGGTCGGCCTGCGGCGCCCCGACGGGGCCGCGTTGGGCCGCGCCGCGCGCCGCAAGGCCGCCGCGGGCAAGGGCGGGGCACGCGGCAAGGGCCGGGGCAAGGGGAAGCCCGCGCCGCCGCCCGTGCGCGCGGGGACCCGGCTGGAGGCGCGCCGCGCGGCCCGCGCGGCGAAGGACGGCCCGGTCGTCATCCTCAGCCGCTTCATCGGTGAGGTGTTCATCACCTTCGGCGTGCTGATGCTGCTGTTCGTCGCGTACCAGCTGTGGTGGACGAACGTCCTGGCGCACAAGGCGGCGGGCAAGGCGGTGGACGATCTGGAGGACCGCTGGAAGCAGAATCCGGAGCGCAAGCCGGGGAAGTTCTCGGCGGGCGAGGGCTTCGCCATCATGTACATCCCGAAGCTGGACATCCGGGTGCCGGTCGCCGAGGGCGTCGACAAGCAGTCCGTCCTGGACAAGGGCATGGTCGGCCACTACGACGAGAAGTCCGGGCTCAACACGGCCATGCCGTGGGACGAGAAGGGCAACTTCTCGGTCGCCGGGCACCGGAACACCCATGGGGAACCGTTCCGCTACATCAACAAGCTGGTGGCCGGTGACGTGATCATCGTGGAGACGGCGGACACCTACTACACGTACAAGATGCACAGCCGCCTGGCCTCGACCTCGCCGTCCAACACGACGGTGGTCCAGCCCGTGCCGCCCCAGTCCGGATTCACCAAGTCCGGGCGGTACGTGACTCTGACGACGTGTACTCCGGAGTTCACCTCGAAGTACCGTCTCATCGTCTGGGGCAAAATGGTCGACGAGCGTCCGCGGAGCAAGGGCAAGCCGGACGCTCTCGTCGACTAGCGGCAGCGGTCGCGGCAGCACGGGGAACGGGGCGTGGGACGGGTGGCACAGCACGGGCGGGACGTCGAGGACGGCGAACCTTCGGCCGCACCCGGCGAGGAGATACCGGACACGCCTGACCCGGCGGAGAGACCGCGGGCGTCGGACACTCCCGAGGAGGCGTCCGGATCGGCGGCGCCGACGGGGTCCGACGCCGAGCCTGGCGAAGGCGGGACCCCTGCCGAGGCGGAGCCGGAGCCCGAAG
This sequence comes from Streptomyces sp. CNH287, assembly GCF_000424825.1. Classification (NCBI taxonomy): domain Bacteria; kingdom Bacillati; phylum Actinomycetota; class Actinomycetes; order Kitasatosporales; family Streptomycetaceae; genus Streptomyces; species Streptomyces sp. CNH287. The sequence continues at coordinate 47,789 of NZ_AUKQ01000013.1, read as the reverse complement.
CGGAAGCACCGGCGGAGCCGGAAGCGGAGTCCGACCCCGACCCCGAAGCCGCGCCCGAGCCCAAGCCCGCCCGCCGCCGTACGCGCGGCAGGCGCGGCGTGTTCGCCGTCGTCGTCAGCGGCGTCGGCGAACTGATGATCACCGCAGGCGTGGTCATGGCTCTGTTCGTCGTCTACTCCCTGTGGTGGACGAACGTGGTGGCCAACCGGGAGGCGGACCGCAAGAGCGACAAGGTCCGCGACCACTGGGCCCAGGACCGCGGCGGCCCCGAAGGCCCCGGCGACCGCAACCTGAAGGAGGGCATCGGCTTCCTGCGGGTGCCGTCCATGACGGACGACGACATCCTGGTCACCAAGGGCACCTCGACCGACGAGCTGAACCACGGCACGGCGGGCTACTACACCAAGCCGGTCAAGTCGGCGCTGCCCTGGGACCAGTCGGGCAACTTCTCCCTCGCCGCCCACCGGGACGGCCACGGCGCGAAGTTCCACGACATCGACAAGATCGAGAACGGCGATCCGGTCGTCTTCGAGACCAAGAACACCTGGTACATCTACAAGGTCTACAAGACGCTGCCCAAGACCTCGAAGTACAACGTGGACGTCCTGCGGGAGATCCCGAAGGTGTCGGGCAGGAAGAAGGCGGGCCGGTACATCACGCTCACGACGTGCACGCCCGTCTACACCTCGAAGCACCGCTACATCGTGTGGGGCGAACTGGTGCGCACCGAGTCCGTGGACGCGGACCGTACCGTCCCCAAGGAGATCCGCTGACACGGCGCCGCCGCTGACACGCCGCCGCCCCTGACACGCTGACGACGTGCACCGGCCCTGCCCGCCGTACGGCGAGCAGGGCCGGTGTCGTCCGGGTCGGCGCGCAGCCGCCCCGCCGCTCAGTCGCGGTCGCGCATGCCCTCCAGCAGGCCGCCGTCGCCGCCGTTCCCGCCGGGGCCGCCGCCGCCCGGGTCGCCGTCGGCGCCGCCCGGATCGCCGTCGTCACCGGGCTTGCCGGGACGGGCGATGATCGTCACCGTGTCGCCCTTCTTGCCCTGGGTGTTGGCGGGCGGCGTGGTGGTGATCACCGTGGCGTTGTTCTCGTCCGGCGCGCCCTGCACCTGGACCTTGAAGCCGGCCCCCTCCAGCGTGGTGCGCGCGGCCTTCACCAGCTGGTTGGTGACGTCCGGCACGGTCGCGGGCTCCTCGGCCGGCGCCTTGGCGACGGTCAGCGTGACCTGGCTGCCGTCAGCCGCCTTGGCGGGCGGTGCCGGGGTCTGGCTGAGGACTTCGTCGGCCGCCTTGTCGGCCTCCTCCTGCTCGATCTTGGCGACGGTGAAGCCGAGGCCCTCGAGCTGCGTCTTGGCCGCGTCGTAGTTCTTGCCGACGACGTCCGGCACGGTCGTCGTGCTCTGCGTGGCGACGGTCAGCGTGATCTCGGCTCCGCGCTGGGCCTTCGAGCCGCCCGCCGGGTCCTGCTCGATGACGGTGCCGGGGGCCTCCTCGGACTCCGCGGTCGTCTTCTTGACCTTGAAGCCCTTCTCCTCCAGCTGCTGCTTGCCGCCCTCGAAGTTGTCGCCCTCGACGTCCGGCACCTCGATCGCCGCGGCGCCCTTGGACATCGTCACCGTGACGGTGTCGCCCCGCTCGATCTCCTCACCCGAGGCCGGGTCGCTCGAGCAGATGGTGTCCTTCTTCTGCTTGCAGTGCTTGCTCTGGCCCTTCTGGAGCTCGAAGCCGCCGTTGTCGGCGAGCGTCTCCGCCTCCTGGAAGGTCTTGCCCGCGAGCGCGGGCACCGGCACGCTGCCCGCCTCCTTGTCCTTGCCGCCGAACAGCGCCTGCCCGATGAAGATCGCGCCTACCAGCACCAGGACGAGCGCGATCACGAGCAGGATGGTGGAGGTGTGCCCCTTGCGCGGCTCCCGGCGACGGCCGCGGCCGTCGTCGTCGTACATGCCGCCGTCGTCGTCGCGGACGGGCGGCAGCATCGAGGTGTGCTGGTCCTGCGCGCGCAGCGCCGTGGTGGGGGTGTCCTCCGGATAGCCGCCGTACCCCGCGTAACCGGCGGCGCCCATCGCGGCTGCCGCGGCGACCGGCTGGCCGTCGAGGCACGCCTCGATGTCGGCGCGCATCTCGTCCGCGCTCTGGTAGCGGTAGTCCGGGTCCTTCACCAGCGCCTTGAGGACGATCGCGTCCATCTCGGGCGTGATCTCGGGGTCGAAGGCGCTGGGCGGCTGCGGCTCCTCCCGTACGTGCTGGTAGGCCACCGCGACCGGTGAGTCACCGATGAACGGGGGCCGCACGGTGAGGAGTTCGTAGATCAGGCAGCCGGTGGAGTAGAGGTCGGAGCGCGCGTCCACGGACTCGCCCTTGGCCTGCTCGGGCGAGAGGTACTGCGCGGTGCCGATGACGGACGAGGTCTGCGTCATCGTCATGCCGGAGTCGCCCATCGCGCGGGCGATGCCGAAGTCCATGACCTTGACCTGGCTGCCGCGCGTGAGCATGACGTTGGCGGGCTTGATGTCCCGGTGCACGATGCCGTTGCGGTGCGAGTACTCCAGCGCCTGGAGGATGCCGACGCACATCTCCAGGGAGCGCTCGGGCAGCAGCTTGCGGCCGGAGTGGAGCAGCTCCCGGAGGGTCGAGCCGTCCACGTACTCCATCACGATGTACGGGATGGAGACCTGGTCGACATAGTCCTCACCGGTGTCGTAGACCGCGACGATCGCCGGGTGGTTGAGGGAGGCGGCGGACTGGGCTTCGCGACGGAAGCGGGCCTGGAACGAGGGGTCGCGCGCGAGGTCGACCCGGAGCGTCTTGACCGCGACGGTGCGACCCAGACGCGTGTCATGAGCGAGGTACACCTCGGCCATGCCACCACGGCCGAGCACCGACCCCAGCTCGTACCGGCCGCCGAGGCGACGCGGCTCTTCCATAGTCTCCAGCCCTCTCCGTACGTCCGGGCCGCACCTGGCGTGCGGGCCGACGGTGTGCTGCTCGGCTTACGACCGGGTCCACGATAGCCAGCGGGCTCCCGGCGCTCGCTCGTCCACCGGCCATCGTGCACCAGGCGTTACCGTACCCGGCCCGCGTGCCTCGCAGCGCGGGGGCGGAGTGACAGCGGTCACCCCCGACAGAGCGCCGACCGCCCGCCACCGCCGGCACGTCTCACTGCTTCTTCTCGTCGAGGATGGCCTTCATCACGTCCACCGCGACCGGGGCCGCGAGCTTGCTGCCCGCGATCTCGTCGCGGGAGGTGCTCGAACTCTCGATCACGACGGCGACCGCGACCGGCGACGAGCCGTCGTCGGTCTTGGCGTACGAGACGAACCAGGCATACGGGTTCTTGTCGTTGTTCTCGCCGTGCTGCGCGGTACCGGTCTTTCCGCCGACTGTGACGTTGGGAATCTGGGCCGTGGTTCCGGTGCCGTCCTTGACGACCGTCTCCATCGCCTCCTGGAGCTTCTGCGCGGTCTCCGAGGAGACCGGCTCGCCCATCTCCTGGGGCTTGGTCTGCTCGACGACGTTGAGGTTGGGCGCGACGAGTTTGTCGACCATGTACGGCTTCATCAGCTTGCCGTCGTTGGCGATGGCGGAGGCGAACATCGCGACCTCCAGCGGGGTGGCGCGGTTGCTGGCCTGGCCGATGCCCGCGATGGCGTTCTGCGGCCGGTTGTCCTCCGGGTAGACGCTCTCCGCGGCGCGCACGGGGACGTCCAGCTCCTTCTCGCCGTAACCGAACTTCTCGGCCGTCTCCTTCATCTTCTCGTTGCCCAGCTCATCGCTGATCTTGGCGAAGACGGTGTTGCAGGACCACTGCATGGCCACCCGGATCGAGGCGTTCTTGCACGCGGGGTTGTCGCCGTCGTTGCCCAGGTCGGTGGTCGACTGCGGCAGCCGGTAGGGCACTGGGGAGTTGGTCTTGCCGTCCAGGTCGTAGTCGCCGCTCTCCAGCGCCGCCGCCGCGGTGACCAGCTTGAAGGTGGAGCCGGGCGGGTAGGTCTGGCGCAGCGCCCGGTTGAGCATCGGGTCATCCGGGTTCTGCTTCTTGTCGAGCGACTTCCACGCCTTCGCGTCCTTGTCGCTGTCGCCCGCGAAGCTGGACGGGTCGTACGACGGGGTCGTCGCCAGGGCGAGGATGGCGCCGGACTCCGGGTCTATCGCGGCGACGGCGCCCTTCTTGTCGCCGAGCCCCTCGTACGCGGCCTTCTGTGCCTTCGAGTTGAGCGTCGTGACGACGTTGCCGCCCTTCTGCGGCTTGCCGGTCAGCATGTCGATGGTGCGGTTGAAGAACAGCCGGTCATCGTCGCCGGTGAGGATGCCGTCGTAGAGGCTCTCCAACTGGTTCGCGCCGAACGCCTGCGAGGAGTAGCCGGTGACCGGCGCCCACAGCTTGCCGTTCTTGAACGTGCGCTTGTACTTGAAGTCGCGGCCGCCGGTCTCCTTGGACCCGGTGATCGCCTTGCCGTCGCTGGTGAGGATGTTGCCGCGCGGCTGGGCGTAGCGGTCGATCTTGACGCGGCGGTTGTCCTCGTGCTTGGCCAGCTCGTCGGCCTGCACGAACTGGACCCAGTTGACACGGGCGATCAGCGCCAGGATGAGCAGGCCGCAGAAGATCGAGACCCTGCGGAGGGGCTTGTTCACGGTCGGACCACCTGGGTCATCTCGGCGTCAGGGGACGGAGCCGGGGCGGGGGCCGGCCTGCGGGCAGTGTCGCTGATGCGCAGCAGGATGGCGATAAGTGCCCAGTTGGCGATGACGGACGAGCCGCCCTGCGCCAGGAAGGGCATCGTCATGCCGGTCAGCGGGATCAGACCGGTGACGCCGCCGGCGACCACGAACACCTGGAGCGCGAACGCGCCGGAGAGGCCGACGGCCAGCAGCTTGCCGAACGGGTCGCGCGCGGCCAGCGAGGTACGCAGGCCGCGCTCGATGAGCAGGCCGTAGAGCACCAGGATCGCCATCAGGCCGGTCAGGCCCAGCTCTTCGCCGACGGTGGCCAGGATGTAGTCGCTCTTGGGGGCGATGCCGCCGATCAGCCGCGAGAAGCCCTGGCCCAGACCGGAGCCGAGCATGCCGCCGGAGCCGAAGGAGAACATGGCCTGCGCGGTCTCGGTGACGCCGCCGTTCTCGTTGGCGAGCGGGTTGAGCCAGTTGTTGACCCGGGTCTCCACGTGGCTCGCGGTCGAGGCGACGGCGACGGCGCCGGCGGCGCTCAGCAGCAGGCCGAAGACGACCCAGCTGGTGCGCTCCGTCGCCACGTACAGCATGATCACGAAGAGGCCGAAGAAGAGCAGCGAGGTGCCCAGGTCGGTCTCGAAGATCAGGATCATCAGGCTGAGCGCCCAGATGGCCAGGATCGGCCCCAGGTCGCGGCCACGCGGCAGGTAGAGGCCCATGAAGCGGCGGCTGGCGAGCGCGAGCGCGTCCCGCTTGACCATCAGGTAGCCCGCGAAGAAGACGGCGATGATGATCTTCGCGAACTCGCCGGGCTGGAGCGAGCCGATGCCCGGCAGGGTGATCCAGATCCGGGCGCCGTTCCGGGCCGGGAAGAAGATCGGCAGGATCAGCAGGACCAGCGCCACGACCATCGAGATGTAGGTGTAGCGCTGGAGGACGCGGTGGTCCTTCAGGAGGATGAGGACGCCGAGGAAGAGCGCCACGCCCAGCGTCGACCACATCAGCTGACCGGGCGCCAGCGCACCGCCGCCCGCCGCCGTGGTGATGGACGGCTCCTGGTCGAGCCGCCAGATCAGCACCAGCCCCAGGCCGTTGAGCAGCGTGGAGATGGGCAGCATCAGCGGGTCGGCGTACGGCGCCCAGCGGCGTACGACCAGGTGGCCGACGGCGGCGAGCAGGCCGAGGCCGAGGCCGTAGCCGAGCATGCCCGCGGGCAGTTCGCCCTCCTTGGCGAGCCCGACGTTGGCGTAGGCGAACACCGGGATGAGCACGGCGAAGACGAGCATCGCCAGCTCGGTGTTGCGGCGGCTCGGCAGACCGCCGGGCGAGACCGTGGTGTTGCTGCCGGTGTTGATGTTGACGTTACTGCTCATCGTGACTGCGGCCCCCTACGGTGCGGTGCACTCTTTGGCGAGCTCGCGCTGTTCTTCCGAAAGCCGGGGGCCGGGAGTCGGAGAGCCGGAACTCTTGCTGTTGTCGTCGGCGCGCAGAGCGGCCTGGTCGCCGGCGCCCGCGCCGCCGCTCTCGCCCGGCTTCTGCTGGCCGTCCTTGTCCGGGCCGCCCTTGTCACCGCTGTCCTTGCCGCCCTTGTCGCCGTCCCCGGACGGCTTCGGAAGCGTCGCGACGATCTTGCACACCGCGGCCTGCGCGCGCAGCTCGCCGATCCTCTCGCGGGCCTGCTCGAGGCTGTCGTAGGCGATGGTGTCCTCGACGCGGTCCCGCTGCTGGAGCGGCAGGTACTTGAGTTCGATCTGCGCGTAGTCCTCTTCGACGTCGCTCAGGCTCAGGCCGGCCAACTCCTGGTTGATGCCCTGGTACAGCGCGACGTGGTCGTCCTTGGCGCCGACGTAGTACTGCGTCTGCGTCCAGCGGTACCCGCCGTACAGACCGCCGCCCGCGACCGCCAGCGCCAGCGCGATCAGCAGCGAGCGCTTGACCCACTTGCCGCGCCCGCCCGGCGACTTGGCGAAGTCGCCCTCGTCGTACGCCCCGAAGGTGCCGGACGGCGGCGCTGCCGCCGGGCCGGTGCCGCTGCCGGGCGGGCCGAAGCCCTCGGCGGGCGGTGCGCCGCCGGAGGGCTGCGGGGGCACCTGGCGGCCCAGCTCCGCCGCGCGCGAGGCGGGCGTCTGGGCGTCGCCGCCGAGCTGGTGCTGGTTCTCCGCGACGGCGCCCACGATGACCGGGGTGTCGTTGAGCTGCTCGGCCAGGGTGTCGTTGCCGTCCACGTCCAGGACGTCGGCGATGATGCACGTGATGTTGTCGGGACCGCCGCCGCGCAGCGCCAGTTGGATCAGATCCTGCACCGTCTCGTGCGGGCCCTGGTAGCTGGCGAGGGTCTCCTCCATCGTCTGGTGCGAGACGACACCGGAGAGGCCGTCGGAGCACAGCAGATAGCGGTCCCCGGCCCGCACCTCCCGGATGGACAGGTCGGGTTCGACGTGGTCGCCGCTGCCCAGCGCGCGCATCAGCAGGGAGCGCTGCGGGTGGGTGGTGGCCTCCTCCTCGGTGATCCGGCCCTCGTCGACCAGCCGTTGGACCCAGGTGTGGTCCTGGGTGATCTGGCTGAGCTGGCCGTCCCGCAGGAGGTACGCCCGCGAGTCGCCGACGTGCACCAGGCCGAGGCGGGCGCCCGTCCACAGCAGGGCGGTGAGCGTCGTGCCCATGCCCTCCAGCTGCGGGTCCTCCTCGACCATGACGCGCAACTGGTCGTTGGCGCGCTGCACGGCGTTGCCGAGCGCGGTCAGGAGGTCGGAGCCGGGGATGTCCTCGTCCAGCTGCACGATGGTCGAGATCACCTCCGAGCTGGCGACCTCACCGGCCGCCTGGCCGCCCATCCCGTCGGCGACGGCGAGCAGCCGGGGACCGGCGTAGCCCGAGTCCTCGTTGTGCTCGCGGATCATGCCGTCGTGCGATCCGGCGGCGAAGCGCAGTGACAGACTCATGCGCACCTCGCCCGTCGGCTCCGGGTACATCCGCACGGTGCCCACCCTCCGGTCGTCATGTCTTCGGCCTGTCTATTTCCGCAGCTCGATGACCGTCTTGCCGATACGGATCGGCGCTCCGGGCGGAATCGGCGTCGGTGTGGTGAGTCGGGTCCGGTCGAGGTAGGTGCCGTTCGTGGACCCCAGGTCCTCGACGATCCACGTGCCGTCCCGGTCCGGGTAGATCCTGGCATGCTTGCTCGACGCGTAGTCGTCGTCCAGCACGATCGTGGAGTCGTGCGCGCGGCCCAGGCTGATCGTCTGGCCCTGGAGGGCGACGGTCGTGCCGGTGAGCGAGCCCTCGGAGACCACCAGCTTGGTCGGCGCCCCGCGGCCGCCGCGACCGCGGCGACCGGACTGCGGCGGCGGCTGCTGCTGCTGGCGCTGCGGTTGCGGCTGCTGCCGCGGCGGCCGGGAGTCGTTGCGCCGCGCGGCGCGCTGGGTCACCCGGGTGCCGAACAGGTCACTCCGGATGACCTGGACCGCGACGATGACGAACAGCCACAGTACGGCGAGAAAACCCAACCGCATGACCGTCAGGGTCAGCTCTGACATTGCCCCCGCTTCACCCTTCGGCTTGCCGGTAAATGATCGTGGTACTGCCCACGACGATCCGTGAGCCGTCGCGGAGCGTAGCGCGAGTGGTGTGCTGTCCGTCTACCACGATGCCGTTGGTCGACCCCAGATCCTGGATCGAGGGCGGGTTTCCGGCACGGATCTCGCAGTGCCGGCGGGAGACTCCGGGGTCGTCGACGCGCACGTCGGCCTCGGTGCTCCGGCCCAGCACGAGGGTCGCGCCGGAGATCTGGTGGCGGTTGCCGTTGATCTCGATCCAGCGCCGCGTCTCGGCACGCGGCAGCGGACCCCCGGCGCCGGGGGCGTACGAGGGGGCGGCGGACGGCGCGGACGACGGCATGGGGGGCGGCGCGCCCGCAGGCCGGGCCGGGAAGCCGCCCTGACCACCCGCGTTGCCCGCGCCGGAGGGACCGGGCGGACCGCCGGGCGGCGGGCCCGCCGCACCGGAGGGGCCGCCGCGCTGCGGCTGCGAGGTGCTGGAGGCGAGGGTGCGGCTGCGCACCCGGTAGAGCCCGGTGTCCAGGTCCTCGGCCTTCTCCAGATGGACCTTGATCGGTCCCATGAAGGTGTACCGCTGCTGCTTGGCGTAGTCGCGCACCATGCTGGACAACTCGTCGCCGAGCTGGCCCGAGTACGGGCTGAGGCGGTCGAAGTCGGGGGTGCTCAGCTCGACGATGAAGTCGTTGGGCACGACGGTCCGCTCGCGGTTCCAGATTGTGGCGTTGTTGTCACATTCGCGCTGGAGTGCGCCGGCGATCTCGACCGGCTGCACCTCGGACTTGAACACCTTGGCGAAGGTGCCGTTGACGAGACCCTCGAGCCGCTGCTCGAAACGCTTCAGAACTCCCACGGTGCACCTCCTTCCCAGATGGCCGCCGCTCCCATGCGGCGGTTGCCGCTCCAGTGTGGCCGAACGCGCGCAGGCCGCACCGCCGGTACCGGCCGGTCCTACTGATCGTATCCACGCGCGGGCGGAAGCGGCGGTTCCCCGGGGCGCTCCCGCCCTCGAGTGTCACCCCTCACACCCTCGCACGGATCACGGGGGTCGGCCGGTGCCCCCGACGACCGGTGCACGGCGGCCAGGGGATCGGTTCGCTCCCCAGTGTCCCTCAGAGCACGCCGGGGGCGTGCCGATATCAAGGTGAAGGCACCTCGGACAGCGTGCTAATCTTCTGGATGTCGGCAGGCACCCACCACCCAAGCGGGCGCCGACCGGCAAGTGCCCTTCTCCGGAGTCCGGGGAAGCACCCATTGCGCGGGTGGCGGAATAGGCAGACGCGCTGGATTCAGGTTCCAGTGCCCGAAAGGGCGTGGGGGTTCAACTCCCCCCTCGCGCACAGCGATCTTCAGGTCCTGGCCAGCAGTTTTGGTCGGGGCCTGAAGTTTTTTTACCTGGGGTCGGCGAGCGCCCGCCCCGCGGGTGAGATCACTCCCACCCCTCACGCCCCCGACGCCCGCGCGCTGGACGGGCCGTGCACGGGACATCGCGTTGCGTGACGTCGCGGTGACGCTTCCCCGTTCCTGCTCACCTCCTCGCGTCCTCCCGGGAGATGCCGCTGCCTGTCTGCCGGAGCAACCCGTGGCTCCGGCCGGGTCCTTGAGGTCAGGCCGCCGGCCCATTCGCACCCGCCGTCAGCAGCAGGCCGCCCCCGGGGAGGCCGTGCCCGCCGCCGCGGGCATGCCCGGGGCGGCGCAGGGGAACGCGCCGTGGTGGGTGGTCTTGCCGCCCGTGACCTCGAAGTGCTCCGCGTAGCGGGTGGCGCTGAGCATGTCGGCGGTGTTGCCGCAGACCAGTGCGGGCTTCCCGGTGGGGAAGCGGTGGTGGTCGTCCAGGTCGAAGGCGTGCGGGTGTTCCGGGAGCGAGCCGTGGTAGACCGCGACTTGTCCGTAGTCCTCGCAGCGGTCCTCCAGCGGCAGCTTGAAGGCCCGCACGGTACGGGAGGTGAACGCGGCGAAGCCCGCCTTGCGCGCCACCACCGGGTCGTCGAGCGTCACCGGAGTCTCGGCGACCGTACGGGCGTCCGCGCAGCCGGAGCCGTCCAGGATGCGGCGGAAGTCCTCGGTGTAGAGGGCGCCGCCCAGGCACTCGCCGAGCAGCAGCGGGTCCTCGCGCAGCGCGGCGGGCAGGCGCCGGTCGGCGAAGACGTCGGAGAAGTACAGCTCGCCGCCCGGCCTGAGCACCCGGAAGATCTCCCGGAGGACGCGCGGCTTGTCGGGGGAGAGGTTGAGCACGCAGTTGGAGACGACCAGGTCCACCGAGGCGTCCTCGATCCCGGCGCCGCGCAGGTCCTCGATGTAGCCCTGGCGGAACTCGACGTTGGCGTACCCGAAGCGCTGGGCGTGCCAGTCCTGGTGGCGGGTGGCCACCGCGAGCTGCTCCTCGGTCATGTCGACGCCGATGACCCGGCCGCGCTCGCCGACCAGCTGCGCGAGCACGTAGGCGTCGCGCCCGCTGCCGCAGCCCAGGTCCAGCACGGTGATGCCGTCCAGCGCCGACGGGATGGGGGTGCCGCACCCGTAGAAGCGGTCCTTGACCTCCTCGTGCACCTGGGCGAGGGCCCCGGCGAGGTGCGGCGGGGGCGCCTCGGCCGTGCAGCAGGCCGAGGTCCGCAGGTCGGCGGAGGAGCGGAGCACCTTGCCGTAGTAGTCGCGGACGCTCTCCTCGACGAAGCGGGGCTCCGCGCTGGTGGACGCCGTGCTGCCGGGCTCCGTGGTGCCGGATGAAGCGGTGGCCATCTCGATCCTCTCGGTGGGTCGTTGCCCGGGCGCCCGGGGAACCGCCGCCGTCCGGCGTCCGTTCTCCGGCAAGCATGACAACCCGCGCATCCGGAGGGAAGGCGGCAAACGGCCCATGAGCCCGTACGACCTGGTGGTGATCGGCGGCGGCAGCGCAGGGCTGACGGCCGCCCGTACGGCGGGGCGGCTGGGGGCGCGGACGCTGCTGGTCGAGCGCGGGCGCCTGGGCGGGGACTGCCTGTGGACGGGCTGTGTGCCCAGCAAGGCGCTGCTGCACGTGGCCGGGCAGGTGCGGGCGGCCCGGGACGCGGCGCGCTGGGGGCTCTCCCCGGCGCCCGGCGGGCCCGCCGACCTCGGGCGGGCGATGGCGCACGTCAGGGAGGCGATCGGGGCGATCGAGCCGCACGACTCGGCCGAGTCCCTGCGGTCGGCGGGCGTGGAGGTGGCCGAGGGCGCCGCCGTCTTCACGGGGCCGCGCACGCTGCGGGCCGGTACGCGGGAGATCGCCTTCCGGTACGCGCTGATCGCCACCGGTTCGGCGCCCGCCCCGGCCTCGGTCCCCGGCCTGGCCGAAGCCGGGCCGCTGACGAGCGACACCGTCTGGGAGCTGGCCGAACTGCCCGCCCGGCTGGTGGTGTTGGGCGGCGGGCCGACGGGCTGCGAGCTGGGGCAGGCGTTCGCCCGCCTCGGCTCGCGGGTCACGCTGCTGGAGCTGCGGGAGCGGCTGCTGCCGGACGAGGAGCCGGAGGCGTCGGAGCTGGTGCGGGAGCGGCTGGCGGCCGAGGGCGTCCGGGTGCGGACGGGGTGGCGCGCGGCCGGGGTCGAGGGCGGTGCTGCGGAGGGCGGCGCGGGCCGCGCGGCCGGCGCTGGCGTGGTGCGGGTGCGGCGGGGCGCGGGCGCGGGGGAACAGGCCGGGGAGTCCGTCGCGTACGACGCGCTGCTCGCGGTCACCGGGCGGCGGGCCCGTACCGAGGGGCTGGGCTGTGCGGCGGCCGGGGTGGCGCTCGACGCGCGGGGCCGGGTCCGGGTGGACCGGCGGCTGCGCAGTACGAACCCGCGGGTGTACGCGGCCGGGGACGTCACGGCGCTCTCCGCCCTCACCCACCTTGCCGGGGTGCAGGGCGCGTCGGCGGCGGCGGACGCGCTGCTGGGCGTGCGGCGGCCGGTCGACTACGGGGCGGTGCCGCAGGTGACGTTCACCGATCCCGAGGTCGGCCGGGTGGGGCTGACGCTCGCACGGGCCCGCGAGCGTTACGGCGAGGGGGTGCGGGTGCACACCGTCGCGCACGACCGCGTCGACCGGGCGCTCGCCGACGGCCGTACGGACGGCTTCACCCGGCTCGTGCTGGGCCCGCGCGGCCGGATCGTGGGGGCGACGGTGGTGGCGCCGCGCGCCGGGGAGACGCTGGCGCACCTGGCGGCCGCCGTACGCCTGGGGTGGAAGGCGTCGCGCTACGCGGGGACGGTCCATCCCTACCCCAGCTACGCCGACGGGGCGTGGCACGCCGCGCTCGGTGAGGTGCGGCGGCGCCTTGACGCGCCGGGCGCCCGGCGGGTGACCGGGGCGCTGCTGGGGCTGCGTCGCGCCGTCCGTCCGGCTGGGGGAGGGGGGAGGGTGTGACGATGACCCACCGAACCGGCACAGGCAGCGGCACCGGCGCCGCCCCCGCAACCGCCCCGTTGGCGCGGCTGGGCGCCGCGCTGAGCGCCCCGCTGCGCACCCTCGCCCGCGTCACCCGCCCCGAGGACCCGGAGCTGGCGGAGGTGCTGGCGCGCCGCTGGGCGGAACTGCCGGAGGCCGCGCGGACGCCCGGCCAGGTGCTGGGGCGGCACGCGGTGGGCTGCGAGGGCACGCACGGCGTCTTCCCCCGCTGCGACCTGAAGTGCACCCCCTGCTACCACTCGCGGGACGCCAACCGGGTGCGGGTGGACGGCCGCCACACCCTGGAGCAGGTCACCGCCCAGCTGCGCCTGCTGCGCAGGCTGCGCGGCCCCCGGGCGCACGCCCAGCTCATCGGCGGCGAGGTGAGCCTGCTCGCGCCGGACGACCACGCCGCCGCGCTCGCCGTGATGCGGGAGCACGGCCGGGAGCCGATGAGCTTCACCCACGGCGACTTCGACTACGCCTACCTCACCGCGCTGGCCCTCGGCCCGGACGGCGTGCGCCGCTTCGACCGGCTCTCGTTCGCCGCGCACTTCGACCGGTTCATGTACGGGCGGCGCGGCGTCGAACGGCCCGCCGACGAGCGGGCGCTGACGCCGTACCGCAGGCGCTTCGCCGCCATGTTCGCCCGGCTGCGGCGCGAGCACGGCGTGCGGTACTTCCTTGCCCACAACATGACGGTCACCCCCGGCAACCTCGGCGAGGTCGCCGACGTCATCCGGGACTGCCACGCGATGGGCTACGGCATGTTCTCCTTCCAGCCCGCGGCCTTCCTGGGCGACGAGCGCCGCTGGCGCGAGGGGTACCGCGAGGCGACGCCGGACGCGGTGTGGGCCGAGATCGGCCGCGGGGCCGGTACGCCGCTGGACCACCGGGTGTTCGAGCACGGCGACGTGCGCTGCAACCGCACGGCGTACGGCTTCTACGTGGGCGAGCGCTGGTATCCCGTGCTCGACGGCGCGGACCGCCGCGACCTGGCCGTGCGCGACACTTTCTTCCGCCGCTTCGGCCGGACGGTCTTCACGGGCACGCCGCCCCTCCTGCTCGCCGCTCGGCTGGCGCGGGTGGCGGCGCGCCATCCGGGTACGGTGCCGGTCACGCTGGGCTGGCTGGGCCGTACGGTGCGGCGGGTGGGCCTGCGGCGGCTGGTGCGGCACGGCTTCCGGGTCCGGCCGGTCACCTTCGTGATGCACCAGTTCATGGACGCGGCGCAGGTCGCGCCCGCCTGGGAGCTGACGCGGCGCGGCGAGCGGGCGCGGGAGCCGGAGCTGCGCGCGACGCAGGAGCGGCTGGCCGCCTGCCACTACGCCATGGCGCACCCGGAGGACGGCACGCTGGTGCCCGCGTGCGTGCAGCACGCGGTGCTGGACCCGGGGGAGAACGCGGCGCTGCGCAGGCTGCTGCCGCTCGTGGTGGAGGACCGGCGGCGACCGCAGGGGTGACCGCCGGTGGACCGATCGTGGGTGGAGGGACCGTGGGAGGACCGATCGTGGGAGGAAGCGCATGCGCGTAGGCATCATCACCGGCTCCGGCAGCTACACCTGGCCGTACGCCGCCGGGCAGGAGCGCCGCCAGGTGCGGACGGAGCACGGCACCGCGACCCTCACCGAGGGCCGCGTCAAGGACACGGAGGTCGTCCACCTCTCGCGGCACGGCGAGGGGCACCACCGGCTGTCCCACCAGGTCGCGCACAAGGCGAACCTCGCCGCGCTGCTCGCGTGCGGGGTGGAGGCGCTGATCTCGTTCACGGTGTGCGGCGCCGCCGACCCGGCCGCCGAGCCGGGCTCGCTGGTCGTCTTCGACGATCTGCACTTCCCCGCCAACCGGCTGCCCGACGGCGGCCCGTGCACCTGGTACGACGCTCCGGGGGAGCCCGGGCGGGGGCACTGGATCTTCGACCGCCCCTTCAGCGGCACGCTCCGCCAGGCGCTGCTCGCCGCCGCCCCGCACACCGGCGTCCCCGTCCTGGAGCGGGGCACGTACGGGCATGTGGACGGGCCGCGCTTCAACACCCGCAGCGAGATACGGGCGCTGGCGCAGGCGGGGGTCACCGCCGTGAGCCAGACGGCGGGCCCGGAGGTCGTCCTGGCGGGCGAGCGGGAGCTGCCGATGGCGCTGGTCGGCTTCGTGACGGACTACGCGAACGGCGTCGCCGCCGAGCCGGAGCCGGTGGCGGCCCTGCTGGAGCGGGTGGCGGCGAGCACCGGGGTCTTCGCCGCGCTGGCCGAGCGGGCGCTGCCGGAGTTGGACGGCGGTGCGGAGGCGGCCGGGTTCGTGCACCGCTTCGGTTCATGAGCGGCGCGGGGGGAGCGCGTACGGTCTCGATCGTCGTGCCCGTGCTGAACGAGGCGGCCACCGTCGAGACGGCCCTGCGGCGCCTGCGCCGGGACTTCCCCGGCTGCGAACTGCTCGTCGTCGACGGCGGCAGCGACGACGGTACGGCCGAACTGGCCGCGCCCTGGGCCACCGTGGTGCACGCGCCCCGGGGCCGGGCCGCGCAGATGAACGCGGGCGCCCGGGAGTGCGGCGGTGAGGTGCTGTGGTTCGTGCACGCCGACACGGCCGTGGACCCGGCCGCGCTGGGCCAGATCCGCGCCTGCCTGACCGACCCCCGGGTCGTCGGCGGCGGGCTCACGCTGCGCTTCGACCGCCGCTCCCCCGCGCTGGACTACCTCGCCCGTGCCTCCAACGCCCGCGCCCGCAGGCTGCACCACGTCTTCGGCGACCAGGCGATGTTCGTACGCCGTACGGCCTTCGAGGAGCTGGGCGGCTTCCCGCCGCTGGCCATCATGGAGGACCTGGAGATGTCGCGGCGGCTGCACCGGCGCGGGCGGCTTCTCCTGCTGCCTGCGACCTCGACGGCCTCCGCCCGGCGCCTCGTCCAGCACGGGACGTGGCGCATGATCGCGTTCATGCAGTACCTCAAGGTGCTCTACTTCCTCGGCGTCGACCCGGAGCGCATCCGGCGCCGGTACGCGGCGGGCCCCACCCTGCGTGCCGCCCGCACCAGCCGTACCGACCGTACCGACCGCACCGACCGCGCTGCTGAAGCCACTTGAGCCACCCCTTTTCCGACGACCTGGAGAGACGATGCGGATCGCGGTGTGCGGCGGCCCCTACGGCAACCCCTACGCGTTGCGGGCCTTCGTGGAGGACGCGCGCGGCCGTGGCTGCGAGCGGCTGTACTGCCTGGGTGACCTCGGCGGCTTCGGCGCCGAGGTCGACGCCCTCTGGCCGATCCTGACCGGGGCCGGGGCCGGGGCCGGGGCCGGGGCCGGGACTGGGACCGGGACCGGGAAAGGTGGCGGCGGCCCCGCCGTCGAGTGCGTGGCGGGCAACTACGACGTCGCCCTCGCCCGCGGCGACACCGACTGCGGCTGCGGCTACCGCGACCCCAAGGACAACGAGTACGCCCAGCTCGTCTACGACCACACCCTGGCCACCACCAGCCGCGAGTTCGCCGCCTGGATGGGGACGCTGCCCACCGAACGCCGGGAGGTGCTCGCGGGCGTGGACGTGCACATGGTGCACGGCTCCACCCTGGCGCTCAACGACTTCTGGTGGGAGTCGCTGGACGAGGAGGAGCACCGGCTGCGCGTCCGGGCCAGCGGCGCCGGCGTCGTCCTGTGCACCCACAGCGGCCTGCCCTGGCAGCGCCGGATCGACGGCACGCTGGTGGTCAACGTCGGCGTGCTCGGCAAACCGGCCAACGACGGGCGGCGCGAGGTGTGGTACGCCGTGCTCGACCTCGCGGAGGGCGAGGCGCGGGCCGAGCTGGTCCCGCTGGCGTACGACTGGCGGGCGCAGGCCGACTCCATGCGCGCGGCCGGGCTGCCCGGCATCTTCGCGGAGACGATCGAGACCGGCTGGTGGACCACCTGCCTGGAGATCCTGCCGCCCGCCGAGCGCTCCCGCGGGCGCTTCCAGCTCTACCGCAGCACGCTGCCGACGGGGTTCCGCCCGGCGGAGGACGGGTGGGGCCCGACGCCGTCCGCGCCCGGCGGCGCCCCGGGCGGCGGCGCCTCGGGCGGGAGGGCGGCGGCGGAGCCGGAGCCGGAGCCGGAGCGCCCGGTGGTCCCGCTGTTCGGCACCGCCTACTTCCCGTCCCGGCTGTGGCTCTACACCAACTTCCACTGCAACCTGGCCTGCGACTACTGCGCCGTCGCCTCCTCCCCCGCCGCCGCACCGCGCACCCTCCCCCTCGACACCTTCCACGGCCTCCTCGACGAGGCCGTCGCCGCCGGGTTCACCGACCTCTACCTCACCGGCGGCGAGCCCTTCCTGCACCCCGGCATCATCGAACTGCTCGACCACGCCAGCGCCCGGCTGCCCACCGTCGTGCTGACCAACGCCATGCTGCTGCGCGGCCGTCGCGCCGCCGGGCTCGCGGAGCTGGCCGGGCGCGGCCTCACCCTCCAGACCTCCCTGGACGGCGCCACCGCCGCCACCCACGACCGGCACCGCGGCGCGGGCTCCTGGGCGCGCACCGTGGACGGCATCCGCGAGCTGATCGGCCTGGGCCTGCCCCCGCGCGTCGCCCTCACCGAGACGGCGGAGAACGGCCCGGAGATCCCCGCCGTCGCCGCCCTCCTGGCCGGACTCGGCCTCCCCCCGGACCACTTCGCCGTACGGCCCATGCTGCGGCGCGGCCTGTCGGCGGAGGGGATGGAGATCGGCGAGGACAGCAGCGTGCCCGAACTGACCGCCTCCGCCGACGGCCTGCACTGGCACCCCGCCGGCGCGGACGTCATCACCAGCCCCGACATGCTGCTCGCCCCTCCCGGCACCTCGCTGGAGCGGGGCAAACAGCTGGTCGCCGAGCGGTTCTTCGCCGCCCGCCTCACCGACGGCAGCCTGCCCCGGCCCGTGCACTGCGCCGTCTGAGAGGCTGCCGACCGACCCGTAGCGAGAGGGAGTTCACCATGACCGGAGAATCCGTGGAGGTGGCGATCCTGGGCGCGGGCCCCGTCGGTCTGGACGCCGCCCTCGCCTGTTCCGCGGCGGGCCTGCCCTTCACCCTGTACGAGGCCGGGCCCGCCGTCGCCGCGCACGTGCGCGACTGGGGCCACGTACGCCTGTTCACCCCCTGGGAGCTGAACGTCTCCCCCCGGATGCGCGCCGCCCTCGCGGGCGCGGGCCACGCCCTGCCGCCTGACGCCGACACCCCCACCGGCCACGAGCTGGCCGCCCGGCTCCTGGACCCCCTCGCCCGGCTGCCCGCCCTCGCCGACCGCCTCCGCCTGGACACCCGGGTGGCGGCCGTCTCCCGCGCCGGTTTCCTCAAACACGAGGAGATCGGCACCGGCGCCCGCGCCACCGCCCCCTTCCGGCTGCTGCTGGAGGGCCCGGACGGCGAACACACCGCGCGGGCGGACCTCGTACTCGACTGCACCGGCAGCTACGCCCACCCCAACTCCCTCGGCGACGGCGGCATCCCCGCCCCCGGCGAACGCGCCCTCGGCGCGCGCGTCGTGCGCACCCTCCCGCCGTTCGGGGACGCGGCTGCGGACGCGGACCACTGGGCGGGCACGGTGCTGCTCGTCGGGGCCGGGAAGTCCGCCCAGACGGCCGCCCGCGACCTCGCCGCGCTGCCCGGCACCCGGCTGGAGTGGGTCGTGCGCGACCCGGACCCCGACTGGGGCGCCGTCCCCGGCGACCCGCTGCCCGGCCGCCGACACCTCGCCGAGACCGCCCGCGCGCTGGCCTCGGGCGCGCACGAGCGGGTGTCGGTGCGGACCGGCCGCCGGGTGGAGGCGCTGCGCCCCGAGGGCGCGGCGGTGCGCGTCACCCTGCGCGGCGCGGACGGGCCGGAGACCGTACGGGCGGACCACGTCCTCGCGCTGACCGGCTACGCGGGCGACGCCGGCCTCTACCGCCAGCTCCAGGTCCACGAGTGCTACGCGACCGGCGCCCCCATGAACCTCTCCGCGACGCTGCTCGGCGCCGCCGGCGGCGACTGCCTGGCCCAGCCGCCCGCCGGCCTGGACACGCTGCGCAGCCCCGAGCCCGACTTCTTCGTCCTGGGCGCCAAGTCCTACGGGCGGCTCCCCACCTTCCTGCTGCGCACCGGCTACGAGCAGGTCGGGGAGGTCGCGGCGGCGTACGCGCCGGGCGGCGGCGGCCGGTGACCCTGGGTACCGTACGGATGACGACGGACGTCCGGGGTGAGGAGCCTGTACCGGTGGACGAGAAGGACTGGCGCCGCTACCTGGCCGGTTACCACGACGCCCGCCCCGGGATCACCGAACGGCTGCTCCGCGGTACGGTCCGCGGCGGCGACGGACCGGGCGGCGGCGACGCGGGCGCGGGCGCGGGCAGCGGCTCCCCGTACGCCTGGCTGGCCGAGCCGCTGCGCCCGCTGACCGGACCGGTGCTGGACCTGGCCTGCGGTTCGGCGCCCACCCGCGACCTGCTGCCCGGCGCCCGCTGGGTGGGCGTGGACTCCTCCGCGGGCGAACTGGCCGCCGCCGCCCGCCTGGGGCGGGGCCCGCTGGTGCGCGGCGGCGCCGACGCGCTGCCGGTGGCGACGGGCGGCGCCGCCGCCGTCTGCGCCTCGATGTGCCTGCCGGTGCTGACGCCGCTGCCCCGGGTGCTCGGCGAGGTCCGGCGGGTGCTGCGTCCCGGCGGGACCCTCGCCGCCCTGGTGCCCGCCCGTGCGGGGCCTGCCCCCGGCTCCCTGCGGGCGCCGGTCCGGGGGGCCGCCGGGCTGCTGGGTTGGGTGCGGGTGATGCGCGCGCTCGGGGTGCGGAGCCAGCCGTGGCCCAATCCCCAGGCCCGGGACGGCCTCGGGCGGGTGCTGCGGCGGGCGGGGTTCCGCGTACGGGCCGACGAGCGGCGGGTCTTTACGCTCACGCTCACCTCGGCCGAGGACACGGACGGGCTGGTCGACGGGCTGTACCTGCCCGGGGTGACCCCGCGGCGCGCGGACGCGGCCAAGCGGGCGCTCGCCCGGTGGGTGCGCCCGGGGCGGGAACTGCCCCTGCCGCTGCGCCGGGTCGTGGCGACGAGCGGCTGCGCGCCGTCCGCCGGGGCGCCGTCCGCCGGGGCGCCGTCCGCCGGGGCGCCGTCCGCGCGGAGGCCCGGATGAACCGCGCGTCGGTGCCCGCCGTGCTGCGCCTGGCGCTGCTGCTCCTGCTGGTGGCCGGGATGGGCGTGTGGGCGCTGACGTACGGCGAGGACTCCCTGACGGAGCTGAACGACTGGG
The DNA here is from genome assembly GCF_000424825.1 of Streptomyces sp. CNH287. Lineage (NCBI taxonomy): Bacteria > Bacillati > Actinomycetota > Actinomycetes > Kitasatosporales > Streptomycetaceae > Streptomyces > Streptomyces sp. CNH287. Next base: position 27,956 of record NZ_AUKQ01000013.1, on the reverse strand, counting down.
TCGGCTCGCTGGGCTTCTGGGCGCCGCTGGTCTTCGCGCTCTTCTACGCGCTCGCGCAGGCCGCGTTCGTGCCCGGTTCGCTGCTGACCGCCTCGGCCGGGGTGCTGTTCGGCATCCCGCTGGGCATGGTGACGGTGCTGGTCGGCGCCACGGCGGGCGCGGCGCTCTCGTTCGCCATCGCCCGTCGGCTGGGCCGTGGCGCGGTGACGCGCTTCGCGGGCTCCGGGCGGCTCGCCCGGCTGGACGAACGGCTCTCGCGCAGCGGGTTCTGGGCCGTGCTGGTGGTACGGCTGGTGCCGGTGTTCCCGTTCGCCCTGGTCAACTACGGTGCCGGGGTCACCGGCGTACGGTTCGCGCCGTACCTGGCGGCGACGGCGCTCGGCATCCTGCCCGCGACGTTCGCGTACGTGGGGGTGGGCGGCTCGCTCAGCGATCCGCGCTCTCCGGTGCTGTGGATCTCGCTGGGCGGGCTGGCGCTGCTCTCGGCGGGCGGCTGGTGGGCGGCCCACCGGACACTGGGTCGGCGGCCGGAGCCCGCCGATGCACCGCTCGTGGGGGACCCCGTGCTGGGGGAGGGCCCGGCGGAGCAGCCCGCGCCGGAGTGACGGGCGGCGGGCGGTAGGTCCCGCGCTGCACGGCTCGGACGCAGCCACGTCCCGCCCGGCCCGCCCCGCCCCGCCCGGACCGCCCCTGCCGTGCCGCCGCGGCACGGCAGGGGCGGCACGGCAGGGGCGGTCCGGGCGGCGCCGGGCCAAACCTCAGCGTGGGGCGTCGCCGCTCCGCGCCCGCTGCCACGCCCTGCGGTAGAGGTCCGCCGCGGGTTCCCGGGGGACGATCACACCGAGCGCCGGTTGCGCCTCCGCCGGCAGACCGAGCAGCGGCAGCTTCCACGTCTCCAGGGGACGGAGCGGGCCCTTCAGCGCCTCCCAGCCCCCCGGCAGGAACAGCGTCCGCCCGGCACGCGGGCGCCGGGCCTCCACCACCAGGTCGCTGGCGGCCAGTTCGGCGCGGGCCGCCTTCAGCCGGGGCGCCTTCCAGCCGGTCCACCGGGCCACGTGCTGGTCGGTCGGATCGGGCATGGCCAGCAGGGTGAGGTAGACGGCCGCCGCGTCCTTGCCGAGCCCGTGCACGGAGGCGACCTCCCTGACCAGGTCGGGCACCGACCGGCTGGGGTCCTGCGGCCACCAGGTGCCGTCCCGGCCGCGCTGCCCGGCGACGGGGCCGCCCTGGTCGGCCAGCAGGGCGGTGAAGGCGGGGTCGAAGACGCGGTCCAGCGCCTCCTTCACCGGGTTGGGGCGGTCCGACCAGGTCTCGGGCCCGTACAGGAGTGCCAGGTACGGGTCCTCGCCTTGTGCGCCCAGCAGGTCGGTGCGCAGCATGGGTGAGGTGCGGTAGTTGCCACCGTCCCAGTCGATGTCCGCGACGGTGACCGCGCCGTAACGCACCCATCCCTTGCCGGTCCCCTCGCGGATCGTCTCGTCGGGTGTGCCCGCCGCCTTGACGAACGCGCCGAAGTTGAGGTTCACCTCCATGTCCAGGAGCATGCCGGGTGCGGCCAGCCGGTCGCGGATCAGGCGCAGCATGGTGGGCAGCGGCTCCCGCAACGGGTCGCCCGCGGGCAGCCGGTGCGCGAGCCAACTCGCCGCCGCGATTCCCCCGACCAGGACGTTGCCGGTGAACCCGACGGCATCGGGGTCGGTCGGGGCGGAGTTGTAGCGGTCCCGGGTCCAGACCAGATCCCGGTTCAGCTCCGGGGCGGCTTCCGGGTCCACCGCCGCGCGCAGCGCGACCTCCGGCACCACCGCCTCGCTCGGCCGGGCAGCCACCGCCAACGACACGCTGGGCAGGGACCGCACCGCCTCGGTGAGCAACGCGTCGGGCACCGGCCTGCGGCGGCCCACCCGCTCGTTCCACACCGCCGCGGCGGCGGCCACGTCCGGGCCGTCGGTCCACAGCCGGGCCGGGTCCTCGGGGATCAGCGCGGAGACCACCGCGGCGGGAATCTCCTGGGGCGCGAGCCAGACCACCTCACCCCGCGCCACCTGGGCGTCGGCCTTCTTGAGGGCGAGCAGCGTGCAGAGCGTGGCGGACGGGAAGTCAGGGCCGTTCCCGGCTTCCGGCAGGCCCGCCGTCAGCAGCCGGGCCAGCGCCGTGCTGACCCCGGTCAATGCGGCGAACCGCTCGGCCGCAGCCGCCTCCCAGGTGATCTGTCCGCGTGCGGCCCACTCGTCCAGGAAGGTCCGCAGCCACCCGGGGTCGCGGTCCGTCCCGAGCGGTTCGCAGGACCGCACGGTGTACGGAGCAGGTACCTCGAAACGGCCGGTCGGGTCGTGGAGCAGCGCGGAGAAGTCGTGGCCGGGCTGCCGCCGGAAGTCTCGGCTGATGGGGTCCGTGGCGTCCAGCACGGCCAGGAAGGCGCCGCCGTCCAACGGCAGGAAGCCGCGCCAGCTCTCGTCCCAGTCGGTGCCTTTGACGTGGGCCATCACGTCGGCGCCGAGGTGCAGTTCGCAGGTACGCCAGTCGCCCGTGCGTGCCGACTGGAGCCCCAGGACGTCCACCGCGGTGAGCAGGCGCCGCAGGGCCTCCCTCTCCTCCGGGGGCGTGCTCGCCGAGGCGGCCCGGAACGCCACCGCGGCGCTCGCCCGCAGCATTTTCCCCAACTGCAGGCCGGTTCGTGGCAGGCCAGGTTCCCCGAAGTGGAGGCGGGGGCCAGGCGGTACGGCGTCATCGCTTGCGGTTCCGGCCTCGGTTCCGGCCTCGCGCTCGGCGTCGTCCTCGGTCAGCATCTGGCGCAGGGCACGGAGTTGGGGCAGCGCGGTGGGCTTCCCGACGATTCCGCTGAAACGGCCCGTCGGGCTGTACTGGCTGAGGTGGAGGCCGCTGAGCGCGCTGCCCAGCAGTGTGTCCTGCGGATCGCTGTCCGGCTCTCCGAGTTCGTCCCCGGGCTGCTCGTCCGTCTGCTGCGGATCGGCGGCACGTTCGAGGTGACGGGCGCGCAGGCCGTCCTGCTCGGTCTGCCGTTCGGCGGTGAACCGTGCGGCGGCGATGACCCCGGCCACCAGGTCGTCGCTGCTGATCCCGGGGAGCAGCGCCCTTACTGCGGCGGGCAGTTGCGCGCCCTCGACGGTGCGGACGGCCGTCAGCAGCGCGGTCGCGGTCGCGTGGTCGACCTGGCGCAGCGTCGCGGAGCCCTCGGGGTCGCGGTACCGGAGCTGGTGCCAGTGCGCCGTCGGCGGCAGGACGGTCACCTCCGCGAGGAGCGTGCGCCGGTCCCCGGTGACCGCGCCGTCCGGGTCGACCAGGCGGACCTGTCCGACGCAGTCCCGTACCAGGGTGCGCGGCCTGGGGTCGCCCGGCAGCGTCAGGGCGGCGAACGGATAGTTTCCGGAGCCCCGCGACAGGCCGTCCACCTCGGCCGGCAGGGTCACGGTACGGCCGGTCAGGTCCTCACCGCGCAGCGAGCCGTCGGGCTCTGCCGTCACGCGCCAGCCGAGCAGCCCGCCGACCGGTGCGCCGAGCGGGGTGGCCTCGTCCGTCGGGGCGGGCCGCAGCCAGCTGTGTTCCGCCGCGACGGTGCTGCCCGCCAGGAAGCCGGGCGGGGTGCCGCTGCCTTGGGCGCCGGTGTCCGGGGCGTACCGGACCCATGCGTCCGGACGGCGACGGCGATCCAGGAACCAGTACGCCTCGCCGTCGCTGCTCACCTCACGCTCCTCCGGCGCCCGCAGCTCCCCGGGGCGCAGTGCCGGCGTGCAGCCCGTGGTGCGTCCGCCGCCGGGCAGGGCCAGGGTGACCGCCTCGGTGCGCCGCTCCCACGCGTCGGCGTCGCCCTCCTGCACGAGGACCCCGGGGTCGGGGTCGGGGGTGCCGCCGGGGGTGTGCCAGTAGCCGAACAGCCTTCCGCTCCCGTCCGTCCAGCTCTTCCAGAAGACCAGCAGCGCCCCGTCGACGTAGTGGAACCCGGGCTTGCCCGTGATCTGCCCCTCGGGCGGGAGACGGGGGGTGTGGCGGAGCACGCACCCCTCCGCCCCGAGCACCCGCACCTCGGTGGGACCGGCGACGATCAGGTACGGCCAGGCGTCCTGCATGTCGGGCCGGGTTCGCGGGTGGCCCCCGGTGACCTCGGCCACCGCCTCCTCGAAGGCCGGCCAGCCCAGCTCGCTCAGCAGCCCTGCCCGCAGGGTCCGGGCCAGCGGCGGGGCGAGGTCGCTGACCGTCGCGGTGGCGGCCTCGTTCTCGGCCAGGGCGAGGACGTCGTCGGGGAGCCACGCCAGCATGCGGTGCACGTGGGGGAGTTGGGGCAGCGCGGAGGTCGCCGCCCGCCGCGTCAGCCCGCGCACCCACGCGGTGAGCAGGGTGCGGCCACCGGGCGCCGCCGTCAGGGCCCGCAGAATCGCCCGGTCGCGCTTCTCGTCGTAGAACCCGTCGGCGGCCCTGCGGAACGGCTTGGCGAACCGCGGGTCGGCGGCCAGGGCGCTCAGGTCCTGGCGCTTCCCGCTCTGCAGGGCCCAGCCCTCCAGCCCGAGGCGGCAGCCGTGCCCCGGGTCGGCGACCGGCACCCCGGCCGCCAGCAGCAGGTCCAGCAGGCCCACCTGGGATTCGAGATGCTGCTCCACGGGTATCGACCCGCCCGTCTGGGCGAGTTCGACGCGCAGGCGCGCGGTCATCCGCTCCGCCAGGTCGTGCAGCCCCGGCAGCGGCTCGCCGTACGGGCCCCAGTCCTGCACGAAGCGGTTCAGCCAGCCGACGGCGCCGTCGGCGGGCCGTTCGGCGTCCGGCATGCCGGAGTCGGTCGCGCCGGGGCTGGTCCCGCCGGGATCGGTCAGGCCGACGGTGGCGCCCGACTCCTCCAGCACCCGGAGCAGTTCGGTGAGCATCGACCGCTTCTGCTCCAGGTTCAGCGTCCAGTCGTAGCGCGGGCGTTCGAGGTTGAGCAGCGCCGCGCGTACGGCGGGCTCGCGTCGGGCCGCCTGCACCAGGGCCGGGCGGTGCGCGCTCCACCAGCCGGCCGGCGCGTTGATCACCGCGGGGTGCTCCACCACCTGGGCCAGGTACTCCTGCTCCCGGGCTGCCGGATCGCCGGTCGCCCGGGCCAGGCGCCGTACCGCAGCGGCCAGTTGCGCGGACGGTGCCTGCCCGCCCTCCGTACGCCGCACGCACAGCCGGGCGAACCTGCGGAACGCCTCCTCCGCGGGCAGCCTGCTGCCGAGTTCCCGGGAGTGGGCCTCCACTGCCTTGGCCGGGAGCGCGCCGCCGGTCAGGAACTCCAGGAAGACCTCTTCGACGTGGTCGTCGTCGACCGGCAGCCCGTGCTCCGCCTCCGACTGGCGTGCCGCGGCGAGCAGTTGCGCGGCGTAGGACTTGTGCTGGGTGGCGAGGAAGGCGCGTCCGGCGTGCTCGTGGAACGGCGGGAGCAGGTGCGGGGCCAGCGGGCGCAGCTTCTCGGCGATCCCCAGGTAGGCCTCCAGCGCGGCCTTGGGCCGGCTTCCTGCGCGGCGGTGGGCGGACGTCAGCGCTGCCGCCAGGTCGGGCAGTTCCGCCAGGACGTGTTCCGTCTCCTGGGGATGGCTCTGCCGGAGCAACTCCAGGAATTCTTCGGCTCGTTCGGCCACGGCGCACCTCTCCTCGGACCGGAACGGACGCGTCGGTTCCGGCGGTTGGAAGGGCGATGCTACGGGCGATCACCGACAATCCGTTTTCTCGCGCCGTACTTACCTCCCGCTCCCCGCCGGGTGCCCCGGCTTCGCCTGTGCCAAGGGCGCCGGGCTCGTACGCGAACGCGGTGCGGCCCGGCGCTCGCGCATTCGTCACGCTCGGCTACGCACCCGTACTTCCCGGCGGATTCGGGACTACGTGGGGATTATTTCGGGAGTACCGAGCTATTTCGCGGGTGCGGTTGCCCTCCGGACGCCGGTGCTGTGATTATCAGCACCGCCTTCCTCCGTTGCGAAGGCGACCGACACCGGTAGCCTGCGGTGAGCCTCACGCAGGCCCCTGTTCTTGACCTTCCCCCGCACTCCGGGCCGTGCAGTACGAGGACCCCATGGACACGTTCGATTCCTTGATCATCGACGTCAACGACGTCTTCTGGACCTGGCTTCTGATTCCCCTCGTGGTGGGTGCGGGCCTGTGGTTCACCCTTCGCTCCAAGGGCGTGCAGATCCGGCTGCTGCCGGAGATGATGCGCGTACTGACGGAGAAGACCCAGCCGCGGGCCGACGGCAGCAAGCCCGTCTCCTCCTTCGGCGCCTTCACCATCTCCGCCGCGGCCCGCGTCGGCACCGGCAACGTCGCGGGCGTCGCCACCGCGATCACCCTCGGCGGCGCGGGCGCGGTCTTCTGGATGTGGGTGATGGCGGTCGTGGGCGCGGCCTCCGCGTTCATCGAGTCGGCGCTCGCCCAGCTCTACAAGGTGCGCGGCGAGAACGGCACCTACCGCGGCGGCCCTGCGTACTACATGCAGCACGGCCTCGGGAAGCGCTGGCTGGGCCTGGTCTTCGCCGTCATCATCACGCTGACCTTCGCCTTCACCTTCAACGCCGTGCAGTCCAACACCATTGTCTCGGTGACGAGCGGCTCGATCTCGGGCGGCGACGAGAGCTGGTTCGCGCCGGTGGCGGGCATCGCCGTCGCGGTGCTGCTCGGTCTGGTGATCTTCGGCGGGGTCCGCCGCATCGCCTCGGTGACGCAGCTGCTGGTGCCGGTGATGGCCATGCTCTACCTGGTACTCGGCGCGGCGGTCGTGGTGCTGAACATCACGGACGTGCCCACGGTCTTCCTCGACATCGTCGGCGGCGCGTTCGGCGTCCGCGAGGTGGCGGGCGGCGCGATCGGCGCGGCGATCCAGAACGGCATCCGGCGCGGGATGTTCTCCAACGAGGCCGGCCTCGGCTCGGCGCCCAACGCGAGCGCCACCGCGGAGGTCTCCCACCCGGTCAAGCAGGGCCTCGTCCAGACGCTCGGCGTCTTCTTCGACACGCTCGTGGTCTGCTCGATGACGGCGTTCATCATCCTGACGAGCAACCCGTCGCTGGCGGGGCGCCAGGGCGCCGACCTCACCCAGTCCGCGCTGCAGAGCACCCTGGGCGACTGGGCCGGGCACGTGCTGACCGTCGTCGTCTTCATGCTCTGCTTCTCGACACTGATCGGGAACTACTACTACGGCGAGTCCAACATCGGCTTCATGACCCGCAACCGCTGGGTCCTCCCGTCCTACCGGGTCCTGGTCCTGGTGACGGTCTTCCTCGGCGCGCTGGGCTCGGTGAGCGTGGTGTGGAACCTCGCGGACGTCTTCATGGGCGTCATGGCGCTGGTGAACCTGGTGGCGATCCTGCCGCTGTCCGCGATCGCGATCCGGCTCCTCGTCGACTACCAGGAGCAGCGGCGCGCGGGCCTGGACCCGGTGTTCACGGTGGACCGGCTGCCGGGGCTGACGGGCGTGCAGTGCTGGGACGCGGAGGGCCCGGGCGCCGCCAAGGGCGCGGCGGACACGGGCGGCGCGAAGGGCGAGGCGTCCGGTACGGCGAAGCGCACGGGCGCCGGGAGCGTCTGACCCGTACGCGACGTCTGACCCGTACCGACGCGCATTCACGCGAGAACGGCAGCGCCCTCCTCGGACCCCCGCAGGGACCGAGGAGGGCGCTGCCGTGTGCCTCAGACGGCGGTGAGCTGCTTGGCGAGGGTGCGGCCCTTGGTCTCGGCATCCGCGAGGGCCTGCTGCTGCGACGACTCGAAGAGGGGGACCAGCTCCGCCATCGCGGGCGTGGTCGGCGCGAGGGTCAGCTCGGGGAGGATGAAGTCCGTCTCCAGGCCGAGGATCTTGCCGAGGACCATCTCGAGGTAGGGCTGGAGGTGGTCCATGCCCTCGTTCGGGGTGCCGGGGGCGTACGAGCCGCCGCGGCTGGTGACGACCGTCGCGGGCTTGCCCGCCAGGGTCGGCGCGTCGGTGCCCGTGGTGCGGCCGACGGCGATGACGTGGTCCAGCCAGCTCTTGAGGCTGGAGGCGACGGTGTAGTTGTACAGCGGCGCCCCGATGAGGAGCGCGTCCGCCTGCTCGGCCTCGGCCAGCAGTTCGCCCCGCAGCGCGTACGCGGCCTGCTGCTCGGCGGTGTGCTCGGCCGGGTCGCTGAAGCCCGCGTAGAAGGCGGGGGCGGTCAGGTGCGGCAGCGGCTCGGCCGCGAGGTCGCGGTAGACGACCGTGCCCTCGGGGTGCTCGCTCAGCCAGGCCGCGCGGAAGGCGGCGGTGACGCGGCGGGAGTGGGACTGGTCGCCGTTGAGCGACGAGTCGATGTGCAGCAGCGTGGCCATGGGGAGGGCTCCGTCTCATGCGATACGTAAGGGAGTGCGTTTTCGTGCGCTACTAGTAATAACACAGGTACTTACTTTTTTGCATCTCCTTGTCCGGTGCCAGTACTCTGGTGCCATGGCGGACCCTGGGCGAGACACGGTGGAAGTACCGGGCACGGCTCCAGGCACGGTGTGCACCGAGCCCGAGCAGGCGGTGACCCGCGTCTTCCAGGTGCTGGGCAAGCGCTGGACGGGCCTGATCCTGGCCGCGCTCATGAACGGACCGGGACACTTCACGGAGCTGCGCCGCGCCGTCCCGGGCATCAGCGAGCGGATGCTCTCCGACCGGCTCACCGAACTGGCGGCCCTCGACCTGGTCATCCGCGAGGTGGACCACGGCCCGCCGTTGCGCGTCGGCTACCAGCTCACCGACGCGGGCTGGGCGCTGCGCCCCGCGATGAACGAACTGACGCGCTGGGCCGACCGGCACCTGCCCGGCGCGGCGGGCAGGTGCCCGGAGGAGTTCCGGGCCTGAGCCGCTGTCCACAGCGGCGCTGACCTGCTCTTTTGCCTGGTTGTCCACAGGGCTGAGCGCGATCGGGGGGCCGGGGGTACGGTCGGTCCGACGGGTCGGCGTGGCCCGTCGGGGAGGGGTTGCGGCATGGACGGGCAGACGGAGCAGGGGCGGGCGGGGCAGGGGCAGGGGCAGACGGAGCAAGGCCGGACGGAGCGGGCGCGGGCGGGGCGGCGGGCGGCCGGTGCGGGCGGGCCCGCCGGGCGCATTCCGCCGGTGGCGGGCTTCGCGGCGCGGGAGCGCGGTGCGGAGTCGCCCAAGCGGGCGGGCAAGGCCCTGCGCGAGGCGGTGCCCCGGGCCGCGCACTCCCGGTTCACCCCCTCGCCCCAGCGGCCCGACGCGGTGGCCGCGGTCCAGGCGTCCAACGGCGGCCGGCTGCCGGAGCTGACCCCCATCCGGGTCGGCCGGATGGCGGCGACACCCTTCGCGTTCCTGCGCGGTGCGGCCGGGCTGATGGCGTTCGACCTGGCGCACGGCACACCCTCGACCGGCATCGGCGCCCAGATCTGCGGAGACGCGCACGCGGCCAACTTCGGCCTCTACGGCGATGCGCGCGGCGGCCTCGTGATCGACCTCAACGACTTCGACGAGACCGTGCGCGGCCCCTGGGAATGGGATCTCAAGCGGCTCGCGGCCTCCCTGGTGCTGGCCGGCCGGGAGGCGGGCGCGAGCGAGGAGTGGTGCGCGGAGGCGGCGCTGGACACCGCCGGGGCCTACCGTCGGACGATGCGGCTGCTGGCCCGGATGCCCGCCGCCGAGGCGTGGCACGCCATCGCCGACGAGAAGCTGGTCTCGCACACCGACGCCCGCGACCTCCTCGGCACGCTGGAGCGCGTCTCCGAGAAGGCCCGGCGCAACACCAGCGCCCGCTTCGCCGCCCGCGCCACCGAGGACGACGGCGCGGGCGGGCGCCGCTTCGTCGACGCGCCGCCGGTGCTGCGCCGCGTGCCGGACGCCGAGGCGGCTTCGGTGGCCGCCGCGCTGGCGCCGTACCTGGAGACGCTCTCCGAGGACCGCCTCCCGCTGCTGGCCCGGTACGCGGTTCATGACGTCGCCTTCCGGGTGGTCGGCACCGGCAGCGTCGGCACCCGGTCGTACGTCGTGCTGCTGCTGGACCACCGTGGCGAGCCGCTGGTGCTCCAGGTGAAGGAGGCGCGGGCCTCGGCGCTGGCCCCGCAGCTGGCGCGGGCGGGCTTCGCGGCGCCCGCCGTCGGGCACGAGGGGCGTCGGGTCGTCCTCGGCCAGAAGCGCATGCAGGTCGTCAGCGACCACCTGCTGGGGTGGACGACGGTGGCGGAGCGGCCGTACCAGGTGCGGCAGTTCCGCAACCGCAAGGGCAGCGTCGATCCGGCCGCCCTCGCCGCCGACCAGATCGACGACTACGGGCGGATGACGGGCGCGCTGCTGGCCCGCGCGCACTCGCACAGCGCCGACCCGCGCGCCGTCGCGGGTTACTGCGGGAAGGGCGAGGAGCTGGACGAGGCGGTGCGCGATTTCGCCCTGGCCTACGCGGATCGCACCGAGGCGGACCACACGGCGCTGGTCGCAGCGGTGCGGTCCGGCCGGATAGCGGCCGAGCTGGGCGTCTGAGGGCTGTCAGCCGCCTTCTGCGGCTGTCCCGTCACCCGGCGCCTCGGTGGCTGCGTAGGCTGGCGGTGTGGACACCCCGGAAGCCGATCAGGGCGAGCAGCAGGACAGGGCCGACGCCGAGCGTGCGGTGGCAGCCGAGGACGCCGCGGCCACGGAGCGACTCGAGAAGGCGGTGCGGGCAGCCGAGACGGCACTCATCGAGTTCGAGATCGCCGTGGAGACCTTCCGGGTCGAAGTGGAGAACTTCTCCCGGCTCCATCACCAGCGCCTCGGCCCCATGTACGCCCGGCTGGACGAGCTGGACGCGCAGATAGCCGAGGCCGTCGCCGAGCGTACGCAGGACCCGGAGGACCTGCGCCGGGCGGACGAGGCGCGGGCGATCGTCCTGCCGATGCCCGGTGTGGAGGAGCTGTTCCACGGCTGGGTCGACTCCGACGGCCTGTCGCCGGAGGCCGCGGCGATGCTCAACGAGCAGCCGGTGCAGCCGCCGCCGCGCGTGCGTCCCGGCGAGGACGCCCGCAAGGCGTACCGGGAGCTGGTGCGGCTGGCGCACCCGGACCTCGCGCGGGACGACGCGGAGCGGGACCGTCGTGAGGACTTCATGATCCGGGTCAACAAGGCGTACGCGGCGGGCGACACGGAGGCGTTGCGCGCGCTGGCGGACGAGTGGGCGGCGGGGCCGGTGCCCGTACAGTCGCCGCCGAGCCGGAACGAGGAGCTGTACATCCGGCTGGAGTGGCTGGCCCAGCGCAAGGAGATGCTGGCCGCGGCGGTCGAGGAGATGGAGCAGAGCGCCATCGGAGCGATGCTGCGGATGGCGCCGGACGACCCGGACACCCTGCTGGAGGAGATCGCCGAGCAGCTGCTGGGCCAGGTCTCCGAGCGGGAGGAGCGGCTCGCCGGGCTGACGGCCGCGGTGGGGGCGGCGGAGGGCACGCAGGAAGTGGAGGGCACGGAAGGCGCGGAGGGTGTGCGGGGCGGGCAGGCCGCGCGCGGCACACCGGATGCCGGGTGAGCCCGATAGCCGAGAGCGGGGCGCCCCGGTGCGACGTGAGCCCGGCCGGTGCGGATCAGACGGTGCGGATCAGACGGTGTGAGACAGGTCGGGCGAGTGCGGGGGGCGCCGAAGCCACCCCGGACGCCCGCGAACGGAGCCGGCGGCGAGTCGGCAAGAGAGGCTGTTGCGATGCAGTTCGGTCAGTTGCCCCAGGTCGATGCCGTGCAGGTGCCCGCGGACGGGCTGTTGCTGGACGTCCGCGAGGACGACGAGTGGGCAGCCGGGCACGCGGAGGGCGCGCTGCACATCCCCATGAGCGACTTCGTCGGCCGCTTCGGTGAGCTGACCGAGCGGGCGGGCGAGGGCGAGCGCGTCTTCGTGGTGTGCCGGGTCGGCGGCCGTTCGGCCCAGGTCACGCAGTACCTGCTCCAGCAGGGGCTGGACGCGGTCAACGTCGAGGGCGGAATGCTGGCCTGGGAGGCCGCCGGGCGTCCGCTGGTGGGCGGGGCAGAAGGCGGCGACGCGAGCGGTGACGCCTTCGTGAAGTGACGCCCGCTTCCCGCTGCCGTCTGCCCGCTGCGACCTCCCCGCCGACCGCCGGAGTCCTACGCGTCGAAGTCCACCTCGACCGCCTGGGTCACCGGGTGGGACTGGCAGGCCAGGACGTAGCCCGCCTCCAGCTCCTCCGGTTCCAGCGCGAAGTTCCGGTCCATCCGCACCTCACCCGACCGCAGCCGCACCCGGCAGGTGCCGCACACCCCGCCCTTGCAGGCGTACGGCGCGTCGGCGCGGTTGCGCAGGACGGTTTCGAGCACGGTCTCGCCGCCTTGCACCGGCCAGCTGCCGCCGCGCCCGTCGAGCGTGGCGGTGACGGTGGCCGAGTCCGGGGTGGCGACCGGTGCGGGTCGCACGTCGGGCTCCTCCGCGTGGAAGATCTCCTGGTGAATCCTGCTCCGGGCCACGCCCAGCCCGCGCAGCGCACCCACTGCGCCCTCCACCAGCCCCAGCGGACCGCACAGGTACCAGCCGTCGAGCTGCCGCACCCCGTCCGCCGTGAGGAGGGCGGGCAGCAGCCCGCGCAGCCGCTTCTCGTCCAGCCGGCCCGACGGCAGGCCCGCCTGCTGCTCCTCGCGGGAGAGGGCGTGCACCAGCTGGAAGCGTTCGGGCCAGCGGTCCTTCAGCTCGGCGACCTCCTCCAGGAACATCGCGGACGCCACGGACCGGTCGCTGCGGATCAGCAGGAAGCGCGCCGAGGGCTCGCCGCCGAGCAGGCTTGCGGCGATGGACAGCACCGGCGTGATCCCGCTGCCGCCCACGATCGCGGCGAAGTGCCCGGCGCGCGGCTCCAGCAGGAACCGCCCCGTCGGCGGCAGCACCTCCACCGTGTCGCCGACGGCCAGCTCCTTGAGCGCGTAGGTCGAGAACTCACCGCCCTCGACGCGCCGTACGCCGATGCGCAGCGTCTCGGGCGCGGCGGAGGCCGGTGCGCACAGCGAGTACGTACGGCGCACCTCGCCCGTGGCGTGGGCGCCGAGGCGCCGCAGCGCGATGTGCTGGCCGGGCGCGTAGCCGTAGAGCGGGCGGAGTTCGGGCGGTACCTGGAGGGTGACCGCGACCGAGTCGTCGGTGAGCCGGTCGACCGCGCTGACCAGGAGCGGATGGAACATCGTCACAGCTCCTTGAAGTGGTCGAACGGCTCGCGGCAGGTGTCGCAGCGGCGCAGCGCCTTGCAGGCGGTGGAGGAGAAGCGGCTGAGCAGCGTGGTCGCGGCCGAGCCGCAGCGCGGGCAGCGGACCGCCTCGGCGGCCGGTTCGCCCGCCGCGCCGTCCCCGCTCCCGCCGCCGTGTGGCTGGGCCCGGGTGGGCCCGAGCCCCACCGCCACCGGTCCCGCCGGGCGCCCCGCGCCGGTGGGGCGCGGCGGTGCGATGCCCGCCTCCGCCAGCTTGCGGCGGCCCTCGGCGGTGATGTCGTCGGTGGACCACGCCGGGGTGAGCACCGTACGGACCTCGACGTGCGCCGCGCCGTGCTCCCGCAGTACCCGTTCGATGTCGGCGGCCATCGCCTCGACGGCCGGGCATCCGGTGTAGGTGGGCGTCAGCTCGACCTCCACCCCGTCCGCACCAACCTCCCGGACGTCCCGCAGCACGCCCAGCTCGGCGAGCGAGACGAACGGCAGCTCCGGGTCGGGTACCGCCCCGGCCAGCTCGCGCAGCGCGTCGACGCGCTGCCCGGCCCGTGGCGCCCGCCCGTCGGTCATGGTCACCACTTCGCCCCCGGATGGCTGCGGTGCAGGTGCTGCATCTCGGCGAGCATCGGCCCGAACGGCTCGGTGTGCAGCCCCTCCCGCCCGCCGCCGGCGGCCCAGGCGTCCTGCTGCGGGCCGTCGGGCAGGGTGAGGGTGGCCCGGTCCAGTACGCCGGTCACCCGCGCGTCCCAGCCGGCGCGCAGCGCGTCCGCGTCGACGGCCAGCCCGGGCAGCGGCTGGAACAGCTCGCCCGTGTACCGCCACAGGGCGTCGACGGCGCGCTGCGTGCGGGCGTGGCTCTCCTCGGTGCCGTCCCCGAGCCGTACGGTCCACTGCTCGGCGTGGTCGCGGTGGTAGGCGACCTCCTTGACCGCCTTCGCCGCGAGGGGCATCCCGGCCGGGGCCAGCTGCCCGTAGAGCAGTTCCTGCCAGCTGGAGAAGAACAGCTGCCGCACCATGGTGACCGCGAAGTCGCCGTTCGGCTGTTCGACCAGCTGGCAGTTGCGGAAGGCACGCTCCTCGCGCAGGTATGCCAGCTCGTCCTCGTCGCCCAGCTGGGAGTAGAGCGTCCGCGCCTGGCCGAGCAGGTCGAGGGCGATGTTCGCCAGGGCGACCTCCTCCTCCAGCACGGGGGCGTGCCCGGCCCACTGCCCGAGCCGGTGCGCGAGGACGAGCGCGTCGTCGGCGAGCGCCAGCTCGGGGCGGTCGGCCACGTCGGGTGCGTCGGCCACGTCGGCCGTCTCGGGTGCGTCGGCGCTCACAGGTTCTTCACCCCCTCCGGGACCTCGTAGAACGTCGGATGCCGGTAGGGCTTGTCGGCGGCCGACTCGAAGAAGGGGTCCTTCTCGTCCGGCGACGAGGCGGTGACCGCGCTGGAGGGCACGACCCAGAGGGAGACGCCCTCGGAACGGCGCGTGTACAGGTCGCGGGCGTTGCGCAGCGCCAGTTCCGCGTCGGGGGCGTGCAGGCTTCCGGCGTGGGTGTGCGACAGGCCGCGCCTGCTGCGTACGAAGACCTCCCACAGGGGCCAGTCACCGCTCATCGGGACACCTCCGCCTGCTGCCGGGCCGCCTGCCGCCGCTGCTGCGGCTGCTTGCGGGCGTGCGCCGCCGCCGCGTCGCGCACCCACGCGCCGTCCTCGTGCGCGGTGCGGCGCTGGCGCAGGCGCTGCTCGTTGCACGGCCCGTCGCCCCGCAGGACCGCCTTGAACTCGCCCCAGTCGATCGCCCCGAAGTCCCAGCGCCCGCTCTCCTGGTTCCACCGCAGCTCCGGGTCGGGGAGGGTGAGGCCCAGCGCCTCGGCCTGCGGCACGCAGATGTCCACGAAGCGCTGCCGCAGTTCGTCGTTGGAGTGGCGCTTGATCTTCCACGCCATGGACTGGGCGCTGTGCGCCGACTCGTCGTCGGGCGGCCCGAACATCATCAGTGACGGCCACCACCAGCGGTCCACCGCGTCCTGCGCCATCGCGTGCTGCGCCTCGGTGCCCCGGCTGAGCGTCAGCAGCAGCT
Organism: Streptomyces sp. CNH287; assembly: GCF_000424825.1. Lineage (NCBI taxonomy): Bacteria > Bacillati > Actinomycetota > Actinomycetes > Kitasatosporales > Streptomycetaceae > Streptomyces > Streptomyces sp. CNH287. Next base: position 12,759 of record NZ_AUKQ01000013.1, on the reverse strand, counting down.
CGTACCCCTGGCGCTGGTGGAAGGACTCCTCCTTGCAGATGCGGACCATGGCGCGGGCGTAGGGCCCGTAGGAGCAGCGGCACAGCGGCACCTGGTTGGTGATCGCGGCGCCGTCCACCAGCCAGCCGATGGCGCCGACGTCGGCCCAGGTGAGGGTGGGGTAGTTGAAGATGGAGGAGTACTTCTGGCGGCCGGTGTGCAGTTTGTCCAGCAGCTCGTCCCGGCCGGTGCCCAGGGTCTCGGCGGCGCTGTAGAGGTACAGCCCGTGGCCCGCCTCGTCCTGCACCTTGGCCAGCAGGATCGCCTTGCGGCGGAGGGAGGGGGCGCGGCTGAGCCAGTTCGCCTCCGGCATCATGCCGATGATCTCGGAGTGCGCGTGCTGGGCGATCTGGCGGACGAGCGTGGCGCGGTAGGCGTCCGGCATCCAGTCGCGCGGCTCGATGCGCTCGTCGGCGGCGACGGCGGCGTCGAACGCGGCCTCGTACCCCGCCGCGGGCGGCTGCGGGCCGGTGGCCTGCGCGGAAGGCGATGGGGGCGCGGGGCTGTTTCCCGGCAGCAACGTCGTCATGCGAGGCTCCTTGGCTCCAGCCGACCGACCGATCGTTCGGTTCAATGGTGGGCCGGTGCGCCACACGGTGTCAAGACCACCCGGACAGTGACTAACCTCTGGGGTGCGGAACACAGAGAGGGGCGGGGAGGGCATGGAGCCTGACGAGGAACGGCACGGCGGCATCGCCGCGCTGTCGATGCCCGGGCGGATCACCGTGGCGATAGCCGTGGCGCTCGTCGCGGTAGCCGTCGCCGTGCACGGGGCGATGGTCTTCCTGCACGTCGCGCCGGAGAACACGCTCAGCAAGGAACACGAGTCCGTCATTGACGACTACATCTATCCGGAGTTCGAGCAGAACTGGAAGCTGTTCGCACCCAACCCGCTTCAGCAGAACATCCGCGTACAGGCCCGTGCCAGCGTCACCAAGGACGACGGGGCGAACGAGACGACCGGCTGGGTCGACCTCTCCGCGATGGACGGCGACAACATCCGCGGCAACCCCTTCCCCAGCCACGTCGTCCAGAACGAGCTGCGCCGGGCCTGGAGCTTCTACACCGACTCGCACGACGACAAGGGCCGTCCTGTCGGCTACCGGGGCGACCTGTCCGAGAAGTACATCAAGCGCATCGTGATGCACCGCTTCGGCCCGGAGCTGAACGGCGGCACCGTCGACCGCATCCAGCTGCGGTCCCAGACCACCCGGGTGGCCGCGCCCAAGTGGAGCGACGAGCGGATCGACACCAAGCCCGAGTACTGGGTGCTGCCCTGGTGGGCGATCACCCGCGCGGATCTCCAGGGGGCAGAGTGAGCGACCGTCACGAGCAAGGCGAGCACGGCGAGCACGCGGAGCACGCGCAGCGCGGCGAGCACACTGGCGAGCACGCGGAGGGCGACGGGCCCGTGCCGCCCCTGAACCCGCGGGAGCCGACGACGCGCGAGGCGCCCGCGGCGCGCGGGGTGCCGCAGCAGCGCCCGTCGTGGGCCGAGGTGCCCGCGCTCCCGCCGCCGCCCGCCCCGCCCTCCATACCCGTGCCGCCCGCGGCACCCGCGGCATCAGCCCCGCCCAGGCCCCACTGGCGCACCCGCCTGGACTCCTCGCTCCACACCGCCTTCGGCCGCATCACCGGCCAGGCCCTGGGCCCGTACCAGACGGCGATCGTGCGCATCGGCTTCGCCGGCGCCTGGCTCGTCTACCTGCTCCGCGAGTGGACGAACCGCCAGGAGCTGTACGGCCCCGACAGCCCGTGGGGCTGGGACCTGGCCGAGGAGCTGATCGCCAACAACGACGCGTTCTCGGTGCTGATGTGGACGCAGAGCAACGCCTGGTTCGAGTGCGTGTACCTGCTCGCGATCCTCACCAGCGTCGCCCTGCTGCTCGGCTGGCGGACGCGCACCATGTCCGTGCTGTTCATGATCGGCGTCCTCTCGCTACAGAACCGCAGCATCTTCATGGGCGACGGCAGCGACAACGTCATCCACCTGATGGCCATGTACCTGGTACTCACCCGGTGCGCGCAGGTGTGGTCCCTGGACGCGCTCCGCGCGGCCCGTACGGGCGGGGACGGCGCGGGGCGGGACCTGGCCGGTGTCGTGCTGTGGGTGGTGTGCGGCGTCGCGCTCGTCGCCGCCACGGCGGGGCCGGGCCTGACGCCGGGCTGGGCGCTGATCTACTGGGGCTTCTGGGTGGTCGCCGCCGGATGGTGGGCGGTGAACCGCTACGCGCCGGGCGAGCCCCGTACGGTGCTGGACGTCATCGCGAACCTCGTCCACAACGGCGCGATCGTCGTGATCATGTTCGAGGTCTGCCTGATCTACTCGACGGCCGGCTGGTACAAGATCCAGGGCTCGCGCTGGCAGGACGGCACCGCCGCCTACTACCCGATGAAGCTCGAGTACTTCGCCCCCTGGCCCGAGCTGAACGACGTCTTCGCGAGCAGCGGCCTGATCATCATGATCATGACCTACGTGACCGTGATGGTGCAGGTCGCCTTCCCCTTCGCCCTCTTCAACCGCAAGGTGAAGAACGTCCTGCTCGCCATCATGATCGCCGAGCACCTGAGCATCGCCGTCCTGCTCGGCCTGCCCATCTTCTCGCTCGCCATGATCGCGGCGGACGCGGTCTTCCTCCCCACGGCCCTGCTGGTCTGGGTCGGCGCCCGCTCCGGCCGGCTCACCGCCAGGCTGCGCCGGTCGTCCGGCGGCGGCTCCGCACGGGCTCCGGGCGGCGAAGCCGCGGTGCCCGGACAGCGTGCGGGGGCGCGGCATCCGGCATATGCGGGGCATCCGGGATACGAGGGACAGACCGAAAAGAAGCGTGACGAAGACACGAGCGTGACACTGCCGCGCTAGGTTCTGTCGCCCGGAGGCGAACGGGGTTCCCTCCGGGCGGCGACGACCACGGGGGACGGCATGGCGGCACGCAAGCACAGGAAGAGCAGGGAGAGCGGCGGAAGCGGCAGGACGCGGCGCGGGCTGTACGCGGCGCTGTTCGCGGTGCTCGGCGTGCTGCAACTGGCGGGGGCCGTTCCGCTGCTGGACGACACGGCGGAGGCCGCGCTGATCCTGCTGGTCGGCGGGGTGCTCTCGTTCGGGGTCTGCGTGTACCACGCGGTCGAGGCGTCGCAGCGCGGCTGAGCGGGCGGGGAGCGGGCGGGGAGCGGGCGGGGAGCGGGCGGGGAGCGGCGCGCGGCGCCCGTAGGCTGGCCCGGTGAACGATCACCGGGAGGCCCCCGCCCCGGCACCCGATCCCGGCGAGGCGGCCGTGCATCGCTGGCGCGCGCTCGAACGCGAACTCGCCCCCCACGGCGTCCTGCTGGACGGCTTCCACGCCCTCAAGCACGCACTGCGCTTCGGCGCCGAGGTCCCCCTCGCCCTGACCGACGACCGTACGGCCGCCCTCGCGCTCGCCGCCGACCTCGCCCCCGACCTGACCGGCGCGCTCGCCGCCCGGCTGCACGAGGTGCCGTCCGCCGCGCTCGGCGCGCTCCTCGCCCGCCCGCACCCGACCGGCGTCGCCGCACTCGCCGTACGCGCCCCCGGCCTCGCCCCGGACAGCCCCGGCCCCGCCGCCACCGACCGCGGCCCCGCCCACCCGCGCACCGCCCCGCTGATCGTCCTCGACAACCCGCGCCACCTGGGCAACATCGGCGCCGTGATCCGCCTCGCCGCCGGGTGCGGGGCGGCGGGCGTCCTGACCACCGGCACCGTCGACCCGTGGCACCCCCAGGTGGTGCGCGCCGGCGCCGGCCTCCACTTCGCCACCGCCGTCGAGCGCCGGGAGCCCGCAGATCTGCCCGCCGGCCCCGTCTACGCCCTCGACCCGGAGGGCGCGGACCTGCGCACCCTCACCCTCCCCGACGACGCGCTGCTCGCCTTCGGCTCCGAGCGCCACGGCCTCTCCGCCGGACTGCGGGCGCGGGCGGACCACCTCGTGGCCCTGCCGATGCGCCCGCAGGTCTCCAGCTACAACCTGGCCACCAGCGTCGCCATGACCCTCTACCACTGGATGGCGCAGCCGAAGCCGCCCCCGAGCCCGTAGGGAGCGGCCCCGCCGTCACGCGGGCCGCCGCACCTCCACCGTCCGGAAGCGGTTCGCGACGAACGCCCCGTCGCACAGCGCCGCGTTCGCCGCCGGATTGCCGCCCGACCCGTGGAAGTCGGAGAACGCCGCCGTCTGGTTGACGTACACCCCGCCCGTCAGGTTGAGCGAGAGCTGCGCGCACTCCTCCAGGCACGCGTCCTCGATCAGCCGCTCCATCTCCGGCGACGAGGTGTACGCGCCGACCGTCATCGCGCCCTTCTCGCGCACCGTGCGCCGCAGCAGCGTCACCGCGTCCGGCGTGGAGTCGACGGCCACCACGAAGGACACCGGTCCGAAGCACTCCTCCAGGCACGCCGACGCCGTCTCCGGCTTCGCCGCGTCCAGCTTGACGATCACCGGCGTACGGACCGTCGCGCCGGGGAAGTCCGGGTTGTCCACCGAGCGCGACGGCAGCGCGATCTCGCCCAGCGCGCCCGCCCCGTCGATGCGCTCCCCCACTTGCGGGTTGACGATGGCGCCGAGCAGCGCGTTCGCCCGCGCGTCGTCGCCCAGCAGCTTCCCGACGGCCGCCGCCAGGTCGCCGACCACCTCGTCGTACGTCTTCTCGCCCTCGTCCGTCTCGATGCCGCCGCGCGGCAGCAGCAGGTTCTGCGGGGTGGTGCACATCTGGCCGCTGTACAGGGAGAGGGAGAAGGCGAGGTTGCCCAGCATCCCGCGGTAGTCGTCCGTCGAGTCGATGACGACGGTGTTGACCCCGGACTTCTCGGTGAAGACCTGGGCCTGCCGGGCGTTGGCCTCCAGCCAGTCGCCGAAGGCGGCGGAGCCGGTGTAGTCGATGATGCGGATCTCCGGCCGCATCGCCAGCTCCCGGGCGATGCCCTCGCCCTCGCGCTCGGCGGCCAGGGCGACGAGGTTCGGGTCGAAGCCCGCCTCGGCCAGTACCTCGCGGGCGGTCCGCACGGTCAGCGCCAGCGGCAGCACGGCGCGCGGGTGCGGCTTGACCAGCACCGGGTTCCCGGTGGCGAGCGAGGCGAAGAAGCCCGGGTAGCCGTTCCAGGTGGGGAAGGTGTTGCAGCCGACCAGCAGCGAGATGCCCCGCCCCACCGCCGTGAACTCCTTGCGCAGGTTCAGCGGGTCGCGCTTGCCCTGGGGCTTGGACCAGTCGGCGGCCTCCGGGGTGCGCACCTGCTCCACGTACGCGTACGCCACCGCCTCCATGCCCCGGTCCTGCGCGTGCGGGCCGCCCGCCTGGAACGCCATCATGAACGCCTGCCCGCTGGTGTGCATCACCGCGTGCGCGAACTCGTGCGTACGGGCGCTGATCCGCGCCAGGATCTCCAGGCAGACCGCCGCGCGCGCCTCCGGGCCGGCCTCCCGCCAGGCGGGCATCGCCAGCCGCATCGCGGGGAGCAGCGCGTAGATGTCGGGGTGCGGGTACTCGATGCCCAGCGGGATGCCGTACGGGGAGGTCTCGGTCGCCGTCCAGCCGTCGGTGCCGGGCTGGCCGTCCAGCTCGAAGCGCGTGCCGCGCAGCGCGTCGAACGCCTGCTGGCCCGCGGCCGGGCCGAGCGAGCCGTCCTCGCCGTACGCCTTGGGGTGCTCGGGGTGCGGCGACCAGTACTCGCGGCTGCGGATCGCCTCCAGGGCCCGGTCGAGGGTCGCGCGGTGCTTTTCGATCAACTGCACGGGACTGGCTGCGGCGGTCACGGGGACCAACTCCTCGTCGAGCTGGGTGGCAGATGGGCGTATGGTTCAGATACTGCTACCGAACGATCGGTCGGTGCAAGAGGGCTGTGACGGACCAGGCGCGACGGACCAGGCACGGTGACACGGTGACGGCCAACTCCCCGAAAGCGGCGGATAGCATGCCTGGCATGCCCGCCATGCCCGCGAAGCGCGACACTTACACCCCTGACACGCTGCTCGCGGTCGCCGTACAGGTCTTCAACGAGCGCGGATACGACGGCACCTCCATGGAGCACCTCTCGCGCGCCGCGGGCATCTCCAAGTCGTCCATCTACCACCACGTCACGGGCAAGGAAGAGCTGCTGCGGCGCGCGATAAGCCGGGCCCTGGACGGCCTCTTCGCCATTCTGGACGAGCCCGCCGCCCTGCGGGGCCGCGCCGTCGACCGGCTCGAGCACGTCACCCGCCGCACCGTCGAGGTGCTGATGGCGGACCTGCCGTACGTCACCCTGCTGCTGCGCGTACGGGGGAACACGGACACGGAACGCTGGGCCATGGACCGCCGCCGCGAGTTCGACCAGCAGGTCGCGGCGCTGCTGAGCCAGGCCGCGGACGACGGCGACCTGCGCCGGGACGTGGACGCGCGGCTGGCGACCCGGCTGCTGTTCGGGATGATCAACTCGCTGGTCGAGTGGTACCGCCCGGACCGCGACGGCCGCGACGCCCAGCACGGCAGCGACACCCCCCATGACCGCGACACCCCGTACGTCCCCGACGCCCAGCACGGCCGTACGACGGACGCCGAGGTCGCCGACGCGGTCGTCCGCACCGCCTTCGCCGGGCTCCGTACGGCCGACCCCCGGCCCTGAGCCCGCCCCGCCGTCGCACCCGGCGGAAAACGCCTACCCGCGCCGCCCGGAAAGGACGGAGACTCCTCCCATGGCTGACATGGCGTCCTTCCGGCTGGCGGTCACCGCGTGGGCGGCCGACGGCCCCGGTGACCTCGGCGGCCCCGGCGGCCCGCGCGGCCCCGCCGAGCTGGCGCGCGAGCTGGCCGCGCGGCTGCCCGTGCGGGCGGCCGTCCTGCTCGAAGGGCCGAGCGACGTCGCGGCGGTCGACGCGCTGGCCGCGAGCCGCGGCCGGGACCTGGCAGCCGAAGGGGTCTGCGTCCTGGCGATGGGCGGCGCGATGAGCGTCGGGCGCTTCACCTCCCTCCTCGGCCCGCCCGGCCTGGGCCTCCGCCTCACCGGGCTCTGCGACGAGGCCGAGTACCCCTACTACGCCCGCGCCCTGGAGCGGGCCGGGGCGCCGGAGCAGGGCTTCTTCGTCTGCGCGGCCGACCTGGAGGAGGAGCTGATCCGCGCGCTGGGCGTGACCCGCGTGACGGAACTGGTCCAGGCCGAGGGCGACCTGCGCGCCCTCCAGACCTTCCTGCGCCAGCCCGCCCAGCGGGTCCGCACCGCCGAGCAGCAGCTGCGGCGCTTCTTCGGCACCAAGAAGGGGCGCAAGATCCACTACGGCCGCGTCCTCGTCGAGGCCCTCGCACCCGACCGCATCCCGGCCCCCCTCAACGGCCTGCTCGCCGCACTCTGACCCGGGCTCCGGGGCACCGCCCCGCGCCCGCGCGCACACGCTGCGTGGGTGACCTGCGCAACAGTCACCCGTACGGATGGTGACCATGCGAACGCACGTCGTAGGGTTGGCAGTTCAGTGACAGGGGACACGAGCAGCGGTGCCCGGGGGCGGGGATGGGACTGACGGACGAGATAGCTGCGCGCCGCGCGGGGCAGGGTGAACCAGCGGCCCTGATAGGGGAGTTCCGCCGTACGGCCCTCCTGGTGCCGGTCCTGGACGACGGCCTCATGTCGGCGGCGTACGGCGGCATCCGCTGGATCTACGCCTTCACCGGCGAACACGCCCTCGCCCGCTTCCTCCAGGGCCTCGCCCCCCGCCCGCCCGCCGCGCCCGAGTCCCCGCACACCTACGTCTCCGTCCTCGGCGCCCGCCTGCTCGACTCCTTGATCCCCTCCCTCGACGACCCCACCGGCATCGCGATCGACGTCGCCGACCGGGACGCCTCGATGCTCCTGCCGCCGGTACGCGGCATCGTCCCGGACTCCTGCGCCCTGGACGCCGACACCGAAGCCGACCCCGGCACCGCGCCCCGTACGCCCGACCACCCCCCAAGGAGCCCCAGTTGAGCGACGAAGGCGGCGACCTGAACATCAGCAAGTCGACCCTGGCCCAGATCACCAGTGGTCTTCAGGCCGCGATCGACGAGCTGGAGCAGTCGGGCAGCACCGGGGTGACGGCGCTGAAGGGCTCCGGCATCGAAGAGCTGAAGATGACCAACATGGAGGCTGGCCACGCCGGTCTCGCCGATGACTTCCGAGCCTTCAGCGAGAACTGGGAGTGGGGGGTGCGTGCCCTGATCGCCGACGCCAACGCGATAGCGCAGGAGCTGGGGCTGGCCGTCGGGCTCCAGTACTCGGAGGACAAGTACTGGGAGGAAACCTTCAAGTCCGCGATCCACGTCTCCAACCCCCTCTCGAACCCCGGTAAGAGCAAGGAGGAGGTCAGCGCGACGGGCTGGATGGACCTCCTGAAGCCGGAGGGCCCCGACTACGGCGCCGACCCGAGTGACAAGTCCGCGCCGAGCATGTCCGAGCAGTGGTCGAACCCGGAGGGCACCGAGAAGGTGCTGAAGCCTCCCACCGGTGGGGCCGGTTCGGCTGAGGGCGGCGATCGCTGATGAGCCTCGGCGGTGCCCTCAACGGCCTCAAGGAAGGACTCGGCGAAGCGGTCGACGGTGGCGGCGAGATCGTCGCCAAGGGTCTGGAGACGGTTGGCGCGGACGAGGCGGGACAGGCTGTCCGCGATGCCAAGAATTCCGTGGCCAACTCCCTGCACGCCGATGTCGACGAGCAGCAGCTCGACCAGACCGAAGACGCGAAGAAGCTGGTGTACGGCAGTGCCGGGAAGCTGCGTTCCCACGCGAAGCACCTCAGGGATTTCAAGACCGCCTTCGACAAGGTCGGCAACGGACTGAAGAAGCTCGACTCCAGCCACCTGAAGGGCAAGACGGCGGAGGCGTTCCGGGACAAGGTCTCGATCGAGCCGAAGAAGTGGTTCAAGGCGGCCGACGCCTGCGAGAAGGCGGCCGGGGCGCTGGAGGACTTCGCAGGCACCGTCTCCTGGGCCCAGGGACAGGCGCGGGAGGCCATCGCCGTCTACAAGAAGGCCAACAAGGACTCCGAGACCGAGCGGGACGCCCACAACAAGAAGGTCGAAACCTACAACGCCGCCGCGAAGGACTACCAGCTCAAGAACATCTTCGGCAACGAGGACCCCGGCGTGTGCCCGGTCCCGCCCGGCGACTTCAAGGACCCTGGCCCGGCCGGGCGGGAGGAGGCCGAGGGCATCCTGAGCCGCGCCCGCGAACAGCGCAACACCGCCGCCGAGAAGGCCCGGAAGCTCATCCAGTCCGCACGCGACGCGGCGCCGCCGAAGCCCTCCGCCTACCAGCAGGCGCGCAGCGATGCCGACATCGCCAAGCTGAACCTGGCGCACGTGCCCGGCGGGGTGGTCAACGGCATGTCCTCGGCCGCCGCCTTCGCCCGCAGCATGAATCCGGCGGACCCGTTCAACCTCACGCATCCGCGCGACTGGCTCACCAACGTCAACACCAACGCCGTAGGCATCTACGCCGTGGCCAAGGACCCCAAGGCGGCGGGCCAGGCGCTGAAGGACGCCCTGCGGCACGACCCGGGCGACGTCCTGGGCCAGGCCCTTGCCCCCGGCGGGGGCAAGGGCACCGGCGTGGCCCGCAAGACCGCCAACGCCGGACGGCGAGCGGGCAGCCCACCCGCCCGGGGCAGGCTCGGATCACTGCACGACCGCTTCCGGGAGGCGATGGACAACTGGCGTAAGAAGACGGCGGGCACCGACCCCGTCGACCTCTCCACCGGCCGGATGTTCCTGCCGCAGACGGACGTCACCCTGCCCGGCGAGCTGCCGCTGGTCTTCTCCCGGCAGGTGGACTCCTCCTATGACCAGGGGTACTGGTTCGGCCCGTCCTGGTCCTCCACGGTGGACCAGCACCTTCGGGTGGACTCCCAAGGCGTCGTCCTGGTCGCTGAGGACGGCCGCCTCATCGCCTACCCTCACCCGGCGCCCGGCCTGCCGACGCTCCCCGAGGTCGGCGCCCGCTGGCCGCTGGAGCGCACCCGGGACGGCGGCTACACCCTCACCGACCCGGACACCGGGCACATACGGCACTTCTCCCCGCCCGAGGACGGGGCGGACGGCATCGCCGTGCTGGAGCAGATCTCGGACCGCAACGGGCACCGGATCACCTTCGAGTACGCCCCCGACGGCACACCCACCGACATCGTGCACAGCGCGGGCTACCACCTGCGCCTCACCGTCGAGGACGACCGCGTCACGGCCCTCCATCTCGGTGACCAGGAGCTGATCCGCTACGGCTACACCGACGGCAACCTGACCGAGGTCACCAACTCCTCCGGCCTCCCCCTGCGCTTCGCCTACGACGACGAACGCCGCGTCACCTCCTGGACCGACACCAACGACCGGCGCTACGACTACGTCTACGACAACCAGCACCGGTGCGTCGCCGAGGGCGGCACCGAGGGCCACATGCAGGTCCGCATCGATTACGACGGCCGTGACCCCGCCACGGGCCACCGCGTCACCACCCTCACCACCCGCACCGGCCACCGCACCCGACACCTCTTCGACGACCGCTGCCAGCAGCTCGCGGTCACCGATCCCACCGGCGCCGTCCAGCGCACCGCATACGACGCGCACGGACAGGTCGCCGCCCAGACGGACCCGCTGGGGCGAACCACCCACTTCTCGTGGGACGACACCGGTCGCCTGGCCTCCGTCACCCGCCCCGACGGGCGCGAAGCGTCCGTGACCCGGAACGCCCTCGGCCTGCCCATCTCCGTCACCGCCGCCGACGGCACCACCTGGCACTACACCTACGACGAGCGCGGCAACCGCACCTCGGCCACCGACCCGGCGGGCCACGTCACCCGCTACACCTACGACTCCCTGGGCCACCTCACCTCGGTCACCGACGCGATGGGCGGCGTGACCCGGGTCCGCTGCGACGCCGCCGGACTCCCGCTGGAGATCACCGACCCCGGCGGCGGCGTGACCACGTACGAGCGCGACGCCTTCGGCCGCCCCGTCGCCCTGACGGAACCGTCCCCTGCCACTGTCGGGGAGACCCCGTCCGGCTCGGTCACCCGCCTGACCTGGTCCGTCGAGGGCCGTCTGCTCTCCCGCACCGACCCGGACGGCGCCACCTCCACCTGGACGTACGACGGCGAGGGCAACCGCACCCGCCAGGTCGACGCGGTGGGCGGGGTCACCACGTACGAGTACACGCACTTCGACCTGCTCGCCGCCCAGACGGGCCCGGACGGCGTGCGCTACGAGTTCGACCACGACACCGAGCTGCGCCTCACCCAGGTCACCAACCCCCAGGGCCACACCTGGTCCTACGCCTACGACCCGGCCGGGCGCCTCACCGCCGAGACCGACTTCGACGGCCGCACCCAGACCTACACCCACGACGCGGCAGGCCAACTCACCTCCCGCATCACGCCGTTGGGTGAGACCGTCACCTACGCCCGCGACGTACTCGGCCAGATCACCCAGAAGGTCTCCGACGGCCGAACCACCACCTTCGGCTACGACCTCGCCGGGCGCCTCACCGAGGCCATCAGCCCCGAGGCCGAACTCCTGTGGCAGCGCGACAAGCTGGGCCGCGTCAAGACCGAGATAGCCGACGGCCGCCTCCTCACCCACACCTACGACGCACTGGGCCGCCGTACCCGCCGCGTCACTCCCAGCGGCGCGGTCTCCACCTGCGTCTACGACCCGTCGGGCAACCGTTCCTCCCTCACCGCCTCCGGCCACACGCTCGACTTCACCCACGATGCGACCGGCCGCGAAACCAGCCGCGCGATCGACGGCGGGCTCTCGCTCACCCAACTCTGGGACGCCTCGGGACGCCTCACCGACCAGACCGTCACCGGCCCCACCGCGCGACAGCTCCAGCACCGCACCTACACCTACCGCGCGGACGGCCACCTCACGGCGCTCACCGACCAGCTCTCCGGCTCCCGTACCTTCGACCTCGACGCGGCGGGCCGCGTCACCGCAGTCCACGCTGCGGACTGGACCGAGACCTACGCTTACGACGACGCGGGCAACCAGACGCACGCGAGCTGGCCCACCGACCACGCACCACCCGAGGCGGCAGGTCCCCGTACGTACACCGGCACCCGCATCCGTACGGCGGGCCGCATCCGCTACGAGCACGACGACGCCGGCCGCGTCACCCTCCGGCAACGCACCCGCCTCTCCCGCAAGCCGGACACCTGGCGCTACACCTGGAACACCGAGGACCGCCTCACCGACTGCACCACGCCCGACGGCACGACGTGGCACTACCGCTACGACCCCCTGGGCCGCCGCACCGCCAAACAGCGCCTCTCTCCCACCGGCGAGGTGCTGGAACAGGTCGACTTCACCTGGGACGGCCCCACCCTCATCGAACAGACCACCACGGCCCCGGAACTCCCCCATCCGGTCACCCTCACCTGGGACCACGACGGCTTCACGCCCCTGACCCAGACCGAGCGCCGCCTCGACCAGCTCACCCAGAACGAGATCGACTCCCGCTTCTTCGCGATCGTCACGGACCTGGTCGGCACACCCACCGAGCTGCTCTCCGAATCCGGCGACATCGCCTGGCACACCCGTACCACCCTGTGGGGCACCACCACCTGGAACACCGACGCCACCACGTACACCCCGCTCCGCTTCCCGGGCCAGTACCACGACCCGGAAACCGGCCTCCACTGCAACTTCCACCGCCACTACGACCCCACCACGGCCCGCTACACCACCCCCGACCCCCTCGGCCTGTCCCCAGCCCCCAACCCCC
>NZ_AUKQ01000012.1:0-249488 GCF_000424825.1 Streptomyces sp. CNH287 | reverse complement strand
GCCTCCTGCGCGCAGGCCAGGAGCCAGGCGCAGTCCCGCGCCAGAAGCTGCACCCGCACATGCGCCGCCAGCGGCCCCCGCGCGGGAGGCTGCGCGAGCTGCTGGCGGATCATCTCCAGCCGGGTACGCCGCTGCCACCAATCGGGCGAACGGCGGGGAAGGGCTTCGGCGGCAACCTCTGCCGCAGGCAGTATCGCCACCACATACCCCCGCACCTCCCCCTCCAACACCGCCAACTCAGGCCCTGCCGGAGCGGTCAACGAGGCCAACGCCCGATCCACCACAGCACGCACCGCAGCGACGGGTGCGGTCACGACGAGCACACCCGGGCGTGCGGGCAGTCCTGCACCGAGGTGAGCCAGGCGTGGCGCGCGTCCAGCCAGTCGCGCACGCGGGCATGGTCCGAGAAGGAGCACGGTGACTGGAGGACCACGATGCCGTGGGCACCACCCGACTCGATCACACGGCGGACGGCGGGCCAGCGTTCGCGGTCGCTCAGTGGGGCTTCGTCCCGTGCGACGTCACCGAGTTCAGCGGCGGGCGACCAGTCGCGGGCGGTGGCGTACTCGCGGAGCACATGGAGGACGGGGATGACGGTGTCGGCGGCGCCCGTCGAGTAGAGGATGACCCTGGTGCGGACGAGCGCGCTGGCGTCTGCGATGTTCCGGCGTCGGCGACGGTCTTCTGCTGTTCTCTGCATGTGCGTAACAGTGCCGCTACACACTGTGCGAATGAAGCGCCGGAGCGGACGACTTCCCGAGGTCCTGCGTCTGCGACTCGCCCGCCGGGGACGACTCATCAGCCCTCAACCACGCAGAGTCGTCCGCTACGTACCAGTCAGTGATGCATTGCTGTGCCCATCAGTCGCGATACCCGCCGCAGCCGAGCAGTAGATGCCCGACCGACGCGCTCCAGGATGATCCCCGGAAGAGCCTGATGCCGCGACCACTGCGGTGCGGCGAGAATCGTCTCCTCCAGGGTGTCCAGCGACGCGTCCCACATGCGTGCGTCCGCCTGCGCGAGTGACAGGTCCAGCTTGTAGCGGTTGCGCGCCGCCACCGCGAGCGTGCCCAGGCGATCCGTCGCCACGGAACCGGCGAGCTTCAGGGCCTTCCCGGCCTGCCCGGTGGTGACGGAGATGCCCACCGCCTGCGTCGTCGCCGTCGTCGGGCCGAAACGCGCGCCGTGGAAGTCGTGCTCGCGCCCGAGCCGGGCGCCCACGGCGTGCACCTGCGACAGGTAGTCGGACACGTCGTGCCGCTCCAGTCGCGCAGCAGTCACCGCGCAGTGCGTCAACAAGTTGCCGTAGACGGTGAGCAGTTGCGGCGTGGCGTCCGAATACCGGGGTTCCACCCTTGCCGCCGCCCGCTGGGACAGTTCCAGCGAGTCGGTGAGCCGCCCGTCGCGCATGTACACCCAGGCTCGTACGGAATCGATACGGGCAGCGCGCAACTCGTCCTCACCCCGTTCCGCCGCACGCCGGGCGTGGCCGACGGCCGCGTACGCGAGGTCCCGCGCGCCGAGGAGGTTCGCGCAGCAGGCGGCGATCTGGTAGGCGTCCGAGAGCAGCGCCAGGGCGCGCGCCCGCTGGTCGCCGTCCGCCTCTCGGACCGTGACCGCCGCGTCCGCGAGCAGCGGGACCAGGACGGCGCCCAACTCGACGTAGTCACCCGTCCAGTAGTGACGCCACGCCGCACGAGTGGCTTTGTCCAGGTCGGGCAGTGTCAGAGGCACCGACGTGGACGGGACGCAGCCTGCCGCGACATCGTGCACTGCGTTGGAGATACGGCGCATGGTGGTGCGCTCCGTCTGCGCCATCGCTCGCCGGGGCGCCTGCTGGCCGAGGATGACCGAGGTATCGACGGAGAGCGCGTCCGCGACGGCGAGCAGCGTGGGCAGGGAAAGTGCTCTGTCCTGCTCGGCCTTCTGGATCGTCACGATGGACAGCCCGGTCATCTCGGCGAGCTGAGCTTGCTTGATCTCCCGCCCTCGCAGCATCTTGATCCGCTCACCCGTGCTGTACTCGGCCCACTGCGGCATGGTGCTCTCCGTTCTGACGTAGACACTCAGAACGGTACGCCCGTCCCTCGGCAGAGTCATCGTGATCGCCCACCGCGCGAGCGCGGTTGACGCGGCGGACGACGCGCGGGCATCCGTACGGTGCGGGCTGGGCTCCTCGCGCCGGACGTGCTGGCCGGACGCGGTGAGGGCAGCTCACCGCCGTGCGCCATCATGGTTCCGTGCATGCAGCACAGATGACGAACGTCAGGAGCAGCCATGTCGGATGTCAAGGCCGAGTTGGATCAGTTGACGCACACGTTCCTCGGTGCGTTCACCAACACCGACGGGCGCCGGCCGGACCTCGGTGTGATCCGCGAGGTGTTCATCCCGCAGGGCATGATCATCAGCAACGTCGGCGGTAATGCCGTGATCTACGACCTCGACGGGTTCATCACACCTCGGGAGAAGATGCTCACCGACGGGACGCTCACGGAGTTCTCCGAGTGGGAGGTCGCCGAGCGTACCGAGATCTTCGGGACGGTCGCGCACCGGTTCAGCGAGTACCGCAAGTCCGGATACCTGAAGGGCGAGTGGTTCGAGGGCTCCGGCGGCAAGACCACGCAGTTCCTGCGGACCCCTGCGGGCTGGCGGATGTGCGCGATGGCCTGGGACGACGTGTAGGCGACGGACGGGGCCCCGGCAGCGGGCGCGCACGGCGCCGGGTGATCGCCGCAGCCGGAATCAGCCGCTGCGCGCCGCTGCGCGAAGACACCGTGCTCACGCGGCTCCTCGCGGAGCGGGTGCACGAGGGCGTCGGCGGCATCCTGGCGACGCAGGCCCGGTCGACATCGTCGGCGCCGACCGGCAGCCCGTCGCCAAGCGCCTGCTGTTCCTCGGCTCGGTGAAGTGGCTGGAGAACAGCCCGTTCGACAGCCATGACCTCGCGGCGCTGCACAAGCACCGTGCGGCGGTAACCGACGAGCCGGTGCCGCTGGTGGCGGTCTCCCGCAGCGGCGTGGACTGCCGCGGGCTCCAGGCGGCGTACGGACCGGCCGACCTGCTCGCCGCCTGGCGCCCCGGCTCGCCCGGGAGCGCGTTCGCTTCGGGCCGGAGTGGCAGGTAATGTCGGTCGGCCGCTGATCTCGCGGCCAGTGTCATCACGGGGGAAGTCAGGGGAGCCGGTCTCATGTCCTTCGATGCCATCAGCGATCTCGCCAGCAATCTCACCACCGACTCCGCCGCGTCGCCCGGTGCCGTGCCCGCTGTAGGCGGCGGGGTCTCCGCCGCCGACAGCCACGACGTGATCCGGGTGCGCGGCGCCCGGGAGAACAACCTCGCGGATGTCTCGCTCGACATCCCCAAACGGCGCCTCACCGTCTTCACCGGGGTCTCCGGCTCCGGGAAGTCGTCCCTCGTCTTCGGTACGGTCGCCGCGGAGTCGCAGCGGTTGATCAACGAGACGTACAGCGCCTTCGTACAGGGCTTCATGCCGAGCCTGGGCAGGCCGGACATCGACAGCCTGGAGAACCTGAGCGCCGCCATCGTCGTGGACCAGGAGCGGATGGGCGCCAACTCCCGTTCCACCGTGGGCACCGCGACCGACGCGTACACGATGCTGCGGATCATCTTCAGCCGCCTGGGCACCCCGCACATCGGCACGTCGACCGCCTTCAGCTTCAACAGCGCCGAGGGCATGTGCACGGTGTGCGAGGGCATCGGGCAGGTGTCGACGATAGCCGTGGACCAGCTGGTCGACCGCGAACTGTCGCTCAACGAGGGCGCGATCACCGTGCCCGGATTCTCCGTCGACTCCTGGTACTGGCAGGTACTGGCCCACTCCGGGCTCTACGACCCGGACACCAAGCTGGGCGACTTCACGCCCGCCGAGTGGGACGACCTGCTGTACAAGCCCACCACGAAGATCAAGGTGGGCTCGAACAACATCACCTACGAGGGCCTCGTCAACAAGGTCCAGCGTGTGTACCTCACCAAGGACCGGGAGTCGATGCAGCCCGCCCTGCGGGCCTTCGTGGACCGGGCCGTGGTCTTCGCCGAGTGCGCCGACTGCGGCGGCTCCCGGCTCAGCGCCGCCGCGCTCTCCTCCACCATCGACGGGCTCAACATCGCCCAGTGCTCGTCGATGCAGATCAACGACCTGGCGGAGTTCGTACGCCGCATCGACGACGAGTCCGTGGCGCCGCTGCTGGCGACCCTGCGCCAGACGCTGGACTCGCTGGTCGAGATCGGGCTCGGCTATCTGAGCCTGGACCGCACCTCCTCCACGCTCTCCGGCGGTGAGGCGCAGCGCGTGAAGATGGTGCGCCACCTGGGCTCCAGTCTCACCGATGTCACCTACGTCTTCGACGAGCCGACGATCGGCCTGCACCCGCACGACATCCAGCGGATGAACAAGCTGCTGCTGCGCCTGCGCGACAAGGGCAACACCGTGCTCGTGGTCGAGCACAAGCCCGAGGTCATCGCCATCGCCGACCACGTCGTCGACCTCGGCCCCGGCGCCGGCACGGCGGGGGGACGGATCTGCTACACCGGCGACGTGCCCGGTCTCCGCGCCTCCGACACCCTCACCGGACGGCACCTCGAACACCGGGCGGGGCTGCGCGCGACCGTACGGCAGCCGAGCGGGCAGCTGTCGGTGGCCGGGGCCGGGCTGCACAACCTCAAGGACGTCAAGGTCGACCTGCCGCTCGGGGTGCTGACCGTCGTCACCGGCGTCGCCGGGTCCGGCAAGAGTTCGCTCATCCACGGCTACGTCTCGCCCCGGGAGGGTGTGGTCGTCGCCGACCAGGCGCCCATCCGCGGCTCGCGGCGCAGCAACCCGGCCACCTACACCGGGCTGCTGGGGCCCGTACGCACGGCGTTCGCCAAGGCCAACGGCGTCAAGGCGGCGCTCTTCAGCGCCAACTCGGCCGGCGCCTGCCCGCACTGCAACGGCATCGGCCTCGTCTACACCGACCTGGCCATGATGGCCGGGGTGGCCTCGGTGTGCGAGAAGTGCGAGGGCAAGCGCTTCACGCCCGAGGTGCTGACGTACACGCTGCGCGGCCGGAACATCAGCGAGGTGCTGGGCATGTCGGTGGCCCAGGCGCAGGAGTTCTTCCCCGGCGGGCAGGCCCGCACCATCGTCGACCGGCTCGCCGACGTCGGGCTGAGCTACCTGCGGCTGGGGCAGCCGCTGAACACCCTCTCCGGCGGCGAGCGGCAGCGGCTCAAGCTGGCCATCCACATGGCGGAGAAGTCGGCGGTGTACGTGCTGGACGAGCCCACCACCGGGCTGCACATGGCGGATGTGGACCAGCTGCTGGCGCTGCTGGACCGGCTGGTGGACGACGGGAACACGGTGATCGTCATCGAGCACCACCAGGCGGTCATGGCGCGCGCCGACTGGATCGTGGACCTCGGCCCGGGCGGCGGGCACGACGGCGGGCGGATCGTGTTCGAGGGCACCCCGGCCGACCTGGTGGCCCACGGGGACACGCTGACGGCGGAGCACCTGCGGGCGTACGTGGGCGCGGCGTAGCGGCGCGGGGCGCGTAGCGAGGGGGCGTTCGGCGGGGGCGTTCGGCGAGCGCCCCCGCCCTCACCCGGGGCCGGGACGCTACGCGCCCTCGGTGAGCAGCCGGTACGCCGTCGGGGCCAGCGCGCCCGAGCGCGCGTAGCGGCGGGTGGCCAGGGCGGCCAGCGCCGTGCCGGTGGCCGGGCGAAAGCCGAGGAAGGCCTCCTGCCCCATGGTCGCGCCCGAGTGGAAGTAGAGCGGCCCGCGGTCGGTGAGGTGCCGGAACCAGGTCAGGGTGTGCGTGTGGCGGTGCCGCCAGCCCCGGTGCAGCATCGGCTCGCGGACGGCGAGCAGCGCCTCGCCCAGCTCCGGGGCGTTCTCCTCCGGCCGCAGGTGGGCCTCCAGCAGCCGCAGCAGGTCCTCCGGCGTCGAGCGGACGCCGGCGCTCGCGGCGAACCCCCCGGCGTCGAACGGCGGCAGCGCGGTACGTCCGTCCCGCCCGTGGCCCGTCGCGTCGGCGTGCGGCCCCCGCGGCGCGCACCCGGTGGCGCGCAGGCCGAGCGGCTCCAGGACCCACCGCGCCAGCAGCTGTTCGTACGGCGTCCCGGTCGCGGTGGCCAGGGCCTGGCCGAGCAGCGCGACGCCGTAGTTGGAGTAGTGCCAGCGGCTGCCCGGGGCGCGGCGGGGGCCGCTGCCGCGCACGAACGCCTCCAGCAGCCGCTCCCTGGGGTAGGCGGCGTACGGGTTGGTGCGCAGGCGCGGGAGGGCTTGCGCCCAGAAATCCCGGGGCAGGCGCGGGAGTCCGGCGGTGTGGGTGATCAGGTGCAGGAGTGTGGCGGCGTCGCGGTGGCGGTCGGGCGGGGCGCTGAGCGCGAGGGCGGCGGGCAGCCGGGCCAGCACCGGGTCCGTGCGGCGCACCAGGCCGCGCTGGGTCAGTTCGGCCAGCAGCAGGCCGGTCAGGGTCTTGGTGACGGAGCCCAGCTCGTAGCGCAGTTCGGCGCGCGGCGCCGTCGGTGCGGCCGGCGGGGGGCCCGTACCGCCGGTGACGACGGTGCGCAGGCCGTGGCGGGTGTGGGCGAGGACCACGTCGGGGGCGTCCACGCCGGACAGCGCGACGCGGAGCGTGCGCGCCAGCTCCGGGTCGCCGGCCGAGAGCACCCGCGACGGCGCGGCGGAGGTCACGGGCGGGACGCCGTGAGCGCGGACATCGCCCGCGAGGTCGCCATGACGGAGGCGAACGCGGCGACCAGCGTGGGGTGGTAGGCGAGGTCGAAGGTGTCCGAGGGGTCGCCGGGCGGCAGCGTGCCCTGGAGCGGCATCGCGCCGTCCGGCTGCTGTGCCTGTGCGAACAGCCGCCAGGCGGCCGGGTCGAGGGCGGGGCGGGGCAGGCACGCGTCGATGACGAGGAGTTCGCCGAGCAGGTCCCAGTTCTCCAGCGCGGCCCAGTCGTCGATCCACACGGGCAGCCACAGGGAGAGGTAGTCGGCGATGTCGGGGGGCAGCGCGTCCGGGTGCTCGCCCCAGTCGGTGAGGTGGAAGACGGTGTGCGTCACGTCGTACGCGATGTGCTGGCCGACCGTCCACGGCTCCGGCGTGCGGCCCAGCCAGGTCCGCCGGGCCGCCTCCGCGACGTCGATGCTCGGCGGCATCCCGGCCCGGATCTCCACCCGGGAGAGGCCGAGGCGGCGGTTGGGCACCATCTCCAGGGCCGACCAGCTGGCGAGCCCGCGCGTCACCCGGGCGGCCTCCTCGACGGCCGCGTTGTGGTAGCCCATCTCCTGGAACGGCACGTACAGCTCCAGCGGGATGGGCGTGAGCGGGTCCCTCTCCAGCGTCCAGGCCAGCAGTTCGCCGGACTCCAGCAGGTCCCGCCAGCAGTGGTCGAGCAACTGGCGGATGAGCGTGGCCTGCTGCGCACCGGCCACGCCCTCGCGCAGCAGCACCTTGCCGATGACGGCGAGTTCACCGATGGGCTTGAGGCGCTCGCCGACCTCCCGCACCGGGGTGTCGGCGTCCGTACGGGCGCGGAAGTACGTGCGGTGGGCGGCGAGCCACTCCAGCGCCCGCACGCCCACGTGGTGCAGCAGCTCCGGGCCGATGGGCTGGGGGGTGGGGGTGGTGGTCACGGGCGGCCTCCGCCGGGGTCGGGTGTGGGGTCGGCCTGCGCGGCGCGGTCGCGGTCGCCACCACCGCCGTCGCGGGCGCGGGCTGCGGCCAGGGCGGCGGCGAACGCGCCCACCAGCGTGGAGTGGTAGCACGAGCGGAACGTGCCCGTCGGTTCCGGCAGGGGCGGCGGCGGCCCGGACTCCGCGAACGCGCCCTCGCTGTTCTGCGCCCCCGCGTACGCCCGCCACGCCTCGGCGAGCGGCACGTCCTCGGGGGCGGGGAGGCAGGCGGCCACGGCCAGCAGTTCGCCGGCGAGGTCCCACAGTTCGCCCGCCACGCAGGAGTCCAGCCAGGGCGGCAGCCACAGCAGGAGGTGTTCCAGCACCTCCGGGGGCAACCGGCCTGGTTCCCGGCCCCAGTTGGTGACGTGGAAGACGTAGTGCGTGAGCGCGTACCCGGCCCGGGTCTCGAAGGCCCAGGGCTCGGCCAGACCGCCCAGCCAGGTGCGGCGCATCGCCGCCTCGACGTCGCCGCGCACCGGAATGCCCATCCTGCGCTGCCCGTTGACCAGCGCCAGCAGCCGGGTGGGCTCGTGCTCGGTGACGTTCCACGCGCGCAAGGTGGCCATGAAGCGGACGTACTCCTCGAACTCCGGCAGCCGCAGACCGGCTTCGGCGAAGGAGGCGTAGAACTCCATCGGATACGTCGCGTGCGGCTCGCCCCGTACGAGGGTCAGGAAGAGCTGCCCCTGCGAGGTCTCGCGCCAGGCGAAGTCCAGCATGGCGTGCGCGAGCCGGTGCTGCGTGCCGCCGGGGACGCTCGCGCGCAGGATGGACGCGCTCAACTGGGTCAGCTCACCCAGCGGTTTGAGCGTGGCGTTGCGGTCGCCGCCCGGGGAGGTGGCGTCCGGGGGCAGCCGGAAGTCCGGCAGGTGGGCGTGCAGCCACGCCACCGCCGGGAGCGAGATCCGCTCCAGCTCCGCCGCTCTCACCGATACGCCCCGGCTCGGCCCGCCGCCTCGCGGGCTCGCTGCGCGGCCCGCACGTGCAGGGTCACCCGCGCGTCGGAGGGGCACATGTGGTGGACGAAGTCGAGTCCGGTGTCCAGGCCGAGGGATTCGGGCACGCCGTCGACGGACGCCAGCCAGCGGCCCGTACCGGCCGCTTGGAGCCAGTCGCGCCGCCGCACCGCGCGGACGAACCCGCGCGCCAGGTCGACGGGCCGCTTGGCCACGGCACCGGCCAGCGGTGAGGGCAGGCCCGGGACGGCCAGCGCGGCCAGTTGGGAGAGCGGGTGCGACAGGCGCTGCCAGGGCTCGGCCGCGACCCACTCCGAGGCGGGGTGGTCGTCCACGCCCGGCCCGCCGTGGACGCGGTGCAGCGCGGCGCGCATACCCCAGTGACTCCACGCGCTCACCGGCGACGCGTCGGCGCCGGGCGGGAACGCCTCGACCGCGCCCTGGACCAGCGCCACGTCCGCCTCGCTCGGCGCCTGCCCGGCGAGCGTGCAGGGGGCGAGGACGTCGGCTCCGAGCACGCGGGCGGCGGCCACCGTCGCCGGGTCGTCGGGGCGGCTGAGCACGGAACCCAGGAGATCGAAACGGCCGTCCCCGCCCCGAAGGGCGAGGACGGCCGCCGATGCGAACTCCTGCACGATGACCGGCAAGCGGCTCGTAGCGTCGGAGCGTTCGGCTGCCACAGTACGGTCAGCCCTTCTTCGGCCGCGGGGTGGGCGGCGAAGCGAGCAGCAGACCGGCGAGCAGCACGACGCCGCCGCACTCGGCCGAGTCGCGGAAGGTGCCTTCCGCTTCTTCGGGGTTGAGGAGCGACTCGACGTCGTCCGCCATGGTCTTCGTGGTCAGCGTGTTCGGAGTACCGACAGGCATCATGTGATCATCCCCTAGGGGGTAGGTGTGTGTGCCTTTAGCAAGTAGAAAGCGTTATGTCCGATTCTGCAAACGCTCAGGCCGGGGATCGCGAAGAACGCCGTACGACCAGCGATTTTCGGTGCAACCCGCGTCCCACGGACGGGGGATGCGGACGGGCACGGGGCGGGGGCGCGGGGTGGTGCGCCGGGTGGGGGCGCGGCGGCGGGCAGATATCCGGTGGCCGGTGTCCCGGGGGCGGGCGATGATGCGCGGATGGACACGGACAGCCGGTCACCGGACGCAGTCGCAGCCTCCGCCGCAGCCCGTACGTTCGAGGAGTTGGTCGCCGAGGCCGAGGCCGCTCCCGTGGCGGGCTGGGACTTCTCCTGGCTCGACGGCCGCGCCACCGAGGAACGGCCCTCCTGGGGCTACCAGCGCCTGATGGGCACGCGGCTGGCCGAGGTGTCGGCGGCACTCGACCTCGAGACGGGCGGCGGCGAAGTCCTGGCCGGGGCACCGCACTTCCCGCCCGTGATGGCCGCCACCGAGTCCTGGCCACCGAACCTCGCGAAGGCGACGCGGCTGCTGCACCCGCGCGGCGCGGTCGTCGTCGCGGACACGGGCGAACCGCCGCTGCCCTTCGCGGACGCCGCTTTCGACCTGGTGACCAGCCGCCATCCGGTGAACGTGGCATGGGCGGAGATCGCACGGGTGCTGCGGCCGGGTGGGGCGTACCTGGCTCAGCACGTGGGCCCGGCGAGCGTGTTCGAGCTGGTCGAGTACTTCCTCGGGCCGCAGTCCGCGGAGACGCGCCGACGCCGCCACCCCGAGGACGCCCGGCGGGCGGCGGAGGCGGCCGGACTGGAGGTGACCGGGCTGCGGGCGGAGACCCTGCGCGTCGAGTTCCGCGACGTGGGCGCGGTGGTCTACTTCCTCCGCAAGGTGGTCTGGATGGTCCCCGGCTTCACCGTCGAGGCGTACCGCGAGCGGCTGCGCGCACTGCATGAGCGGATCACGGCGGAGGGCCCGTTCGTCGCCCACTCCGCCCGCTTCCTGATCGAGGCGCGCAAGCCCGCCTGACGGCGGTGGCGGGCCGGGCGGCAGGGGCCCCGCAACTGGCGGGGCCCCTTGAATCCGCCGAGCCGCTGGGGGGCGTCCTCGTAGCCCATGCGGTACGCGTCGACGTGGAGCGCCGCTGCCGGCGGCCACAACGGGCTCAGCCGGGCGAGCAGCGGAGTCACGGCGGTGAACACGGCCAGCGTCAGCAGGAGCCACAGCGGCGCGAGCGCGAGCAGGCCGAGGACCCGCGCCACCGACACCACCCCCGTCGCCACCAGCGCCGCCGCCATCTGTGCCGCTCAGCCACGGGCCACCGCCTCCGCGTCGCCGCGTCGCCGCGTCCCGCTACAGAGCCCACCTGCGCACTGGCTCCCAGGTATGACGCGTACGGGGGGTGCCCCCCAAGTCGTGCCCCCGCCACCCGGCGGCCCCGCGCGGCGGCCCCGCGCCGCTCAGCGCAGCGCAGCCGCCAGCGCAGCGGAGAAGGCGCGGGTGTGCGCGGTCTCCTGCCCCTGCGGCCACACCAGCCCGAGGGCGGAGTCCGGCAGCCCGGTGACCGGCACGAAACGGATGCCCCGCCCGCCCGCGTACTCGGCCGTCGGACCGCACAGCAGCATCGCCCCGCGCCCGGCGGTGATCAGGCTCAGGCCCTCCTGGAGCGTCCGTACGGTGGCCTCGTGGCGGATCGGCGCGCCGCCCGGCGTGCGCGAGGGCGCGTGCACCCGGCGCCAGTAGCTGGGTGCGGGCCCGGCGATCGTGAGGAGGGGGACGTCCGCGAGGTCCTCGGCCGTGAGCGACTCCCGTTCTGCCAGGGGGTGTTGTCCGGGCAGCGCGAGGTGCTGCGGCTGCTTGGAGAACACCGGCCCCAGCGTGAGGCCGCGCTCGGCGAGCGGCAGCAGCAGGACGGCGATGTCCACCTCGCGGCGCCGCAGCGGGCCGAAGGGGTCCGAGAGGGGGATCTCCACGATGTCGGTGTCGCAGTCGGGGCAGTCCGCGCGGAAGTCCGTGATCGCCGCCATGACGTCGCGGTGCAGGGTGCCCTGGAAGCCGACACGCAGCCGCCCCCGCTGACCGCGCGCGGCGGCGCGGGCGTCGTCGATCGTCATCCGCAGGTTGTCGTACGCGGGGCACAGCGAGGCGAGGAAGGTCTCCCCGAAAGGGGTGAGGCTCACGCGCCTGCTGGTGCGCTCGACCAGCCGCGCGCCGATCCGCCGCTCCAGCGCGCGCAGCAGCTGGCTGACCCTGCTCTGCGAGATGTACAGCCGCTCGCCGGTACGGCCGAAGTGCAGCTCCTCGGCCAGCACCAGGAAGCACTCCAGCTCCCGTATCTCGACACCGCCGCTCATCTCCGGCCTCCCTCCGCGCTCCGTGGATCGATGAGTCCAGCTCATAGAAGGATGAGGAACTCGGCGTTGTTCCCGACACCGCGCCTCGGCTTCCCTGGGGGCATGCCCAAGAGTCCGGAGAGCGTGCGCGCCGCAGGTCAGGAAAGTACCCCAGCCCAGCCGTCCGGCCGGGCCGACCCGGCCGAGCCCGCAGGTCCCGCAGATCCCGCCGCCCCCGCCGGCGCCCGCGCGTGGCTCGCCGTGGGCGCGGTCGCCCTCGGCACCTTCACCGTGGTCACCTCGGAGATGCTGCCCGTCGGCCTGCTCACCCCCATGGGCCACACCCTGGGTGTCTCGGAGGGCACCGCGGGCCTGACTCTGACGATCACCGGCGTGGTGGCCGCGCTGTCCGCTCCGCTGATCACGCTCGGCGTCGGGCGCCGCGACCGGCGGACGATGCTCGTCGTCCTGCTGGCTCTGCTCGCGGCGGCGAACCTGCTGACGGCCTGGGCGCCGAACTTCGCGCTCATGGTGGTGGCACGGGTGCTGCTCGGCTTCGGGATGGGCGGTGTGTGGACGCTGGCGGCGGGTCTCGCGGCGCGGCTGGTGCCGCCGGGGTCGGTGGCGCGGGCCACCTCGCTGATCTTCAGCGGTGTCGCCGTCGCCTCCGTCCTGGGCGTGCCCGCGGGCACCTACCTCGGCGAACTGGCCAGCTGGCGCGTCGCGTTCACCGCAGCCGGGCTGCTGGCCCTGCTGGTGGCGGCGGCCGTGGCCGTACTGCTGCCACGGCTCCCCGCCGAACGGGCCGTACGGCTGGACGGGGTGCTGGGTCTGCTCCGCGAACCCCGGCTGCGTACGGGCCTGATCGTGCTCGGCCTGCTGGTGACCGCGCACTTCGCCGCGTACACCTACATCCGCCCGATCCTCGAGGACGTCGCCGGGGTCGGCCCGGCGCTCGTCGGCACGCTGCTGCTGGTGTACGGAGTCGCGGGCGTCGCGGGGAACTTCGCGTCCGGCACGCTGACCGCGCGCTCCCCGCGTGCGACCGTCGCCGCGCTGAGCGCCGTCCTCGCGGCGGCGGTGCTGCTCCTGCCCGTGCTGGGCGGTTCGGTGGCCGGTGCCGCGGTACTGGTGACGGTGTGGGGGCTGGCGTACGGCGGGGTGTCCGTCGGTACGCAGACGTGGTTGATGGCGTCCGCGCCGACGCAACGGGAGGCGGCCTCGTCGCTGTTCGTCGGCGTCTTCAACGGCTCGATCGCCCTCGGCGCGCTGGCCGGCGGCCTGTTGGCGAACGGCGCGGGCGTCGCGTCGGTCACTTGGCTGGCGGGCGCGCTGGCGGCCGGTGCGCTGGCCGCCGCGCTCACCGGGCGCGCCCCGGCGGGCACCCGGGCCTGACGGCGGGGGCGGCGGGACGGGGGGGCCGGCGGGACGGGGGGGGCCGGGGGACAGCGGGGCGGGGGCGGCCGTACGCGCCCCGGGTCGTAGGCCGAGCGGCCCTTGCCCGCTGGGACACTTGACGGATGCCCGCCCCGCCGCCCCCTGCCAGCATCGCCGTATGACCACCACACACTCCTGGCCCGCCCACCTCGACGTCGGCGCGGTCCGCTTCGCCCGGCCGACCGCCCGGTACGAGGAGGTGCTCGGCTTCTACCGGGACGTGCTCGGCCTGCCCGTACTCGCCCGGTGGCGCGGGCACGCGGGCTACGACGGCATCGTGCTGGGGCTGCCCGGCGCCCCCGTGCACATGGAGATCACCCAGCATGGAGACCCGCCCCGCATCCCCGCACCCCACCCCGAGAACCAACTCGTGCTCTACCTGCGCGGCCCGGCGGCTGTCGCCGCCGCCGTACACCGGCTCACCGCGCACGGCCTCGCGCCCGTACCGGCGGCGAACCCGTACTGGCCCGAACGCGGCGCCGTCCTCTTCGAGGACCCGGACGGCTGGCTGGTCGTCCTGGCGCCCTGGGTCTTCGGCACCCAGGAGCCGCCCCTCGCCGCCGCGCCCTGACGGCGCCGGAGCGGTCTCGACACGGGCAGGGCGCGCACCTTCCCCGGGTACGCAACCTGGTGACGGGTCGGCTCCGCCACTACCGTGGAATGCGCGATCCGGGAGCCTGAGGGGGCAGCGTTCCCGGCGGCCGCACTCCGCGCCCTCCCCGTGCCGGCTCGCAGCGCTCCGGCCGGAAACGGACCCCCGAGCGACCTCGACCCGACTCCGACCCGACTCCGAGCCGACGGAGGATCTGATCTCGTGCTGACGACCAAGGCCATCGAATACCGCGCGGACGGCACCACCATGCGCGGACACCTCGCCCTCCCCGAAGGCAGTGGCCCCCGGCCCGCGGTGCTCGTCGGACCGGACGGGCCGGGGCTCAGCGACCAGCAGAAGGGCCAGGCCGACGCGCTCGCCGCACTGGGCTACGTCGCCTTCGCCCTCGACTACCACGGCGGCGGACGCTACCTCACCGACCCGGACGAGATGCTCGGCCGGATCGAGGCGCTGGCGGCGGACCCGGAGCGTACGCGGCGGATAGGCGCGGCCGGGCTCGACGTACTCCTGGCCGAGCCCAGGGCAGACCCGTCCCGGCTGGCCGCGATCGGCTACTGCTTCGGTGCCACGGTCGTGCTCGAACTGGGCCGTGCGGGCGTGGACCTGAAGGCGATCGTCGGCTTCCACCCCGGCCTCAGCAACCCCAACCCCCACGACTCGCGCAACATCACCGGCAAGGTCCTGGTGTGCACGGGCGCGGACGACCCGATCGTCTCCGCCGGGCGGCGGCTGGTCTTCGAGGAGGAGATGCGGGCCGCCGGCGTCGACTGGCGCATGAACATCTACGGCGGCGCCCTGCACAGCTTCACGCGCCCGCAGGACGACCCCGACCAGCGCGTACTGCCCGGCGTCGGCTACGACCGGCTCTCCACCGAGCGGTCCTGGCGGGCGATGCTCGACCTCTTCGACGAGGTCTTCGACGAGACGCCAAACGATTCGCCGGAGGAGGCTCCGCAGGAGCCGCGCCGGCCGTGACCGGCCGCCCGTGCCACTTCCCCCCCCTACCGTCAACTCGGGGTTGACGGTCGAAGGGCGTCAACCTATCGTTGACGCATGACGAATCCGGCCCGCCTGGTCCGCCCCATCTCGCTCGACGAACTCATCGACGCCATCAAGAAGTCCCACACCGACTCCCTCGACCAACTCTCCGGCGCGGTCATCGCCGCCGATCACCTCGGCGAGGTGGCCGACCACCTCATCGGCCACTTCGTCGACCAGGCGCGCCGCTCCGGCGCCTCCTGGACGGAGATCGGCCGCAGCATGGGCGTCACGAAACAGGCCGCGCAGAAGCGCTTCGTGACGAAGGACTCCGACCAGTCGCCGGCCCTCGACATGAGCCAGGGCTTCAGCCGCTTCACCCTGCGCGCCAAGAACGTCGTGACGGCAGCGCAGAACGAGGCACACGCGGCGGAGAACTCCGAAATCCACCCCGTGCACCTGGCGTTGGGGCTGCTGAGCGAGCCCGAGGCGCTCGCCGCGTCCGCGATCACCGCGCAGGGCGTGGCCCTGGCGGACCTGCGGGAGAGCCTGCTCGGGGCGCTGCCGCCGAAGGCCGCGCACGTGCCCGACCTCACCCCGTACGAGGCGCGCTCGCGCAAGGTGCTGGAACTGACCTTCCGCGAGGCGCTGCGGCTGGGGCACAACTACATCGGCACCGAGCACATCCTGCTCGCGCTGTTCGAGGTCGAGGACGGCAACGGCCCGCTCGCGGACATCGGGCTCGACAAGTCCGCCGCCCAGGCGCACATCGCCGAGCGGCTGGCGCTCCTCGCGGACGAGGAGACGGGCGGGGAGTCAGGCGGGGACGCAGCCCCGTAGATGTCCGTAGCAATCCGCGCCGCAACACGGCAGGTTGACGGCCCCTCCCCCCGGGAGCGGGCCGTCACACCCTGGGCCGCCCGCCCCCTCGGCCATGTCCGCGAGCAGCCGCAGCGCGGACGCGGAGGCCGTGCCCGGCTCGGCGCAGAAGACCGCCACCCGCTGCCCGTCGTCCTCCGGCAGCGACATGAGCTGGACCCCCAACTCCATGGTGCCGACCACCGGATGACGGTACGTACGCGTGGCGCCGCCGCAGTCCCCCACCGAATGCACCACCCACAGTTCGGCGAACTCATTGCTGTTCAGCGTCAGTTCGCCGACCCCGGTCAGCCCCGGGTCGTCCGGCCGTCGGCCGGAGATCAGCCGCAGGTCGGCGACGGTGGCGCGCGCCTTGCGGTCCCAGTCCCCGTACAGCTCGCGCGTGTGAGGGTCCAGGAAGAGCATGCGGGCGATGTTGGGGCGGTCGGCCGGTCGGCCCGGGGCCGCCGGGTCGAAGTGCCCGGCCAGCAGCGCGTGCGCGAGCGGGTTCCACGCCAGTACGTCCAGGTAGCGCCCCATGACCAGCGCGGGCACCGGCCCGAACGACTCGACCATGGCCCGCACGCCGGACCGCACCGCCTCCGGCCGGGCTGCTGCCGCCGGGGGCCGGGCACGCGGCTGCGGGCGCGCGAGGGTGTAGAGGTGGGCGCGCTCGGCCTCGTCCAGACGCAGGACACGGGCGACGGCGTCGAGCACGGCGTCCGAGGCGTTGGGGCTCTGCCCCTGTTCGAGCCGGGTGTAGTACCCGGCGCTCACCCCGGCCAGCTGCGCCAGCTCCTCCCGGCGCAGACCGGGCACCCGACGGCGGCCCCCGTACGTGGGGAGGCCGGTGTCCTCCGGCCGCAGCCGGGCCCGCCGCGAGCGCAGGAACCCGCCCAGCTCCGCGTGTGTGTCCATACCGCCAGCGTCCCGGAGCCGCGTACGCCGAACCTGCACCTGCCAGGCGTACGTGGACGCGGTCGAGGGAACGGCGCAGGGCCGCACCCTGACCGTGGCCGCCGGCGGGGGCGGGTCGTGACCCGGCACTGTCCGGCCCCTGCCGGGCGGGGAACCGGGGGCGTCGAGGAGCGGTGAGAGGCAGAATCGGCGCGTGCGTATCGTCGAATACCCCGCCGCCGAGACCCCGCCCGCGCTGCACGGACAGGCGGCACGGCTGCGCAGCGACGCCTGGCCGGGCGCCAGCACGCGGCACGACCCGGCGCTGCGCCCGCTGTCGCTGCTGCTGGTCGACGGCACGACGGTGCTGTCCGTGCTCGACATCCTCCGCAAGGAGGTCACGCACGCGGGACGCGGGTTCCGCGCGGGCGGGCTCAGCGCCGTGGTGACCCGGCCCGAGGCGCGGGGGCGCGGCCACGGGCTGCGGCTCGTGACCGAGGCGCGCGCGGTGATGGCGGCGCACGGCCTCGAACTGGGGCTGTTCACCTGCGACCGGCCGCTCCGGCGGTTCTACGAGCGGGCGGGGTGGCAGGCGCTCGACGGGGCGGTGGTCGTCGGAGGCACGCGCGAGGAGCCGTTCCCCAGCGACCGGCCGGGCTTCGACAAGGTGACCATGGCGGAGTTCTTCACCGCGGAGGCGCGGCGGCACCGCGCCGCGTTCGCACACTCCCGGATCGCGCTGTACTCCGGCGAGATCGACCGGTTGTGGTGACACGGGTGCGGGTGCGGGTGCGGCCCGTGCCGTGCCGTGCACCTGGCGCCGCCCGCCCGCCCACGGGGCGGGGCGGGGCATGCGGCGTCCGGTGCACTGCGCTCGCTTCGCCCGCTCCGTCCCGGCTCCTCCTCCCGGCCCTCCGGGAAGCCGAGCGCTCCCGTCAGGCGGGAGTGCCGCCCCACGCCAGGGCGGGCACGGCCCCAGGCGGCGCCCGCAGGAGCCGTTCCGTCGGACCCTCCGCACGGGCGCGGCCCGTACGGGGGAACGTCCCGGCGGTGGCGGGTGTGGCGCGGCCCGGGCCGGGGCAGGCGGGCCTTTCACTGGTCGGACCGGAGAAAGCACGGTCCGATTCCCTCGGTTACGGGGCATTCGCGATGGCGGATTCAGGTAGTTCACCGGGGAGATGCGGTCCGGTCGCGTTCCCGAGGTTGTCGCGTACATGGCGCGGTGACTTTACTGGGACTACGCGCGTAAACCGGCCTGAGCCACCAGGGCCGCGAACGGAAGTATGCCGACGGGGCCGCCCGCCCCGAGCACCACGGGAGTCCCCCCACGGACACCTCCCGCCCCCACGCCGAAGGAGACCGAGATGGCACCACGACCCCACCCCCGCCCCCGGTTCGACCGCCGCACCCTGCTGCGCGGCGGACTCACCGCAGGCGCCGCCGGAGCCCTCGGGCTGACGGCGGCGACCTCTGCGGCGGCCACCTCCGCGGGGGCCACCCCCGTGACGGGCACCTCCGCGGGCGCCACCCCCGTGACCGCCCGCCGCGCCGGCGCCGCCGAACCGCGCGTCCACACCACCGCCGAGTGGGGCGCCCGCCCGCCGTCGAGCGACATCGTCATCCTGGACCACGTACCGACGTACATCGTCGTGCACCACACCGCCTCGCCCGGCAACAGCGAGGACTACTCGCTCGAACACGCCATGCAGATCTGCCGGGACATCCAGGCGTACCACATGGACGGCAACGGCTGGGCCGACTCGGGCCAGCAGTTCACCAACAGCCGGGGCGGCTACGTCCTGGAGGGGCGGCACGAGAGCCTGGGCGTGGCGCAGGGCGGCACCCAGCACGTGCAGGGCGCCAACGTCGGCGGGCACAACAGCGAGATCGTCGGCATCGAGAACGAGGGCCTCTACACCGAAGTCGACGTACCGCAGGCGCTCTGGGATTCGCTGGTCGAACTGGTCGCCTGGCTCGCCGCGCAGTACGGGCGGCCGGTCGAGAACATCATGGGGCACCGGGACTTCAACTCCACCGAGTGCCCCGGCGAGGTCCTGTACGGGCGGCTCCAGGAGCTGCGGGACGCGGTCGCCGACGTGCTCGGCGTACGTTCCGTCACCCCGGCCGTCTGGCCGCTGCTGCGGCCCGGCGACACCGGCGCCCGAGTACGGGCGGCACAGCACCTGCTGCGGGCGAAGGGCTTCGAAGGCCTGCCGGTGGACGGCGTGTTCGGCACGGACACCAAGCGGGCGGTCGCGAAGCTGGCCGACACGCACGGCATCGAGCCGCACGCCTGCTCCGCGCTGCATCACAGCAAGGCGGACGAGACCGGCTACCTCGGCTCCGACCTGTGGCCGCTGATCACGCCCACCCGCGCACGGGCGGGCGGTGACGGCGAAGTCGCCGACGCGCTCGGCGCGTTGCGCGGCGGGAGCCGTGTGGGCGGGGAACTCTCCACGCGAGACTGGCAGCGGCTGCTGGCCTGAGACGACACCCGGTCGAGCCCGTCACCGCGCTCCAGGCGGGCAGGCACGGCGTGGGCGTACGCGGCGCACCCGCGTACGCCTACCCGGCCGGGCACCGCCCCCGCCGCACGCCGGCACGCGGGTCGGCGCTGCCTCAGCGCACGCGTCAGTACCTGCGCGAGCCCCCGCGTCAGCGCAGCACGCTCAACAGGACGCCGAAGGCCGGGGTGTTGGGCGTCACCGGCGCGAAGTGCCCGCTGGAGACCAGGTGCAGGCGGGCGCCCCAGTCGTTCGTGTACCGGCGGGAGATCTCGACGGGCACCTCACGGTCCGCCGTGCCGTGCAGGATCTCCACCGGCACCCGGGGCATCAGCTTCATCGGGTTGGCGTCCGCGAGCCGGGAATCCCACTCCGCCTCGCCGCCCAGGAACTCGGCGACCGCCCCGCCGCTCAGCCGCAGTTCGTGCGCACGCAGCAGGTCCGCCAGCGGTGAGACCACCAGGACCCGCGCGGTCGCCGCCCGCTCCCGCCTGGCCGCCGCCCACAGCGCGAGCTGGCCGCCCGCCGAGTGGCCGAGCAGCACATGCGGTGGCGGGCCCAGGAGTTCGAGCGCGGCGTCGACGTCCTCCGCCGTCTGCGGCCAGCCGCCGCCTCCGCCGACCCGGCGGTACTCGACCAGCTCCACCGCGTATCCCCGCTCGGCCAACGCGGCGGCGAGCGGGGTGAGATGGGTGCGGTCGTACTTCTCCCGCCAGAACC
The DNA here is from genome assembly GCF_000424825.1 of Streptomyces sp. CNH287. Classification (NCBI taxonomy): domain Bacteria; kingdom Bacillati; phylum Actinomycetota; class Actinomycetes; order Kitasatosporales; family Streptomycetaceae; genus Streptomyces; species Streptomyces sp. CNH287. The sequence continues at coordinate 229,609 of NZ_AUKQ01000012.1, read as the reverse complement.
CGCCGTGCAGCACGGTGATCCGGGGCCCGTTCCCCGTGCCGTAGAGGTCGACCACCTGGGAGGGGTGCGGTCCGTACCGGACGGTTTGCTCAGGCGCGACGGGCTCCAGCCCGTGCAGCGCGTCCCACTCCGCATCATCGCTCAACCGACGACCTCCCCCAGCGCGCGCGCCGCACGCTCCGCGTCCAGGAATGAAGTGTAGAGCGGGGTGAAGCCGAAGCGCAGTATGTCGGGACGGCGGAAATCGCCGATGACACCGCGCGCGATCAGCGCGTCCATCGCCTCCGCGCCCGAGAGATCGCCCACCCCCCGGTCGGCGCGGCGCAGCGAGATCTGGCTGCCGCGCCGCTCCCGCGCGGTCGGGGTGACGCTGCGCAGCGCGCCCTTCGGCGCGTAACTCTCCACGCAGCGTAGGAAGAAGTCCCCGAGGGCGAGGCTCTTCTCCCGTACGACCGCCAGGTCCACGCCGTCCCAGACGGTCAGCGCGGCCTCCAGGGCGAGCAGCGAGAGGATGTCCGGGGTGCCGACACGGCCCCGCACCGCGCCCTCGGCGGGGGCGTACTCGGGCGCCATGGCGAACGGGTCGGCGTGCGAGTGCCAGCCCGGCAGCGGGGAGTCGAAGCGCTGCTGGAGATCACCGTGCACGTAGAGGAAGGCGGGCGCGCCGGGGCCGCCGTTGAGATACTTGTAGGTGCAGCCGACGGCGAAGTCGACGCCGTACGCGTCGAGTCCGACGGGCAGCGCCCCCGCGCTGTGGCACAGGTCCCACACGATGCGGGCGCCCGCCTGGTGCGCGTGCGCGGTGAGGCCGGGCAGGTCCTGCAGCTCGCCGGTGCGGTAGTCGACATGGTTGACCAGCACCGCGGCCGTACGCGGCCCGAGGGCCGAGGCCAGCTCGGCGGGCGGCACGGGGCGCAGCCGGGTGCCCGTCAGCCGGGCGGCGGAGGCCGCGAGGTAGCCGTCGGTGGGGAACGTCGCCTCGTCCACGAGCACCTCGTCCCGGCCGGGCCCGTCCTCGCGGGCGAGGCGCACGGCCGCCACGACCGCCTTGAAGACGTTGACGCTGGTCGAGTCGCCGACGACCACCCGGTCCGGCCCGGCGCCGAGCAGCGGGGCGATACGGTCGCCCACCCGCTCGGGCGCCGTCCACCAGCCGGACTCGCCCCAGGAGCGGATGCGCAGCTCGCCCCACTCGCGGGCGACGACGTCGGCGAGGCGGGCGGGGACGGCGCGGGGCAGCGCGCCGAGGGAGTTGCCGTCCAGGTAGACGGTCTCCTCGTCCAGGACGAACTCGGCGCGCTTGGCGGCGAGTTCGTCGGTGGCGTCGAGCGCGGCGGCCTCGGCGGCGAGGTCCGGGTGCGCGGCGGCGAGGTCTGCGGCGACGTCCATACGCGGCTCCTGACTCGGCTGGATGTGGTGCGGGGCGGCGTTCTGCGAGAGGTCGTGCGGGGTGTCCTGTGAGGCATCGTGCGGGGCGTCAGACATGGCTGCGCGCTGTCCACAGCTCCGGGAAGACGTTCTTGGCGGCACGTTTCTCCAGCCAGGCCACGCCCGCCGAGCCGCCCGTGCCCGTCTTCGAGCCCATCGCCCGCCGGGTGGCCACCAGGTGGTCGTTGCGCCATCGCCAGACCAGCTCGGCGACCTCGGTGAGGGCCTCCCCCAGCCGGACCGTGTCCGCCGCGCCGGGCGTGCCCGCCTCGGCCGCGCCGCCCGCTCCGCCGTCCGCCTCGGCCGCGCCGCCCGCTCCGCCGTCCGCCTCGGCCGCGTACGCCCGCGCCCAGACGGCCTCGACCGCCGGGTCCGGCTCGTACTTCAGCGTGACGTCGCGCCGCAGCAGCGCCGCCGGGATGTCCTCTCCCCGGCGCGCGAGGTAGCGCAGCACCTCGTCGTAGAGGCTCGGCTCGTGCAGCGCCTTCGCCAGCTCGTCGTACACCCGGGGGGACCCGCGGTGCGGCACCAGCATGGAGGCGGACTTCTCACCGAGCAGGAACTCCAGCCGGCGGTACATCGCCGACTGGAAGCCCGACCCCTCGCCGAGAGCCCCGCGGTAGGAGTTGAACTGCGCCGGGGTCAGATGGGCGAGCGGCTCCCAGGACGCGTTGAGCGACCGGAGTTCGTACACGGAGCGCTTGAGCGCGGCCAGCGCGCCCGGCAGGTCGTCCTCGCGCAGCGCGCCGGCGGCCGTCTGCCACTCGTGCACGAGCACGGTGAACCACAGCTCCATGACCTGGGTGGTGACCAGGAAGGCCAGCTCTCCCGGATCGTCGGAGAGGGGGTGCTGGAGGTGGGTGAGGACCTCGGCCTGGACGTAGTCCTCGTACGGCGTGGTGCCCTCGAAGTCGAGGTCCGGGGCCTGCTCGGCGCCGGGCTGCGGATCGGAGGCGTGGGGCCGGTGGGACATCGCTGTCTCCTCACGGTGGATTCCGGGTAGCGGTCCGCCCCTTCCGTACGGCAGTGGAGCCCCGGTCCCCTGGGCCCGCGGTGAGTGGTGCGGGCCCAGGAGCATCATCAGCGACACGGCCCGCCCGTCACAAGCCCCTCCCGGGGCCGCGCGGACGGTCCCGTCGGGGCTACGACAGCGTCGCCGCCGCGGTGGGCGAGCTGTCCTTCAGGAACGTGCTGCACCGCTCGTACTCATCCTGCTCCCCGATCGCGCCGGCCGCCCGCGCGAGGGCGTGCAGGGCGCGCAGGAAGCCGCGGTTCGGCTCGTGCTCGAACGGCACCGGGCCGTGGCCCTTCCAGCCGCTGCGGCGCAGTGCGTCCAGGCCGCGGTGGTAGCCCGTGCGGGCGTAGGCGTACGACTCGACGACCCGGCCGGCCTCGAAGGCGTCGTCGGCCAGCCGGGCCCAGGCCAGCGAGGAGGTCGGGTGCTGCGCGGCGACCTCGGCGGGCGAGGTGCCCGCGGCGAGCAGCTCGCGCGGCTCGGGGTCGTCGGGCAGGTGGGTCGGGGGCGGGCCCCCGAGAAGGTTCTCGTGTGTGGACATGTGTCCCAGTCTGCCTGGCCGCCGCGGGGTTTGCCGGGGCAGCCCCTCGGGGCGGCGCCCCGTGCACGCCCCCGCACGCGCACCCGGCCCGGCATCCGTGCGGGGATGCCGGGCCGGGTGCGCGGGACGCCCGCGAACGGTGCCCCGAGGGGCCACCGGATCACTTCAGGCGGGTGCCCGTGGAGCGCAGGTCGGCGCACGCCTGCTGGACGCGCTCCGCCATGCCCTTCTCCGCGGCCTTGCCCCAGCTGCGCGGGTCGTAGACCTTCTTGTTGCCGACCTCGCCGTCGACCTTCAGCACGCCGGCGTAGTTGCTGAACATGTGGTCGACGACCGGGCGCGTGAAGGCGTACTGGGTGTCGGTGTCGAGGTTCATCTTCACGACGCCGTTCTCCAGCGCGGTGGCGATCTCCTCGGCGGTCGAGCCGGAGCCGCCGTGGAAGACGAAGTCGAACGGGGAGGGCTTGCCGTACTTCTCGGCGACGCCCGCCTGGAGGTCCTTGAGCAGCTCGGGACGGAGCACGACGTTGCCCGGCTTGTACACACCGTGCACGTTGCCGAACGAGGCGGCCAGCAGGTAGCGGCCCTTCTCGCCCAGGCCGAGCGCCTCGGCGGTGCGCAGCGCGTCGTCGACGGTGGTGTACAGCTCGTCGTTGATCTCGTGCGTGACGCCGTCCTCCTCACCGCCGGTCGGGGTGATCTCGACCTCCAGGATGATCCGGGCGGCGGTGGCGGCGGCAAGCAGCTCCTCACCGAGGGCCAGGTTGTCCTTGAGGGTCTCGGCGGAGCCGTCCCACATGTGGGACTGGAAGAGCGGGTTCCGGCCCGCGTCCACCCGCTCCTTGGAGACCGCGATCAGCGGACGCACGTAGCCGTCCAGCTTGTCCTTCGGGCAGTGGTCGGTGTGCAGCGCGACCTTGACCGGGTACTTCTCCGCGACGATGTGCGCGAACTCCGCGAGCGCGACCGCACCGCTGACCATGTCCTTGCTGTACTGGCCGCCCAGGAACTCCGCACCGCCGGTGGAGATCTGGATGATGCCGTCGCTCTCCGCTTCGGCGAAGCCCCGCAGTGCGGCGTGCAGGGTCTGCGTGGAGGTGACGTTGATGGCCGGGTAGGCGAATTTGCCCGCCTTCGCCCGGTCGAGCATCTCGTTGTAGACCTCTGGGGTTGCGATGGGCATCTGTCCGCTCCTTGGGTATGCGAATGCGTGTCGGCTCTGGTGGGCTCAACGGAACGACGTCATCGTCGGAGCCATCCTCCCAGACGCCGCTACCGCACTCGACGCCGGTTCACGAGATCACGAGCGCGTCGGCCGGTGGTTTCACGTGGAACCAGCGGCCCAGCGGCCCGGACCACCCGGGAGACCCTCAGCCGAGGCCCAGATCCGCCAGGTCGTACGGGTGGACGTACGGCAGTCCCGCCTGCCGTACCGCCTCGGCGGCTCCGCGCTCCACGACGGAGGCGATCGCGACCACCTCCGCACCCGCCTCCCGCGCCGCCTCCACGGCCGTGAGCGGCGAGCCCCCGGTGGTCGTGGTGTCCTCGACGATCAGTACCCGGCGGCCCGCGATGGACGGCCCCTCGATGCGCTGCTGGAGCCCGTGCGCCTTGCCCGCCTTGCGGACCACGAAGGCGTCCAGGGTGCGACCGCGCGCGGCGGCGGCGTGCAGCATGGCGGCGGCCACCGGGTCGGCGCCCAGGGTCAGCCCGCCGACCGCGTCGTACTCCAGGTGGGCGGTGGCGTCCAGCATCACCTGACCGGTGAGCGGCGCCGACCGGCCGTCGAGGGTGATCCGGCGAAGGTCGATGTAGAAGTCGGCCTCGATCCCGGAGGAGAGGATCACCTTGCCGTGCACCACGGCCTTTTCCTTGATCTGCCGGAGCAGCTCTGCGCGCACATCACTCATGGGGAGGAGCCTATGACAGCGGAGCCGGGCGCCAGCTCCAGGTCGTCGCGATCTCCAGCGGCTCGATGGGGGTGACGAAGCGGGGCAGGGTGTTGAGCCCGTTGGGCGGGCCGGACTGCGGCTCGACGCACACGCCCTCGGCCTGCTTGTCGTAGATCACCACCCACTCGGCGCGGCTGGCCAGCCGCAGCTCCAGCTCGCCGGGCCAGGTCAGGGTGACGTCGACGCCCTGCGGCATGCCGAAGCAGTCGTCCCAGGGGCCGGGCCGCGGGTCGATCCGGTTGCCGGTGGGCAGGTGGTCCTCGCCCCGCTCCTCCTGCCACTCGGCGCCGAAGGCGATACGGACGTCCTCGCCGCCCTCGCCCAGGTTCCGCAGGAACCAGGGGTGCCAGCCCGCCTGCGCGGGAAAGGTGTCCCGCAGCGTCTCGACACCGAGCGTGAGGGTGAGCCCGGTGCCGTCCTCGGCCAGCTCGACGAGCTGGGTGACCCGGCCCTCCCAGGGCCAGGGGTCGGTGAGGTCGAGGGTGAAGGCGGCGGAGCGCTCGTCGGCCCGGGCGGTGCGCCAGGCCGCCCGGCGGACGGTGCCGTGCAGGGCGTGCGGCCCGGAGCCGGCGCCGACCGGAAGCTGGTGCACCTCCCCGCCGTTGCCGAACCGGCCCTGGTCGGTGGGGCCGCACCACGGCACCATGACGAATGAGCCGTACTGCTCGCCCTGCCGCAGCAGTTCCCTGGCCCCGACGCGGAGCGAGGAGAGGCGGCAGCCGTGCCCGGGGTCGACGGTCAGCTCGGTATCGGCGGCGCGCAGGACGACAGGCTTGGCGGGGGCGTGAGCGGTCATGCCCCGAGCCTAACGACCCTGCCGGAGGCGTCGGTCAACGACGGCGGTCAGCCGCGGCGGCCGACGGCAGGGGCCGACCACTGCGGCCGGCCACGCGGTCAGCGACCGGCGATCAGCGGCGGCGGCGGAGGGCGCGGCTCACGATCACCGCGCCTGCCAGGACGAGCGCCGCGGCCGGGGCCGCCCAGCGAAGCGTGTCCGCCGCGGTGGCGGAGTCGGCGGCCGGGACCGGTGCGTAGCGTCCGCGCGGCGGGGCGTGGTCGACCTCCTCCGCGCTCCGGCCGATCATGGTGCGGCGGGCGTGCGCCGCTTCGGCGGTCAGGCGGCCGTCGCCCGAGCCGCCGTCCGCCGCGTCATGGCTCCCCGCGTCGCCATCTTCCGCATCACAGCTCTCCCCGTCGTCCGCCGCGTCACGGATCTCCCCGTCACGGATCTCCGCGAAGCCGGAGTCGTCGCCGAGGCCGGTGCCGCCAGGCCCGTCGCCGCTCGCGTCCGGCAGGGCAGGCGGGCCGGTCACCTCGGCCGCCTCGTCCTGCGGGTCGAGCGAGGGGGGCGGGACCTCGGTGTCGAAGACGCCGCCGGCCGCCGGCCCCGCGCTCTCCGCGCCGCTCGGGCCCTCATCGCCGTCCCGGCCGTCGCCCTTGCCCGGCTCCTTGCCCTGGCCCGGCTCCTTGCTCCGGTCCTTGCCCGGGCCGTCCTTGCCCGCGTCCTTCCCGGCCCGGTCCTTGCCGCCCTTCTCAGGGCCCGGAATGCCGGGAATGGCACGGTCGTTGTCGTCCGGCTCCCCGATCCCGGCGGCGCCGCGCGCACCCTGCTCGGGGCCCGACTCCCCCTCCGCGCGCGCGGGGCGCCCGGAGGGCTGCCGCGTCTCTGCCTGGAGGCTCTCGCTGAGCGCGGCGGCGAAGCGGTCGAGCAGACGCCGGCCCGCGGCAGCCGCGATCTTCTCGTCGAACTCCGCGATCCGGCCGTCGCCGGTGAGCTTGCCGGAGCAGACCAGCCGGGTGCCCTGCTCGTCCGCGGACAGCCGCGGCACCACCTTGAGGGCCAGCCGGACGGAGCCGCTGCCACGCACCTCGCCGCCGGAGCCCTTGACCCGGAAGCCGTCGCCCTCGGCGGTGATCCTCAGCTCGCCGCGATAGGTGATCGTGGAGCCGCCGATACGGATGCGCAGCCGCCCTTCGACCGCATCACCCCGGCCCTCTGCGGCGGCCAACTGGAGGCCCGGCACACAGCGCGTCACACGCGCCCGGTCGGCGAGCGCCTCGCGGACCGAGCCGACGGAAAACGGAACGTACACCTCGTGCTCCATAGGCCGGAGCCTACCCACCGTGCCCCGTACATGCGCCCGATCACACGCGCACCCGCCCCGCGCGGCGCCGGCGCACCGCTCAGTCCAGGTAGCGCGGGTGCATCAGCGAGGACGGCGGCAGGCCGGGTATGCGCTGGCCGCGAGCCCGGCGGACGGCCTCGCGCAGCGCGTCACGGGTGACCGCCCGCAGCCGGGGGGCCGAGGACCGGGCCGCCAGCCGGACCGGCGGGCTCTCCGGGCCGCGCCCGGCCAGGAGGAGACCCCAGTCGCGCGGCGGCGGCGCGTCGCCGGGGAGGCCCCGGCCGGACACCGCCTGGCCCTCGGGACGGCGGCCGTCCACCGCGTAGGGGGTGGTGCGCAGCCCGGCCGCGCGGATCGTCGCGTCCACCGTCCAGAAGTCCCGGGGGCGCTCGGAGAAGGCGCCCGCGTGCACCGCCAGGCGGCCCCGGGGGGAAAGGACGCGCGTGGCGAGCCCGTAGAACTCCCGGGAGTAGAGCTTGGTGCTCCCGGATATGCCCGGGTCCGGGAGGGCGGAGACGATCACGTCGTACGGGCTGTCGCCCCGCGAGCGCTCGCGCAGCCAGCGGAAGACGTCACCCGTGCGGACGCGCACGCGCGGGTCGCGGTAGGCGTCGTCGTTGAGCTGGGACAGGCCCGGGTCGCTGCGGGCCAGGGAGACCAGCTCCGGATCTGGTGCGACGACGGTGACCGACTCCACCTCGCGGTACCTCAGCACCTCGCGCAGCGCGAGGCCGTCCCCCGAGCCGAGGATCAGCACCCGCGCCCGGGGGCCGCCCGTCATCGCCGGGTGGACCAGCGCCTCGTGGAACCGCGCCTCGTTCTGCGAACTCACGCGTAACCGCCCGTCGAGGAAGAGCCGCAGCGGGGGGCCGGTCCCGGCCGGACGGGGCGGACCGGCCGAGCGGGGAGCGCCGGGCGAGAGCGCACCGGCCGCGGGCGCACCGGCCGCGCCGGGCGACCGGGACGACCTGGGCGGCACCGACCGGCCGCCACCCCCCGGCGGCACGAGCGCCGCGCGCTCCCGCGGTCCGGACCGGAGCAGGCCCGGCCGGTCCGGTATGCCTCCGGTGAGCACGACCTCCTGCACCTCCGTCCGGAGGGCGACCCGCACGTCCGGTCCGTACATCGCCTCGCGCGCCGCGCGCTCGAAGGGGCCGACGAAGAAGGTGCCCGCCACCAGGAGTGCCGTCACCCCGCCGTTGACCGCGAGCAGCGTCCAGCGGCCGCGCACACTCAGATCGCGGCGGAAGAGCCACAGCACCACCACTCCTCCCGCGACGGCGTTGACCACGCCCGTGAGCAGCACGCCCGTCAGCTGCCCGAAGAAGGGCAGCAGCAGGAACGGGAAGGTCAACCCGCCCAGCAGGGCCCCCACGTAGTCGGCCGCGAACAGATCGGCGACGGCGACGCCCGGGTCCTGCGCGCGGATGCGCTGGATGAGCGTCATCAGCAGCGGCATCTCCGCGCCGATCAGCATTCCGATGACGACGGAGAACACCACCAGCGCCGCATGCGGCTCGCCGAACCACGCGAAGGTGGCGTAGAGCGCCATGGCGGAGCCGCCGCCCACGAGCGCCAGCAGTGCCTCGATCAGGCCGAAACCGACCGCGGCGTGACAGCGCAGCCCCTTGGCGAGGAGCGAGCCGATGCCCATCGAGAAGACCATCACGGAGAGCACCACCGACGCCTGCGTGACGGAGTCACCGACCAGGTAGGCGGCGAGCGCGACCAACTCCAGCTCGTACACCAGCCCGCAGGCGGCGCAGACGAAGACGGAGACGAGCACCGCGGCCCGGCCGATGCCCGCCGGAACGGGCAACCGGGCAGGGGTGAAGGGGCGATCGATCATGTCGATAACGCTACGTCACCGTCACACCACGCCTGGTCACCCACACGAGTGCTATCCGCAAGCGAAACCGGAGATTCCGCCTCCTTCGAGTGCTCTCACACCAACGCCTGTTCCAAACTCTCGCGCATACGTACACCCACCCTCGTACGGGTCGACACCAGCTTTCCCTCCTGCGGGTACGAATGCCAGGTGCGCCAGTGCACTTGGCCGTCGTGCCGCTGGACGAGCAGCGCGGTGAAAGCGGTCGGGCTCCCCGGGAACGTACCCGCAAGCCCATTCGGATGATCGGCGACGAGTGCGAGCAATTCCTGCGCCCGCCCGAGGAAGGAGTTCCCGGACAATGTTTCGACACGCGCGGCGAACTCGTACTCCCATTCTCCTACGCGCTTGGACACACCGAGCGGCAGCGGTGAACTGCTGCCGGGCATACAGGCGACGGTCTCGGAGCAGTAGCGGTCATCCTCGTGGAGAAGCACCTGATGAGAGGCGCCGAGTAACCGCAACTGCACGTTGGCCCCGGACAGTTCCAGATCTAGCGCTGCCAGCGCGGGCAGCGGCTCCCGCCCCAGCGCCCAGGCGAGATCGCCCGCACGGGTGTCGCTGTAGGCAGTCTTGAGAGAAGTGAGCATGGGTCGGCTCCGCAAGACGCAGTTGAGGGTGGGTTCACCGAATCACGAAAAGCGCCGTACCCACAGCGGTTTTACCCATCTTCGACGGGTTTCCATCCGCGCGAGGGCACAGCTGCTCAAACGTTCAACTCAACTGCCTGTCAAGGCATTACGGAATCCTGGCCGGACCGGCTCAACTGCCGCTCGAGTCTCCCCCGCCACCGTCGCCCCCACCGCCCCACCCGACATGGGCGTACGTCTCGTATGTGTCCTGCCCGTGACTTCCCCTGTCACTGCGACTCCAAGTCCCCCTGGACCGGGGGCCGTCACTGAAGGCCCAGAACGTCACGGCAACCAGTGCGACAAGGATCGCGAGAACAATCACTGCGGTCATGGCATCCCCCTCACTCAAGCCACGACTCCGCCGTCCCCAGACGGCGAGTAGGACGGAGCGTTCCCCGTCCCCGCCGACTGTAATCCCCCGTCCCGCTGATCGTCGGAAGACTTTTCCGCGCGCTGACGGACCATCAGATGCCTTTGCAGGAAATGCAGTCGGGGCGGCGCGGGAACCGGTCCATGACCGGATCGCCGGGCGTCATCAGGTTGAGGCCGAGCCGGAAGCCCGGCTCCAGCGGCGGCGCCCCGGTGATCAGGGCGAGCGCTGCGTACGCCAGGAGGCTCCCGGAGAGGCCCGCGGTCACCGCGTTGACCGGGTTCCACGGCATCCGGGGCGAGGCCACGTCCTCGTCCTGCCCCGGCCCGAGCCGCAGGTCGCGGTGTTCGATCTCGCCCGCCCGGTGGCACTCCCAGCACGCCCCCCGCCCCGGCACGTGCACGCCCACCGAGACCAGCGGCCCCCGGTAGCCGCCCTCCACCCAGGGCAACCCCGCCGCCAGGCACCCGGTGTTGGCCCAGCCCCGGATCTCGGGCGGCCGGTCGGCACCCAGCACCAGCAGGTCGTAGCCGGGCCGCAGCAGCCGGGCGAGGTCGTCCGCGTCGTGCACGCGGCGCCGCTCACCGGTCACGGACACGTCGGAGTTGAGCAGCCGCAGCCGGGTCAGCGCGGCCTCGACCTTGGGGCGGCCGATGTCGGCCTCCTGGAAGAGCAGTTGGCGGTTGAGGTTCGACAGCTCCACGACGTCCGGCTCCACGCAGTGCAGCGCCCCCACCCCGGAGGACACCAGGCTCTGCGCCACCACCCCGCCCGTGCCCCCCACCCCCACCAGCAGCACCCGCGCCTCGCGCAGCCGCAGTTGCAGGTCCCACGCGCTCGCTCGTGGCTCCCGGTCCATCCAGCGCAGCAGCGCCACCCCGCGCCCGTAGCGCACGCGTTCGCGCTCGGTGAGGCACTCGGGCACGGGCGCTGCGGCGTCCTCCAGGAAGCCGGCCCGTAAGAGGTCGTCCATGGCCTGGAACACCTCGCCCGGCGCCAGCGCGGAATGCCGATCCAGCACCTCGGCCACGACCTCGTCGGGGGAGCGGAGCCCGTCCATCGCCTCGGTCAGGCTCCATATCCAGCCGTCCGGATCACGGACCTCGGCACCGATGCCGAAGATCACACTGCCGATCCTGATATTGCCGTCGACCGTCCGGTACGGGCGGTGCTCGGGCTTCACCCGAGGCTGTCCTATCGCCGCAATTGTCATCGACACGCTGATCCCCTTGGACGGCCGGAACACACCCTTGACACGGTGCCGTTGCCATGGAGTACTGGCACGGTACTATCCGTGAATTCGCGCCTGCCCACACAGTGCGTGATCTATTCACATTTTCCTCTGCGCATCCGGCGATTCCCCCTGCCGCGCACCGCACAGGGCACTTCACACACCGCACTGCCCGTACATCACGGCGAGCAGGAGGGGAGGGAGAGCTGGCATGGCACACCGAATAGAAATCCGGCCGCTGGAGAAGCGGGAAACCACCGGTCTCAGCGGCACCAGTAACAGCTGACCGGTATTCGCGGCGCCCGCGTGCCGCGCCGCGCGGGCGCCGACCCCACCGCCGCCAAGCCCCCGACCCGTCCCCTGTGCGGACCCGGAGAGAAGCGAGGCAGCGTCCTGCTGAGCGACACCCTGTCCGAGCGCGGCTGCGCCGTGTTCGACGACTATCCGACTGTTTCCGAAATCTACGCCTCGGCCCGAGAATTGACGTCGCATCATCCCGATGTGTGCGGATTGCGCCGGGTCGGCGCCTCACGCGCAGGTGAGGAGCTGCTGCTGCTGTCGGTCGGGCACGGCCACCGGAACGTACTGGTGGTCGCCGGTCCGCACGCCAACGAACGGGTCGGCGGCGCCACGGCGCTGAGCCTGGCGACCCGGGTCGCCGGAGACGTCGCGCTGCACGGCGGGGCGCGCGACGCGTGCTGGCATTTCCTGCTCTGCCTCGACCCGGACGGCACCCGCCGGAATGAGAACGGAGCACCCCGGCGGCGCACCCTGCACGAAGGGCACCGCCCGTTCTTCCGCCCGGTCGGCGACGAACAGCCGGAATGGGCCCCGTCACTCCGCCCGGCCGCAGGCGGAGAACTGCCGGAAAGCCGGGCGCTGCTCGGCGTCATCGACGAACTCCGGCCCTTTCTCCAGTGCTCCCTGCACGCGAATGACGTGGGCGGCGGCTGGGTGCAGTTGACGCGCGACCTGCCCGGGCTCGCCGACCCGTTCAGCAAGACCGCCGCCGATCTGGGAATCCCGCTGGAACTGGGCAGCATTGACACCATGTTCTGGCCCGGTTCCGGACCGGGCGTATTCGTCATGCCCGAACCGGGAATTCCGGAGCGTTTCACCTGTTTCGAGGAGGACGCCGCACGCTCCACCTGGTATCGGCCGCACCGGTACGGGGGCATGACGGCCGTCATCGAGACACCCATGTGGGCCAGCCGCCTCGTCGACGACCCCGCCCCGGCCCGCGCGCCCCGGCGCGACCTGCGGCGGTGCGCGCACCGGTTGCGCCGCCGCAGCCGGCTGGCGGGCGAACTGGTGCGGGCGACGGGCGAACTGGTGGACGCCGAGCACAGCGCGGTGCTGCGCGGGGCGCTCGCGGCCGTACACGTGTGCCCGGGGCTGGCCGACGACTGGGACCGGCTCTCCCGCACGCCGCACGACATGCCCTCGCCGATCCGTACGACCGGGCACGTCGCCTCCCTGGCCGCCGCCGCCTGGCGCATCCCGCTGCGGGCCGCCGCGATGGCGCTGACCGCGCTCGACCCGCTCCCGGGTCCGCACGCCGAGCGGTTGCGCGGCGAGCTGGACCGGGTGGTCGAGGAGTGGTGCGCCGCGGTCGAGGCCGAGTTCGGCACCCGCTGGGTCCCCGTGGACGATCAGGTCAGCCTCCAGGCGCGTACCACGCTGGCCGTCTTCGACCGCCTCACGGCGTAGCCCGGCGGCGCGGACGGGGGCGCGGACGGGGGCGCGCGGGGGCGGCGGCGTGTTGAGGAAGCTGTGGCGTTCACCCAGGATGGCGGGCATGACCGCCACAGGACGACCGCTGCTCAACCGCCGGCTCGCCGAGTTCGGCACCACGATCTTCGCCGAGATGTCGGCCCTCGCCACCCGTACCGGTGCGATCAACCTGGGCCAGGGCTTCCCGGACACCGACGGCCCCGAGGAGGTCCGGGAGGCCGCCGTACGCGCCCTGCGGGACGGTCGCGGCAACCAGTACCCGCCCGGCCCGGGCATCCCCGAGCTGCGCCGGGCGGTCGCCGAGCACCAGCGGCGCTTCTACGGCCATCTCGGACTGGCGTACGACCCCGATGGCGAGGTGCTGGTCACCGCCGGGGCCACCGAGGCCGTCGCCGCGTCCCTGCTGGCGCTGGTGGAGCCGGGCGACGAGGTGGTCGCGCTGGAGCCGTACTACGACTCGTACGCCGCCAGCATCGCCATGGCGGGCGGCACCCGGGTGCCGGTCACGCTGCGGCCCGGCGGTGACGGGCGCTACCACCTCGACCTGGACGAGCTGCGGGCCGCCGTCACCGGCCGCACCCGGCTGATCCTGCTCAACACCCCGCACAACCCCACCGGCACGGTGCTCAGCCGCGCGGAGCTGACCGCCGTCGCCGAGCTGTGCCGGGAGCGCGACCTGCTGGCGGTGACCGACGAGGTCTACGAGCACATCGCCTTCCCGCCCGCGGACGGCAGCGCGGACGGCAGCGCGGACGCCGAGGGCACGCACATCCCGCTCGCCTCACTGCCCGGCATGCGGGAGCGCACGGTGACCATCTCCTCGGCGGGCAAGACCTTCGCCTTCACCGGCTGGAAGGTCGGCTGGGTGACGGCGCCGCCGGAGCTGGTGGCGGCCGTGCGGTCGGCCAAGCAGTACCTGACGTACGTCTCGGCGGGTCCCTTCCAGTACGCGGTGGCCGAGGCGCTGGCCCTGCCGGACAGCTACTTCACCAGCCTTGGCGAGGACCTGCGCGCCAAGCGCGATCTGCTCACGGCGGGCCTGGCGGAGGCGGGCTTCACCGTCTACCGGCCCGCCGGCACGTACTTCGTCACCGCTGACATCCGGCCGCTGGGCGAGCGGGACGGCCGCGCCTTCTGCCTCGCCCTGCCCGAGCGCTGCGGCGTCGTCGCCGTCCCCAACTCGGTCTTCTACGACGACCCCGAGGCGGGCCGCAGCCTGGTCCGCTTCGCGTTCTGCAAGCGCAGGGAAACCCTGGATGAGGCAGTGCGCCGCCTCAAGCGGGTGGCGCCCTGACGGGGCGCCCGGAATCGCCGCTCGTGCCGCGGCGCGGGGTGTGGGGTGTGGGGTGCGGTGGGGTGTGGGGTGTGGGGTGCGGTGCGCACCGGCGCGGCAGCCACACCCGCCCGGTCAGCCTGCGCTCACTCGGTGTCCTTCGGGTGCCGGGGCGAGGCGTACACGAGGATCACCGTCGAGGTTTCCGGGCTGACCAGGTAGCGGACCCGGCCAACACTGGTGATCTCGTACTCCCACTGGTCCCGCTCGGGCCCCTTCCACTCCTTGGTCGCATGCCTGCCGCGGAGCTGGTGCTGGCGGTTCCAGTTGGATCGGGACGGAGGGTCGGTACGCAGCGCCTCCAGGCATCGATGCGCGTCCGGCAGCACCGCCCGGCACAGCTGCTCCCACCCCGCCACGGCCTCTGTCGTACCGAAGACGACGTTCCAGCCGCTCAGCGGAGGGACGCTGACTCGATCACCCTTCTTCGGGCTCACGCACGCACCTCGACCGAGCCGAGGTCGTCACCGTCGAGCGGACGCAGCGATTCCCTGAGCTGGTCAGGATCAGCGTTGATGCGGGCAGTGGCGCGCCAGGAAATGATCGCGCGGTGCACGGCTTCCCCAGCCCCCAGCTCCGCAGCGTCGGACAGCGCCCCGAGAAGCTCGACGGTGAAGGCTCGGACCTCTTCCGCGTCCAGATGCCGTACCCAGGGGAACACCTCGGGCAGTGCGAGCAGGAGCGACTTCGCCCCGTCGTCCTGCTTCATGAGAGCGAGGAAGAGCCGGGAGGCGGTGGTCAGATTCTCCTCGGCGTGCTCCGCGCGCACAGCGGTGTTTCCATCGACCGGTGCCGGGTGGGCGCGCGGAAGCGCCCCCTGTCCGCCGATGCGGAAGGGGGCGCCTGCGGGGCCGAGGCCGGAGCCGGAGCCGCAGCCGGGGCCGTCAGTCGTCGGAGCCGGTGACCGGGCCGGAGCCGGGGCCGTTGCTCTCCGGAGTGTCGGGCTTGTCGTCGGCGGCGGCGTCGTCGCCGTCCACCGCCTTCTCCAGACCCAGCTGGTCCACCAGCCACTTGTCGAACTCGATGGACGCCCGCACCCAGCTGACCGTGCTGGACACGAAGTGCTCCAGCGCGACGCCGGTGCCGATCATCATCTGCGCTTCGCCGATCAGCCGCACCGTGCCGTCGTCGTGCGTGTGGCTGTAGACCTTCGGCCACAGCGTGCGGCGGTTCCAGTCGTCGACCGATTCGAGGAGGGCGACCTTGTCGTCGATCGAGTGCGGCCGGTCGTAGAACGTACGCACCGAGAAGACCTGCTGGTCGCCCTCTCCCCGGAACATGAAGTACGTACGGAATTCCTCCCACGGCGCGGCGAGGTCACCCTCGTCATCGACGACGTACTTCAGCTCCATCTGGTCGAGGAGCTGCTTGACCAGATCCTGGTCGGGGACGACGGGGCCCGCGGGCCCCGTCTCCTGCGGGTCGGACTGCTGGCCCCCGAAATTCGGAATCGAGGACGGGTCGATGGTCACCGTGGAGTTCCCTTCATACGGATCGGGCCATCCTCCCTCATGACCGCCCGGTCCTGGCAACCGTGTCCACGGCCCAGCGGCCAGGAGGGCCGGAAATTCCCTCCCCTGCCCCTGCCCGCCGGCCCGGCCGCTATGCCCCGTCCGCCGCGGATTCCGCCTCCAGCACCGGACGCACGCTCAGCCCGCTCCCGCTCCCGCTGTCCCCGGCGCCTCCGGCGTCCCCGCCGTCCGCCCGGTCGACGCGGACCGTCTGGCCGTCGCGGATCTCACCCGCCAGGATCTCCCGCGCCAGCTGGTCCCCGATCGCCGTCTGCACCAGGCGGCGCAGCGGCCGGGCGCCGTACGCCGGGTCGTTGCCCTCCTCGGCCAGCCAGGCGAGCGCGGCCGGGGTGACGTCCAGGGTCAGCCGCCGCTCGGCCAGCCGCCTCTGGAGGCTCTCCAGCTGGAGCGCCGCGATCCGCGTCAGCTCGTCCCCGCTGAGCGCGGAGAAGACCACGACGTCGTCGAGGCGGTTGAGGAACTCCGGGCGGAAGGCGGACCGGACCGTCGCCATCACGTTCTCCCGCTTCGTCTCCGGCTTCTCCAGCGGGTCGGTCAGGTGCTGGCTGCCGAGGTTCGAGGTGAGGATGAGGAGGGTGTTGCGAAAATCGACCGTACGGCCCTGCCCGTCGGTCAGCCGCCCGTCGTCCAGCACCTGGAGCAGCACGTCGAAGACGTCGTGGTGGGCCTTCTCCACCTCGTCCAGCAGCACCACGCTGTACGGCCGCCGCCGCACCGCCTCGGTCAGCTGACCGCCCTCCTCGTACCCCACGTAACCGGGCGGGGCGCCCACCAGCCGGGCGACCGAGTGCTTCTCGCCGTACTCGCTCATGTCGATGCGGACCATCGCCCGCTCGTCGTCGAAGAGGAAGTCTGCGAGCGCCTTGGCCAGCTCGGTCTTGCCCACGCCCGTCGGGCCCAGGAAGAGGAACGAACCGGTGGGCCGGTCCGGGTCGGCGATGCCCGCCCGGGTACGCCGCACCGCGTCGGAGACGGCGCGCACGGCCTCGGACTGGCCGATCAGCCGCCTGCCCAGCTCCTCCTCCATGCGCAGCAGCTTCTGGGTCTCGCCCTCCAGCAACCGCCCGGCGGGGATGCCCGTCCAGGAGGCGACGACGTCGGCGATGTCGTCCGGGCCGACCTCCTCCTTGACCATGGTCTGCCGGGCCGCATCCCGGGGGCCGCCCGACCCGTCCTGCGCGGCGGCCGAGGCGGCCTCCTCCTCGGCGGCGCTGGCCTCCGCCAGCTCCCGCTCCAGCTCCGGGATCTCACCGTAGATCAGCTGCGAGGCGCCCTCGAAATCGCCGTCGCGCTGGAGCCGCTCGGACCGGCCGCGCAACTCGTCCAGCTGCTCCTTCAGCTCGCCGACCCGGTTGAGGCCCCGCTTCTCCTTCTCCCAGCGGGCTGTCAGGCCGCGCAGCTCCTCCTCGCGGTCGGCCAGCTCGCGGCGCAGCCGCTCCAGCCGCTGGACGGAGCCGGGGTCGGTCTCGTTGGCCAGGGCCAGCTCCTCCATGCGCAGCCGGTCCACGGCGCGCTGGAGTTCGTCGATCTCCACCGGGGAGGAGTCGATCTCCATCCGGAGCCGGGAGGCCGACTCGTCGACCAGGTCGATGGCCTTGTCGGGCAGGAAGCGGGAGGTGATGTAGCGGTCGGCGAGGGTGGCGGCGGCGACCAGCGCGCCGTCCGCGATCTGCACCTTGTGATGCGCCTCGTACCGGCCCTTGAGGCCGCGCAGGATGGCGATGGAGTCCTCGACGCTCGGCTCGGCCACCAGCACCTGCTGGAAGCGGCGCTCCAGCGCCGGGTCCTTCTCGATCCGCTCGCGGTACTCGTCCAGCGTGGTTGCGCCGACCATCCGCAGCTCGCCGCGGGCCAGCATCGGCTTGAGCATGTTCCCCGCGTCCATGGCGGAGTCGCCGCCCGCGCCCGCGCCGACCACCGTGTGCAGTTCGTCGATGAAGGTGATGATCCGGCCGTCGCTGGACTTGATCTCGGCGAGGACGGTCTTGAGCCGCTCCTCGAACTCGCCCCGGTACTTCGCCCCCGCCACCATGGCGCCCAGGTCCAGCGCGACGATCCGCTTGTTCCGCAGGGACTCGGGCACGTCGCCCTTGACCACGCGCTGCGCCAGGCCCTCGACCACGGCTGTCTTGCCGACGCCGGGCTCGCCGATGAGCACCGGGTTGTTCTTGGTGCGCCGGGAGAGGACCTGGACGACCCGGCGGATCTCCTGGTCCCGGCCGATGACCGGGTCGAGCTTGCCGTCCCGCGCGGCGGCGGTCAGGTCGGTGCCGAACTTCTCCAGCGCCTTGTACGTGCCCTCCGGGTCGGCGTTGGTGACGCGCTGGCCGCCGCGCGCCTTCTCGAACGCCTCCAGCAGCTTCTTGTCGGTGACCCCCTGCTCCTTCAGCAGCTCGGCCGCGGCACCGCCCTTGGCGGCGATGCCGATCAGAAGGTGCTCGGTGGAGACGAAGTCGTCGCCCAGCTCCTTGGCCCGCTGCGCGGCGTCGGCGATCACGGCCAGCAGCGCGCGGTCCGGCTCCGGGCGGCCGACGGTCGAGCCCTGCATGCTGGGCAGGGCGGCGAGGCGGCGCTCGGCGCCGGCGCGCAGGGCGACCTGGTCGGCGTCGAGCGCGGCGATCAGGTCCTGGACGTTCTCGTTGTCCTCGCCCTCGAGCAGGGCGAGGAGCAGATGGGCGGGCGTGATGTCGGGGTGTCCGCCGGACACGGCCCGTGCGTTGGCCGCGCTGATGGCGTCCCGGCTCTTGTTGGTCAGCTCGGCGTCCACAGTCGTGCGCTCCTCCTCGTCACCGGTGCTGTCGCATTGCTTGGCGCAAGTCGTGTTGCTTGGCACAACCTGCATTAAGTTGAGTCTATTCCACTCAAGGAAGTTCCCGTACGAAGTAACGCCGCGCGCGCTAGGTTCGTTCCCGTGATCACCGAAGAGACGGCCTTCCGCGACTTCTGGCGCGAGCGCCACTACTCCACTCTCACCACCTTTCGCCCCGACGGCACCCCGCACGTGGTACCCGTGAGCGTCACCTACGACCCCGCCGCCGGGATCGCGCGCGTGGTGGCGAGCGGGACCAGCCGGAAGGTGCGCAACATCGAGGCGGGCGGCGGACCGGGCGGCGGCACGGCGCGGGTCGCGCTCTGCCAGGTGCAGGGCCGCCGGTGGGCGACGCTGGAGGGGGCGGCGACCGTGCGCCGGGACCCGGCGCTGATCGCGGACGCCGAGCGGCGCTACGCCGAGCGGTACGGCCGCGACCCCCGGCCCAATCCGGCGCGGGTGCTCATCGAGATCGCCGTCGACCGCGCGATGGGCCGCCCGGGGTGAGCGGTGCGCGGCAGCGCCGTACGGGCCGTACGTGGCGGTGCGTGGCGGTGCGTGGCGGTGTGATCGCGGAAAGCGACGCTCCGGCCCGATTCACACATGGTTTATGCACCCCACGCACACAGTTGCGCACCGAAGCTCCCGCAGACCCCACCCCAGGCTCTACGCTGCGCACGGGGGCGAGCCGTGCCGCACACACGCCGCCCCCGCCACACCTGCCGACCGGCCGCACACTGGCTCCACATCCATGCAGCGGGGGTACAGCTTGGGTGCCAATGCGATGTCCGTCTTCGGAGTCTCTCCGGAAGAGGAAGAAATGTACCGTCATTTCTTGCGCAACCCGGACACTCCGGTCGAAGACATCCACCTCCGGCTGCACACCGACCGCGAGTCCGCCCGGCAGGCGCTGAACAGGCTGTACGAGCTGGGGCTGCTCCGCCCGTCCGGCCGGTCCGGCCGCCCCGACCCCGCCGCCCCCGGCCGCGTCTCCCCCACCAGCCCCGAGGCCGCCGTCTCCCGCCTGATGGACCGGCGGATGCACGAGCTGCACGAGGAGCTGCTGCGGGTGACCCGGTCACGCCACGTCATCGAGGCTCTACGCGCGGAGACGGACGCCCGCGTCCCGCCCCCGCAGGGCGTGGAGCAGCTGACCGAACTGCCGCAGATCCGCAGCCGCATCGACGATCTGGCCTTCTTCGCCCGGGACGAGATCCTCTCCGTGGAGCCGTACGCCGAGCTGTCGCCGGAGAACGTCGCGCACTCGCGCCCCCTGGACCTGCGCTGCCTGCGGCGTGGCGTACGCATCCGCAGCGTCGTGCTGAGCAAGGCGCTCAAGCACGGCCCCACGCTCCGCTACCTGCGCGAACTGGCCGCGAACGGCGCCATGATCCGCGTGGCCGACGACGTCTCCGAACGCCTGCTGGTCTACGACCGCCGCACCGCGCTGGTCCCCATCGATCCCGAACACCCCTCCCGCGGCGCGCTGCTGGCACACGAGAGCGGCCTCGTCGCCAACATCATCGCGCTCTTCGAGAAGATCTGGGACCAGGCCGGACCGCTGCCCCCGGCGCCCGACGACGAGCCGCCGAAGCCCCCCGAGCCCGCCCCGTCCGCGCTCTCCGCGATGGAACTGCGCGTGCTCCAGTCGATGGTGTCCGCGGGCAAGGACGAGACCGGCGCACGCGAACTGGGCATCTCCGTACGCACCTATCGAAGACACGTGGCCGACCTCATGCGCGGCCTGGGCGCCGCCAGCCGCGCCCAGGCGGCGCTGCTGGCCCGCGAACACGGCTGGATCTGACGCACCAGCGGATGCCGACGATCCGCGCTGAACACACCCGCTCCGTGCGGCGGATGGCAACCGGCTCAGACGTACGGGCCAGCCGGTCACCGCGGCTCACCGGACAGCCCTCAGCCGAAGTACAGGCCCTCCATGGCCCGTACCGCCTCCTCCGCATGCTGCACGCGGAACGCGGTGGCCCGCATCTCCTCCCACCCCCACGGGTCCGAAGGGCCCAGCGCCAGACCCGCCAGGCGTGACCACTCGATCTCGTTCCGTGCCTCGTCCAGGTCGACGCCGGCGTTGTCGAGCATCCAGCTCTTCAGAGCCAGCGAGGCGATCACCGCCTCCGGGTCGCCGCCGACGACG
The DNA here is from genome assembly GCF_000424825.1 of Streptomyces sp. CNH287. Taxonomy (NCBI): domain Bacteria; kingdom Bacillati; phylum Actinomycetota; class Actinomycetes; order Kitasatosporales; family Streptomycetaceae; genus Streptomyces; species Streptomyces sp. CNH287. The sequence goes on along the minus strand of NZ_AUKQ01000012.1, from coordinate 208,866 downwards.
AACGGCTCGTCCCCGGGCCAGCCGGAGGCGTGGAACATGGCGCCGTCCGGCAGCCACACGAGGTCCTCGGTGTGCTCCATGCCACCGTGGTAGGCGACCCGGCCCACGATCCGCGCGTCGGGGAACCGCTCACGCAGCGCACCGGCCGCGGACCTGAGCGGCTCGTCGTTCCCGTCGCTCGCGAAAGCCGGATTCACGAGGCTCGACATGCCGCCCCACACGGCGGCATGGACGACGTCCAGATCGCCACGCACCGCTGAGGGCAAGGGAGTCTGCACGGAGCGCGGACCGAGGACCTCCCCCACCGCCTCCACACCCTCCGACGACTCGGCGAACGCCCGCGCCCGCGCCGGGTCTTGCGGCGGAAGGCCGCGGGCGTCGAGGCCGAACGGCGGGTGCATCACCGTCAGGTGGCACAGGCCCGTCGAGCCGCGAACTGTCCGGTCCGGCGCGGAAGTCCAGTACTTGGTATCGATCACACGGGCAACCGTAGCGACGGGGCGCGGCGGGGCTCACCCGGGCGCGCTCATCCCGTGTGCCCGGGCGAACTCGTCGGCGAGCATGCCCACGATGGCGAGATCGCCGTACTCGCCGCCGACGAAGAGATGCTCACGAAGGCGCCCCTCCTCGACGAAGCCGAGGCGGCGGTGAAAGGCGAGCGACCTCTCGTTGTGGGCGAAGACGTGCGCCTCGCACTTGTGGAACCGCCGCTCGGCGAACATGAAGCGCAGCAGCATCACCACGGCCTCCGTCGCGTAACCCCTGCCCCGGTGCTCGGCGGCGATCGTGACGCCGTACCGGAAGGCGCCCCCGCGCGCGTCCGCCGCGTACACGAGGACGCTGCCGACCGCCTCGCCGCTCTCGGCGGCCTCCACGATCAGCTGGAACCAGTCGCCGTCGGGCTTGGCCTCGGACCGCTCCTTCGCCCCGGCGCGGTAACTCTCGGCGGAACGGGGCGGGTGCAGCAGGTCCCCCAAGCCCTCCTCTTCCGCGCCGAACCGCAGGAGCGATTCCCAGTCCTCCGGCTCGACACCGCGCAGGCGTACCCGCCGACCCTGCCAGAACGAGTTCATCGCGCCATCAGATCAGGCGGCGGAGGCGTCGTCCACCGGATACTCCGCTCCCGGGGACCGCCTGTGACCTGCGGCTCAGCCCCCGGGCCCGGCGGCACGCCCCGGTGCTGCCACCCCGGCATCGCACCTCACGAGGTGGACGGACGCGGTCGGGCGGTCCAGCCGCGCAGGGCCGGGTCGGCCAGGACCCGGGAGACCGCCTCGCGGATCGCGTCGGGACCGCCCGTACCGGGCAGCTGGACACGCAGGCGGACCCGGTCCGGTTCCACCAGTGGCTCGCAGGCCCACCGGGCGGGGAGCAGCCCCAGCAACCGGACCGCCGTGGTCTCCGGGCTGGAGGCCGTGGGGCAGCGGCGCACGAGGGTGACCTCCACGTACGACTCGAAAGTGGCGAGGCCCACGGGCACGGTCCCGGCCGAGTCATCCGGCACGGTCCGCCTCCTTGGCGGCGGCGGGCAGCCTGACGGGGCGCCGGGCCGTCGCGGTCATCGCCGCGCGGCCGGTCGGCAACGCCGTGCGCACCGCCGGGCGGGTGCGAACTCCGCGCTGTGCCGGCCCGGTACGTCCGGCGGGCCGCCGCCCAAGGAGCTGGAACCGCACCGCCGTTACTGCCAGCCGTTGACCAGCGTGCCCGCGTCGGCGGTGGTCGCCGCGGCCGGGGCGGGCGGGGAGGAGGCGGCGGCCGTGCCCGCGGACAAGGCGAGGGCTCCCAGCATCAGCCCAGCGACGACGACGGCCTTGCGCACGGTCGTACGGGAGGCGAAGCGTGCACCCATGTCATTCCCCGATCAAACGAGCCTGGTTACCGGTCAGTTATGACCATGCCAGGGGGCGGAAGCGTCGCGAAGGGGAGCACGCTGTCAGCATGCTGCACCGGCCCCGCAGCATGCTGACAGGACGCGGGCAGCCCTGCGGGGGCCACGGGTGTCCGACGGCCGGGCGTCCGGCCCATAGCGGCGTGCGGCATCGCGTTCTCCACTACGCTCGCACGCAGCAGCGGGCCCCCGACTCCGGGCCCTCACCCCCCGGAAGGGAGCTTGTCGGTGCACAGACCCAGACGCCGGAGCGGAGCCGCCGCCGGAGCGGCACTCGTCCTGACCGCGCTGAGCGCCTGCTCGGGCGGTGGCGACGACTCACCGGACGACGCGAAGGAATCCCCCTCCGGCAGCGCCCACGCGACCCTCACCCCCGAGGCCACCCCGTCCGCCTCGGCCACCGCTTCACCCTCCCCCTCCGCCTCCGCCTCCGCCTCCGCCGAGAAGCCGAACGTGGGGGACCTGGACGGGAAGTGCGCCAAGATGGGCAAGGGCGTCCCCGAGGCGGCGAAGTACGAGGGGAAGGGCCCGCACACCGTGGTCGTCTTCCATGACGACTACGAGTCCGACACCTCCTTCTCCGGCACCTACGTGTTCTGGCAGGTGCGGTTCCCCAACCTCAAGATCTTCGAGGGCTCGGAGAGCCCCTCCGAGGTCGAGCTGATCGCCTGCGGCAAGGGCACCAAGGGGTCGCAGCAGCTCGGCTCGTGCCAGTACAACGCGCTCACGTCGAACAGAACCACCTACCCCATGTACTCCCAGACCTACGAGTACACCGTCTACGAGCTGCGCACCGGCAAGGTGGTGCGGACGGTCAAGGGCCCCGGGCCCGCCGGCACCGACGGGTGCCCGTACCAGCTCAAGACGAGCTACGGGGGCAAGAAGCCCACCCGGGTCTACGCGACCATGACCCGGGAGAGCACCCAGGCCCTGCTGCACGACGTCGTCAACGGCCCGGCCCGCTGACCGGTCCGCGCGCCCGGCACGCGCCGGCCCGGGTCACCGGCGCCGGCGCCCCGGGCGCCAGACGACCAGCGCGCTGGACTGCTGCACGTCCTGGTACGGCACCAGGTCACGCCGGTAGGACGCGTGCACCTGCGCCTCGCGCTGCCGCAGCGTCACCGCCGCGCCCTCCAGCGCCTGTTGGAGTTCGGCGGCCCGCGCCTGGAGCGCGGCCACCTGGTTCTCCAGCTCGATGATGCGCTTGATCCCGGCCAGGTTGATGCCCTCGTCCTGGCTCAACTGCTGCACTTGGCGCAGCAGTTCGATGTCCCGCGCGGAGTAGCGCCGACCGCGCCCGGCCGTGCGGTCCGGGGAGACCAGGCCGAGCCGGTCGTACTGGCGCAGCGTCTGCGGGTGCAGGCCGGAGAGCTGGGCGGCGACCGAGATGACGTAGACCGGTGAGTCGTCCGTCAGTTCGTACGGCTGCGGTCCCCCGAATCGGGGGCCTCGCCCACCTCGGCCGGTCATCTCAGTCTCCCTTCGCGGCCTTGAACAGCGCTGCTCTGGGGTCCTCGGCCGCCGTCGCGTCGCGGTAGGACTCCAGGGTGTCCCTCGCCTTGTCGCTCAGATCCTTCGGTACGGCCACCTCGACGGTGACCAGCAGGTCGCCCCGCGTGCCGTCCTTGCGGACCGCGCCCTTGCCCCGCGCCCGCATCGTACGGCCACCGGGCGTGCCCGGCGGGAGTTTCAGCGTGACCGGCGGGCCGCCGAGCGTGGGCACCTTGATCTCGCCGCCGAGCGCGGCCTCCGGGAAGGTGACCGGCACCGAGACGGTGAGATTGTCACCCCGGCGCCCGAAGACCGGGTGCTTGTCGACGTGGACGACCACGTACAGGTCACCGGCGGGACCGCCGCGCTCGCCCGGCGCGCCCTTGCCGCGCAGCCGGATGCGCTGCCCGTCCGAGACTCCGGCCGGGATGCGGACCTGCATGGTGCGCGAACTGGTGGCGCGCCCGCTGCCCTTGCAGTTGTCGCAGGGGTCCTGGGCGATCAGCCCGCGCCCCTTGCAGTCGACGCACGGGTCGGTGAGCGAGAAGCCGCCACCGCCGCCGCGGCTGACCTGGCCGGTGCCGACGCAGGTGGGGCAGACCCGCGGCGAGCCGTTCTTGTCGCCGGTGCCCGCGCAGGTCTTGCAGGCGGCCGAGGAGGACATCCGCAGCGGGACCGTCGCCCCGTCCACCGCCTCGGTGAAGCTGAGCGTCACCTCGGACTCGATGTCCTGCCCGCGGCGCGGCTGCGTACGGGTCGTCGTGCCGCCGCGGTTGAACAGCCCGCCGAACACGTCGCCCAGGCCGCCGCCGAAGCCGCCCGCGCCGCCGGGACCGCCCGCGCCGCCCGGGCTGCCGGGCCCGCCCTGGGAGCCGCCGAAGAGGTCGCCCAGGTCGAAGTTGAAGCTGCCCGCGCCGCCGCCCGCGCCAGGACCGGGACGGTAGCCGCCGTTCCCGAAGAGGGTGCGCGCCTCGTCGTACTCCTTGCGGCGCTTGAGGTCACCGAGCACGTCGTACGCCTCGGAGGCGTCCTTGAAACGCTCCTCGGCCTTGGCGTCACCGCGGTTGGCGTCCGGGTGGTTCTCGCGGGCGAGCTTCCGGTACGCCTTCTTGATCTCGGCCTCGGTCGCGTCCTTCGGGACGCCGAGAACCTTGTAGTAGTCCTTCTCGATGAAGTCCTTGGTACTCATCCCCGACGTCCCTCCTCCCGCTCAGCCATCCGACCGGCCGCCCGACCGGCGGTCAGCCTTCGTCCGTGCCACTGCTGTCCTCGTCGTCCGCACCGTCGTCCGCACCGGGCTGCCCCGGCTGGGCGCCGGGCTGCGGCTCGGCGACCCCGACCCGCGCGGGGCGGATCGTACGCTCGCCGATCCGATACCCCGGCTGGAGGATCTGCACGCACGTCGTCTCGGTGACATCCGGGGAGTACGAGTGCATCAGCGCCTCGTGCACCGTCGGATCGAAGGGCTCGCCCTCCTTGCCGAACTGCATCAGCCCCATCTTCGCCGCGACCATCTCCAGCGACTCGGCGACGGACTTGAAGCCGCCGAGCAGCTCGCCGTGGTCACGGGCGCGCCCGATGTCGTCGAGTACGGGCAGCAGCTCCGTCAGGAGGTTCGCCACGGCGATCTCCTTGACGGCGACGCGGTCCCGCTCGACGCGGCGGCGGTAGTTCTGGAACTCCGCCTGGAGCCGCTGGAGATCCTGGGTGCGCTCGTGCAGCGCCGTACGGACCTGGTCCAGCTGGGCCGTCAGCGCGACGTCCTGGCCGGAGGTCTTCGCACCGGCCTGGCCGGACGGCTTCTGCCGCTCCGCCCCGCCGCCGGAGACCTCTTGGGCCTCCTCCGGCTCCTGGGCGCCGGCTGCCTTCCGTGCTTCCTGGGTGTCCCCGGCCCGGCCCGCCGGGCCCGCCTCCTCGGAGGGGGCGGGCCCGGCGGCCTCCGCCGCGTCTTCAGGCTGTGTCTCCTGGGCGGCGTCGGCGGGGACTTCGGGCTCCTGAGGGAAGCCCGGGGTCTCCTCCGTCACGCGGCACCACCCTTGGGCTTCTCGTCGTCGACGATCTCGGCGTCCACGACATCGTCCTCGGCGCCGTCGCCCTTGGGCGCACCGGCGGCGTCCTGCGGGCCGCCCTCGGGGCCGCCCGCGGCCTGCGCCGCCTGCGCGTCGGCGTAGAGCGCCTGGCCGAGCTTCTGGCTGGTGGCCGCGACCTTCTCGGAGGCCTCGCGGATCGCCGCGGTGTCCTCGCCCTCGGCCGTCTCGCCGCCCTTGAGCTTCTCCTTGAGGTCGGCCAGCGCGGTCTCGACCTCGGACTTGACGTCGGCCGGGACCTTCTCGTCGTTGTCCTTGAGGAACTTCTCGGTGGTGTAGACGAGCTGCTCCGCCTGGTTCCTGGTCTCCGCGGCCTCGCGGCGCTTGGAGTCCTCGTCGGCGTACTGCTCGGCGTCGCGCATCATGCGCTCGATGTCGTCCTTCGGCAGCGCGGAGCCGCCGGTGACGGTCATCTTCTGCTCCTTGCCCGTGCCCAGGTCCTTCGCCCCGACGTGCATGATGCCGTTGGCGTCGATGTCGAAGGTGACCTCGATCTGCGGCACACCGCGCGGCGCGGGCGGCAGGCCCGTCAGCTCGAACATCCCGAGCTTCTTGTTGTACGCCGCGATCTCGCGCTCGCCCTGGTAGACCTGGATCTGCACGGACGGCTGGTTGTCCTCGGCCGTCGTGAAGATCTCGGAGCGCTTCGTCGGAATCGTGGTGTTCCGCTCGATCAGCTTGGTCATGATGCCGCCCTTGGTCTCGATACCGAGGGACAGCGGGGTGACGTCCAGCAGCAGGACGTCCTTGACCTCGCCCTTGAGCACACCGGCCTGGAGCGAGGCGCCGATGGCGACGACCTCGTCCGGGTTGACGCTCTTGTTGGCTTCCTTGCCGCCGGTCAGCTCCTTGACCAGCTCGGCCACCGCGGGCATCCGGGTGGAGCCGCCGACCAGCACCACGTGGTCGATCTCGGCCAGCGCGATGCCGGCGTCCTTGATCACGTTGTTGAACGGGGTCTTGCAGCGCTCCAGCAGGTCCTGCGTCAGCTGCTGGAACTGCGCCCGGGTCAGCTTCTCGTCCAGGTGCAGCGGGCCCTCGGCGGACGCCGTGATGTACGGGAGGTTGATGGTGGTCTCGGTCGAGCTGGACAGCTCGATCTTCGCCTTCTCCGCGGCCTCGCGCAGCCGCTGGAGCGCCATCTTGTCCTTGCCCAGGTCCACGCCGTGGCCGGACTGGAACTGCTTGACCAGGTGGTCCACGACGCGCTGGTCCCAGTCGTCGCCGCCGAGCTGGTTGTCGCCGTTGGTGGCCTTCACCTCGACGACGCCGTCGCCGATCTCCAGCAGCGAGACGTCGAAGGTGCCGCCGCCGAGGTCGAAGACCAGGATCGTCTGGTCCTCCTTCTCCAGCCCGTAGGCCAGGGCGGCGGCGGTCGGCTCGTTGACGATGCGCAGGACGTTGAGGCCCGCGATCTCACCGGCCTCCTTGGTGGCCTGCCGCTCGTGGTCGTTGAAGTACGCCGGGACGGTGATCACCGCGTCGGCGACCTTCTCGCCGAGGTACGCCTCGGCGTCCCGCTTCAGCTTCTGGAGCACGAAGGCGCTCATCTGCTGCGGGTTGAAGTCCTTGCCGTCGAGGTTGATCTTCCAGTCGGTGCCCATGTGGCGCTTGACCGACCGCACCGTGCGGTCGACGTTCGTCACCGCCTGGCGCTTGGCCACCTCGCCGACCAGCACCTCGCCGTTCTTCGCGAAGGCGACGACGGACGGCGTGGTCCTGGCGCCCTCGGCGTTGGTGATGACGGTGGGCTCACCGCCTTCGAGAACACTGACGACGGAGTTCGTCGTACCCAGGTCGATGCCGACCGCACGTGCCATTTCAGTCCTCCAGAGAAGCCTTGAGTGAATCTGGCTCAAGAGTGCACGACCGCGATCGGCAAGTCAAATGACCTGAGCGGAGGACGCTCAACTCTTATGCCGCCTTTACAGGCATGGCACACCGCTCACGACGTCATTGCAGGTCACGGCCTCACGAGCCGAGGCGGGAGGGCATACGGCGGGGGAATCACACCGTCCGGCCGCTCCCTCCAGCTTCGCGCACCCGACCTCCAAATAGTTGTTTGACTGTGGGCGTGCGGCACGCGCAGACTCCCGGGGTGACCCGCACCCCGACCCCGCCGCGCGGCGCGCTCCTGGGCCCGCTGCGCCACCGCCGCTTCCGTCATCTCGCCCTGGGCCGCACGCTGACCTACTTCGCCAACTCCATGGCCCCCCTCGCGCTGGCCTTCGCCGTCCTGGACCTGGGCGGGTCCGCGGTGGAGGTCGGCCTCGTCGTGGGCGCCCGGTCGGCGGCGAACGCCCTGCTGCTGCTGTTCGGCGGCCTGCTGGCCGACCGGCTGCCGCGCGGCCTCGTACTCCAGGGGGCGAGCCTGGCCGCGGCCCTCGCCCAGGGCGCCGTAGCCGCCGTGCTGCTGCTGGAGGCGGCCACGCTCCCGCTGCTGGTCGTGCTCAGCGTTCTGAACGGGGCGGTCTCGGCCGTCTCCATCCCGGCCTCGGCCGCGCTCACCCCGCAGACCGTGCCCGCGGCCGAACTGCGCGGCGCCAACGCACTGGCCCGGATGGGCCTCAACACCGGGATGATCGCCGGGACCTCGCTCGGGGGCATGACCGCCGCGCTGCTCGGTCCGGGCTGGGCGCTGGCGGCCAACGCCGCCGCCTTCCTGTGCGCCGCCGCCGCCTACCGCCGGGCGGGCTCCGGCCTGGCCGCGCCCCGTACCGGCGTGGACGGCGCAGGCGTGGACGGCGCAGGCGCAGGCGCGGGCGCGGCGGAGGGCGCCGCACCCCGGCCCGGCCTGCGCCACGCGCTGCGCGAACTGCGCGAGGGCTGGCGGGAGTTCGTCTCCCGCACCTGGGTGTGGGTGGTCGTCCTCCAGTTCTTCGTGGTCAACGCGGTGGCCGCGGGCAGCCTCCAGGTCCTCGGACCTGCCCTGGCCGACGAGACCTTCGGGCGTACGGCGTGGGGCTTCGTGCTCGGCACCCAGATGGCGGGCGCGCTCGCGGGCGGCTTCGTCGTCGCCCGTTCGCGCGCGCGGCACGCGCTGCGCATCGGCGTCGCCGTGGTGGCGCTGGACGCCCTGCCGCTGGTCGCGCTGGCGCAGTCGGCCGACCTGGCGATCCTGCTGGCCGCGATGTTCGTCAACGGCATGGCCATCGAGCAGTTCGGCGTCGCCTGGGACCTCTCGCTCCAGGAGAACGTCCCCGAGGACAAGCTCGCCCGCGTCTACTCGTACGACGCGCTCGGCTCGATGCTGGCGCTGCCCGTCGGCGAGATGGCGGCCGGGCCGCTCGCGGAGCAGATCGGGGTGCGGGCGACGCTGCTCGGCGGCACCGCGCTGGTCGCCGTCGCCACGTGCGCGGCACTGTGCAGCAAGGAGGTGCGCTCCCTGACCGTTCGCGGGCTTTGACCGGCTTACCGGCACCGCCGCATACTGGGCCGATGCCCGAACCGCGCTCCCGCACCGCCGTCGGCGGGCTCCGGGTGCTGGCTCATCCCCTGCGGCTCCGGCTGCTCTCCCTGCTCACGGGCGCCGCGTTCAGCGCCGCCGAGGCGGCCCGCGCGCTCGACGAGACCCAGGCCAACGTCAGCTACCACCTGCGCAGGCTGCACGCCGCCGGGCTGGTCGGGCTGGTGGAGCAGGTCGACGTACGGGGCGGGCGCGCCAAGCGCTACCGGCACGACCCGGACACCGGCGGGCGTCTCACCACGCAGAGCCCCGAGGAGTACCTGCTGGTCGCCGCGGCGCTCGGTGAGGAGCTGCGCCGCCGTGCGGCCGACCGGTCGCCGGCCGGAGAGGGCGAGCTGACCGACGCGGAGCTGTGGATGGACCCCGCCGCCTGGGAGGCGATCCGGCGGCACGCGCTGGAGCTGAGCGAGGAGCTGCACACGGCGGCCCGGCCGCCGCGTACGCCCGGCACGGTGCGGGTGAGCGCGACGATGGTGCTGTTCGAGATGACGGGGGGCGGCTCCTCCGACGGCGACGGCGGGCCTCAGCCCGCGGACGCCCCGCGGCCCGCCTGAGCCCCCTCCGCGCCCCCGCCCCCGCCCACGTCCTCCTTCGGGCACCACTCCACGGCGACGATCGCCGCGTCGTCCCCCAGTTCGCCGCCCGAGTGGCGGTCGACCGCCCGCAGCAGTTCATCCGGCAGCGCGTAGGTGTGCACGTCCAGCAGGTCGTCCACGTGCGGCAGCAGGGGGAAGAACAGCCCGTCGGCGTCCCGCGCCTCGGTGATGCCGTCCGTGTAGAGCAGTAGCCGGTCGCCCCGTCCCCAGAAACAGGTGTGCACGGGGAAGTCGTCGAAGAGCTGGTGTGCCAGGCCCAGCGGGGGCAGCGGGTCACCAGCGTGCACGTAGTCGGCCGACCGGGCCGTCAGCAGCAGTGGCGGCGGATGGCCGAGGTTGACCACGCGCAGCGCCGGGCCCACGAACTCGATCACGATCGCGGTGACGAACAGCTCCGCCGCGTCCGGCGTCGCCAGGCCCATCTCGGCCTGCCACACCCGCTCGAAACCGTCGTCCCTGCCGCCGCCGTCCCCGCCCGCCTCCGCGCCCGCTTCCTCGTCCTCGCCGGTGCTCCGCACCAACAGCGTGACGGCCTCCGAGCAGCGCAGAGCGATCCGCCCCAGATCCGCCTCGTTCCGCGCGGCCTCACGGAAGGCGCCGAGCACCGCGGCGGCGGCCCGTACGGCGGGCAGGCCCTTGCCGCGCACGTCGCCGATGATCAGCCGGGTGTGGTGGTGCGGGCCGCCGGCGACCGCCTCGTAGAGGTCGCCGCCGATGCGGGACTCGGACTCCGCCGTCACGTAGCGCGCGGCCAGCCGCAGTTCGCCCGCCCGGCGGGGCATCGGCCGCAGCAGGGCGAGCTGGGCGGCGGCGGACACCCGGCGCACCTGCGTCAGCCGCGCCTCGTTCCGCACGCGCGCACGGCTGGCGGCCAGGCTCACGACGCTCACCAGCAACACCGCGCCCAGCGCCGTCAGATGCTGGTCGAGGTCACGGGTGTCGTGACCCACCGTACGGGCGACCGCCACGGCCGTCGCCGCGACCGACACCCACAGCACCGCGCGCGGACCGCCCCGGATGGCGGCGATGGCGGGGGCGGGGGCGAGCAGCGGGCCGATCCGCACCTCGTCGAGGTCGAGCAGAACCCGGATCACCTCGACGACCGCGACGACGCCGATCAGCACCCAGGGCAGGGTCAGCCACAGACGTTCGTGCTCGTGACCCGCCAGCTCTTGCCCCTTTTTTCCCTTTCTGTCATACATCGTGGGGAAACCCTAGCTCAGCGGCCCTCGCGACGCAGATCACCGCACAGCCGGGTGCGGCCCCGCTGGGATAGTGGGTAGTCTCGTACGAGCCCAATAAGTTACCGCTTAGTAAATAAGCTCGCCCCGCAGGTCCGAGGAGCCCTCATGCAACTCGCGGCGATCGTCGTTTCCCTGGTGCTGCCCGTGGTCGGCATCGCCCTGTTCGCGCGCGCCCTCCACCAGATCTACCGCACGATGGCGCTGGGCCAGCCGGTCCCCGCCGGCCTGCGCACCGACGAACCGGTGCAGCGCACGCTCACCCTGGCGCGGGAGTTCCTCGGGCACACCCGGATGAACCGCTGGGGCATCATCGGGTTCGCCCACTGGTTCGTGGCGATCGGCTTCTACACGCTCCTGCTGACCATCGTGAACGCCTTCGGGCAGCTCTTCCAGGCCGACTGGGTCCTGCCGGTCATCGGCACCTGGCTGCCGTACGAGATGTTCGTCGAGTTCATCGGGACGATGACGGTGGTCGGCATCCTGGTGCTGGTCGTCATCCGGCAGCTGAGCAGCCCCTCCAGCGCGGGCCGCAAGTCGCGCTTCGCCGGCTCGAAGACCGGCCAGGCGTACTTCGTCGAGGCCGTGATCATCACCGTCGGGCTGGCGATCCTCACCCTGCGCGGACTGGAGGGCGCGCTGCACCACGTCGAGGGGTACGAGGCGGCGTACTTCCTCTCGTACCCGCTGGTCGCCGCCTTCGGCGGGCTGAGCGAGAGCACGCTCCAGAACGTGGTCTACCTGACCGCCACGATCAAGATCAGCGCGTCGTTCATCTGGATGATCGTCATCAGCCTCAACACCAATATGGGCGTGGCCTGGCACCGCTTCCTCGGCTTCCCCAACATCTGGTTCAAGCGCGAGGCGCGCGGCGGCAGCGCGCTGGGCGCGCTCCAGCCGATGACCTCCGGCGGCAAGGCGATCGACTTCGAGACGGTGTTCGACGACGAGGAGGGCGAGGAGACGCAGTTCGGTGTCTCCCAGGTCGAGCACTTCTCCTGGAAGGGCCTGCTGGACTTCTCCACCTGCACGGAGTGCGGACGCTGCCAGTCGCAGTGCCCGGCCTGGAACACCGGCAAGCCGCTCTCCCCCAAGCTGCTGATCATGTCGCTGCGCGACCACGCGCACGCCAAGGCCCCGTACCTGCTGACCGGCGGCGGCAAGGACGCGGAGGGCAACGAGAAGGCGACGGCCGAGCAGCTGGCGGACGTCCCCGCGAGCGCGCTGGCCGAGGCCGAGCGCCCGCTCGTCGGTACGTACGAGGACGGGCCCGGCGCGCTGGGCGGCGTCATCGACCCGGACGTGCTGTGGTCGTGCACCACCTGCGGGGCGTGCGTCGAGCAGTGCCCGGTCGACATCGAGCACATCGACCACATCGTCGACATGCGCCGCTACCAGGTGATGATCGAGAGCGCCTTCCCGAGCGAGGCCGGGACGATGCTCAAGAACCTGGAGAAGAAGGGCAACCCCTGGGGCCTGGCCAAGAAGCAGCGGCTGGAGTGGACCAAGGAGATCGAGCGCGAGGCGGGTTTCGAGGTGCCGGTGGTCGGCAAGACCGTCGAGGACCTCACCGAGGTCGAGTACCTCTACTGGGTCGGCTGCGCGGGCGCGCTGGAGGACCGGGCCAAGAAGACGACCAAGGCGTTCGCCGAACTGCTGCACATCGCCGGTGTCTCCTTCGCCATCATGGGCGGCGACGAGAAGTGCACGGGCGACTCGGCCCGGCGGCTGGGCAACGAGTTCCTCTTCCAGCAGCTGGGTGAGGAGAACGTCGCCACCCTGAACGCCGCCTTCGGCGAGGACGCCGAGGAGGGCGTCACCCTGCCGGCGTCCAAGAAGAAGATCGTGGCGACCTGCCCGCACTGCTTCAACACCATCGCGAACGAGTACCCGCAGCTGGGCGGCCACTTCGAGGTCGTACACCACACGCAGCTGCTCCAGCACCTGATCGACGAGGGCAAGCTCGTGCCGGTCACCCCGGTCGAGGGGCTCATCACCTACCACGACCCCTGCTACCTGGGCCGGCACAACAAGGTCTACACCCCGCCGCGCGAGATCATCGGCCGGGTGCCCGGCCTGCGCAACGAGGAGATGCACCGGCACAAGGAGCGCGGCTTCTGCTGCGGCGCGGGCGGCGCGCGGATGTGGATGGAGGAGCGCATCGGCAAGCGGGTCAACAACGACCGCGTGGACGAGGCACTCTCCCTCAACCCGGACATCATCTCCACGGCCTGCCCGTTCTGCCTCGTCATGCTGACCGACTCGGTCAACGGCAAGAAGGCGTCCGAGGGCGACACCCCGGCGGACGGCCAGGCGAAGGCGGACCTCCAGGTCGTCGACGTCGCCCAGCTGCTGCTGGACTCCGTACGCACCCCGGCCGATCCGCCCGCGGGCGAAGCGGAGACCGAGGACGCGCCGGAGCCGGAGCCCGCCACGTAAGGCACGTCGGCGGCGGTCGACGCACCCCCGCTCGCACGCACCCCGCGGCCCCGTACTCACTCACCGTGAGTGCGGGGCCGCGCTCTGTGGCCAGGGCTCGAAAGACGTTTGGTAAAGTAACTATTGGCATCCACTTGACTATCCGTTGACCCGATCGGGTCATGTCCGCATGCCCGCTGCCCCCTGGAGGAGTCCCCCGCTTGCTTCCGCTCAGCCGTCCCCACCCACGCCCACGCCGCCCACGCCGCCCGCACGCCGCAGCGGCCCGTCCCCTCCCGAGCACGCCCTCCGGCCCGCCCACACCGCCCACGCCGCCGCGCAGGGGCGGGTGATCGCGGATGGGGCACGCCGACACCCTTCTCGCCATGGGCGGCGCCTTCCTCGCCGCCGCCGTCCTCGCCCGGCTGGGCCGCAGCATCGGCCTGCCGACGATCCCGCTCTTCATCCTCGCCGGGATGCTCCTCGGCCCGCACACCCCCGGCTACGTCCTTGTCGAGGACCCGCACCAGCTGGAGATGCTCACCGCACTCGGCCTGGTCCTGCTGCTCTTCTACCTCGGCCTCGAATTCCACATCGACGACCTCAAGGCCGGCGGCCGCAAGATGGCCACGGCGGGCACCGTCTACCTGGCGCTGAACGTCAGCGCGGGCTTCCTCTTCGGGCTCGGGCTGGGCTGGGGCTTCTCCGAGGCGCTGGTGCTCGCGGGCGTCCTGGGCATCTCGTCCTCCGCGATCGTCACCAAGATCCTGGTCGACCTCGGCCGGATCGGGAATCTCGAATCCCGCCCGATCCTCGGCATCATCGTCGTCGAGGACATCTTCCTGGCGCTCTACCTGGCCGCGCTCCAGCCGGTCATCTCCGGCGCCGACAGCGCGAGTGCGGCCGTGCTCGACGCGGGCAAGGCGTTCGCCTTCCTGGCGCTGCTCGCGGTGGCCGCCCGCTGGGGCAGCCGGATCATCGGGCGGCTGATCGCGACCAAGGACGACGAGCTGCTGGTCATCTCCTTCCTCGGCGCCGTGGTGCTGATCTCGGGGATCTCGGAGGAGTTCGGTGTCGCGGACGCCATCGGCGCGTTCATGGTCGGCCTGATGCTGGGGAACACCTCGTCCGGCGACCGCATCCGGGAGCTGGTGCACCCGCTGCGGGACGCGTTCGGGGCCATCTTCTTCTTCGGCTTCGGCCTCTCCATCGACCCGGGCGACCTGCCGAGCGTCATCTGGCCGGTGCTCATCGCGGTGGCGATCACGGTCGCGATGAACGTCGCCGCCGGACTGTTCGCCGCCCGTATCTTCGGCTTCGGCGCCGTCCCCGCGGCGAACGTGGCGACGACGCTCCTGGCGCGCGGCGAGTTCGCGCTCATCCTCGCCACGATGGCCGCCAACGCAGGGCTGGACGCCCGCCTCGGGCCGTTCATCGCGGGTTACGTGCTGATCCTCGCCGTCCTCGCCCCGCTCGCCGCGAGCCGCTCGGGCGGGCTCGCCCGGCTGCTGCCGGCGGGAGCGCTGAAGGAGACGGCCGCCGGGGCGGACGAGGCGGAAGGCGGCACGAGCGGTACGGAGGACAGCGGTACGGACAGCAGCGCCGTGCGCCGGTCCTGACACCCGGGCGGTCCGGGGGCGGTGTGCTGCCCCGGACCGCCCCGCCTCACCCGCTCCGGCCCCGGCCGCCCCTCCCGCGCAGCCGGTCCATCTCGCGCCACTCCGGCCGCAGCCCCGTCAGGTTCGTGGTGAGGAAGTACACCGCGCCCCCCAGCACCAGCGCGGGCGCCAGCCCGACCGAGGCGACCGCCGCCCCCGCCACCAGCCCGCCGAACGGGATGCCCGACCAGGCCAGCGAGTCGCCGAGCGCCTGCACCCGGCCCAGCAGCCGACGCGGCACCCGTTCGAAGATGACCGCGCCCAGGATCGGGTTGAGGAATCCGGCGCCGATCCCGTCCAGGGCGAACACCGCCAGCACCGCCCACATCGGGGCGTCGGTGGCGAGGATCAGGAACCGCGGCGCTCCGGCGAGCAGGAACGCGGCGAAGAACACCGGCCTGCGCCGCATCCGGTGCGCCACCGCCGCAGCAGTCAGGCTCGCCAGCACGGCGAACACGCCCGACACCCCGACGGCCAGCCCCATCGCGGCCGGACCCCGGCCCGACTCCTGCGCCCACACCGGCAGCAGCACCGTCGTGAACCCGGCCGCCAGCATGTTGGTGACGCAGATCATGAGGATGATGGCGAGCAGCAGCCGGTCACCGCGCAGGAAAGCGAAGCCCTCGCCGAAGCGCCGCCAGTAGCCGGGCGCCGCCACTCCCGCCATGGCCCCAGCCGCCTCGCCCGCCCCTGCCTCGCCCGTCCCCGCCTCGCCCGCCCCCGCCGGGACCGCGCGGCCCATGCCGCGGGGCAGCACCACCGCGATGATCAGCGAACCGAGCGCGAAGCAGACGGCGTTGACCACCAGCCCCGCCATCGGCCCCAGGAGCGCCACCAGCGCCCCGCCCGCCGCCGGGCCGACGGTCGCGGCGAGCCGCTCGGTCACCCCGGAGTACCCCGTCGCCCGCTCCAGCCGTACGCCCCCGCGCTCCGCCGCCTCCGGGACCATGACCTCCTTGGCCAGGTCACCCGGCCCGCGCGCCGCCCCGATCACGGCGACCAGCACGAGCAGCAGCCAGAGCGACAGCACGTCCAGTACGTGCAGCAGCGGGACCAGGGCGGCGGCGGTCGCGCTGACGCAGTCGGTGCTCCAGGAGACGACCCGCGGCCCCGCCCGGTCCACCAGCGGCCCGGTGAACGCCTTGACCAGCACGTACGGCGTCATCTCGCAGAAGGCCACCAGCCCCGTCTGCGTGGTGCTGCCCGTCGTGACGAGCACGAACCACGGCAGCGCGACGGCCGAGACGCGGGTGCCCGTCAGCGACACCGCGAGCGCCGCGAGCAGCCCGGCGAGCGGCCGTGCGCTGCGCGCCCGCAGCACGGTGGGCGTCACGGAAGGTTCCACGGGAGGTTCCACGAGCGGCGACGCGGACGGGCGCGGCCCGCTCACGAGGTCGGGTCGTGCGTACGGACTATGCCCAGCTCGGGGAGTACGTGCAGCGTCACCGTCACCCGTTCGGCGTCCTCGGGCGCACCCGCGGCGCCGGGGGCGGCGTCCGGCTCCGGGGTGTCGCGCCGGTAGCCGGCGACCACCGCCCACAGCTCCTCGTTCAGCGCCTCGGCCTCCGCCGCGGTCAGCCGCAGCGACGTACTGCTGAGGTTGAAGGCCCGCTGCCACTCGCGCGCCATCGTCGGGAACTCGCTCAGCACCCGCTGGGCCCGCAGCGTGTCCGCCGCGACGACGGACTGGAGGTACGCCATCACCGCCTCGGGCTCCTGCTCGGCCAGCTCCACGCTGTCGAACCAGGTCGCCAGATGCCGCGAGCGCCACCAGCGTTCCCGCGCGTTGCCGCGCTCCGCGTCCTCCTCGACGAAGCCCGCGGCGCCGAGCTGCCGCAGGTGGTAGCTGGCCGTACCGGAGTTGACGCCCAGCCGCTCCGCCAGCCGCGTGGCGGTCGACGGCCCGTGCTTCCGCAGCAGCCCCACCAGCTGTACGCGCACCGGGTGCGCCAGGGCGCGCAGGCCCTTGGCGTCCAGCACCACATCGGTCTCGGGGTTCGGCCCCGTCGGTTGGCTCATGCCTCGCAGGGTAACCGCGAAGAACTCTTTGCGAACAGTCCTTCGCGAAGACTTCTTCGCGGTCCCCCCGCCGCCCGGTGCGGTACCGGGACCGAGCGGCCGCGCCGTCTCCGTGCCGCGCTCCGCCGCATACCCTGTCCCGATGACGTTCACGGCCCGTGCCACGGGCGCACGCAACGCACGCACCGGCGCCCTCGCCGCCGTACTGGCAGCCGTGCTCCTCGCCGGGTGCGGCAACGACCCCGCGGGCGGCGGCGGAAAGGCCGACGGGGACCGGGACGGAGACGGGGACGGCAAGGACAGCGCCGCCCCTGTCATCACCCCCGCCCCGGCCGTCACCCCCGCCCCCGTCGTCACGCCCGGCCCGGACAGTGCCCCCGTACCCCAGGGCAAGGGCAGCAAGCTCCCCCGCGACGTGAACGGCGACGGCTACAGCGACCTGCACCTCCAGGTGCCGCAGGCGCGCACCGTCTACGTGCTGGGCTCCAAGAAGGGCCTCCTCCCGGACACCCGGATCACCCGCGACGCCGAGGACCCCGCCCTGGGCACCGGCACCTCGGGCGTCCCCCCGACCGCCGACCTGGACGGCGACGGCTACCCCGAAACCCTCTCCACCGCCTCCGACAACACCGAGGTGACGGGCCCCGGCGGCGTCATCCACGCGAGCCGGTCACTCGCCTACGTCACCTGGGGCAGCGCACAGGGCCCGGGCACCGGCGCCGAACCGACCCTGCTGAAGCTGCCCGGCGCCGACTCCCGCACGGGACTGGGCGACACCGGGCCCGCCGTCGGCGACTTCGACGGCGACGGCAGCGCCGACGTGGCAGCCGTGGGCCTCGAGGGCAAGAACCTGCTCCTGATGTACGGCCCGTTCCGCCGGGACGGCACGCCCAGCCGCACCGACACCCGTACGGCGGACACCGGCGGCTGGGGAGACCTGGTCCCCGACCGCATCGACGCCGAGGCCGACCGGCCCACCGGCCTGCTGATCCGGCAGGGCGACGACGGTGAGCAGGCGGGCAACATCCTCTTCGCCGCGGGCCCGGACGGGCTGCCCGAGCGGGGCCGCGAGGTGCGCGCGGGCAGCGCCGCCGCCTTCGGCGACTTCGACGGCGACGGCACGCGGGACGTGGCCATCGGCGACAACGGCAGCCGCAACAACGAGCCGGGCTACGAGACGGAAGCCCCGGAGATCGACCAGTCCCTCGACGTCTACTACGGCGGCGACACCTCCGCGAAGCCCCAGCACCTCCCCGTCCCCCACCTCAACGGCCCGTTCGTGGCCGCCGACACGGACGGCGACGGCCGCACCGAACTGGCCGTGGGCAAGGGCGCCCCCGAAGACGGCGGCGCGAGCCAGGGCCCGGAGCTGCTCACCCTCAGCCGGACGAAGATCGAGAAGCGGGTCAGCCTCACCCGCACCGTCCCGGCCCGCGTGGACGGCGCGAGGGCGGGCAAGTCCGACCGCGTCGCGCAACTGGCCGAGGCGGGCGACTTCAACGGGGACGGCAAGGACGAACTCGTCCTCAGATGGCACGCCCGGCCGCAGTCCTCCGGCCCCGACGACAAGCACGAGGGCCGCTGGTGGATCACCAACAGCCGCGAGGACCTGCTCGCCTTCACCAGCCAGCCGTACGCGACCCCGCTGAACACCGGGGCGCCGTCCTCTCCGTAGCCCCCGCACACCGGCTGGCCACACCCCCCTGGTGGGGCGGGCACCACCGGGGTCCCCCAGGGTCTCTCGTTTGGATCTCGTCGGGTCGGGGAGCGGGGTCTGGTGGTGTGGCTCGCAAGGCGGAGGAGGGAGTCGACGCGGAGCGTCGGTGACCGACGACAACGCGGCGAGGTGCGCCGCCAGGGCACGCGAGCCCGACGAGATCCAAACGAGAGACCCTAAGGGATGTCACAGGTCAGCGGCGATGCCCGGCCATTCCTTACGGCCGCCGCACCGAACCCCGCCGGACGCGGTACGTTCGACGGGTGGCTGGATTCAGGATCGGACGCAACCGGGACTCCCGGAACGCACAGCAGCATGGGCAGCGCCCGCCGCAGGGACCGAGGCAGGACCCCGGCCCGGGGCCGTACGGGCGCGGGCCCGGCCCCGGCGCGGGCCCCGGCGGTCCGTACGGGCAGGGGCAACCGCAGCCCCAGCCGCCGTACGGCCAGGGCTGGCCCCCCGCCGGCGGCGGCCAGGGTGGCCACGGTGGGCACGGCGGCGGCCAGGGCGGGCACGGCGAGCCGGAGTACTTCGACCCCTACGCCCAGCAGGGCGGTGGCCGTCCCGACCCGTACGCCGACAGCGCGGGCCACACCCAGGCGTTCAGCGTCCACGACCCGTACGGCCCGCAGGGCGACGGCTACGGCGACGGCTACTCGGACGGCAACATGTACGGGGCGGGCAACACCCCCGCCCCGCCCGCCGGTCCCCGGCTGCACTGGAAGGACCTGCTGCGCGGCATCGTCCTGCGCCCCAGCGCGACGTTCTGGCAGATGCGCGACTACCCCGTCTGGGGCCCCGCGGTCGTCACCACCTTCCTCTACGGGCTGCTCGCCGTCTTCGGCCTCGACGAGGCCCGCGAGACCGTCCTCGACGCCACCTTGACCAACGCGCTCCAGTACGTCATCGGCACCGGCATCGCGATCACGGTGATGGGGCTGATCCTGGGCGCGGTCACGCACACGCTGGCACGGCAGTTCGGCGGCAACGGCCTGTGGGCGCCGACGATCGGCCTGTCGATGCTGATCATGTCGCTCAGCGACGCGCCCCGGCTGATCTTCGCGATGTTCCTCGGCGGCACCGCGCCCCTCGTGCAGGTACTGGGCTGGGTGACCTGGCTGGGCGCGGGCGCGCTGTTCGCCCTGATGGTGAGCCGCTCGCACGACCTGCCGTGGCCGAAGGCCCTGGGCGCGTCGGCGATCCAGCTGCTCGCCCTGCTGTTCCTGGTCAAGCTGGGCACCTTGTAGGCAGGCGGCAGGCCCGCGCGGCGCCGGCACGCGGAGGGGGCGGGTGGCGCCGCCGGCGCCACCCGCCCCCGTTTCTCCGCTCGCCGAACGCGGTGCGTGCCGTGCTGTCGGGCGAGCGCCGTGCCGTGCCGTCAGGCGAACCGCTGGCTGCCCGAGCCGTCGCACGTCTGGAGCCGCACCGGCTCCCGCGCCCCGCCCAGCGTCAGGCAGAGCCCGGTCGCCTCGGACGGCCGCAGCGTGTCCCCCTCGCGCACGAAGCGCTGGTTCGCCGCGCCGTGGCAGTCCCACAGGACCAGCTCGGCCCCCGCCTCGTACGCGCTCTCCGGCACGTCGACGCAGCGGTCGTGGGTCAGCTCCGAGTAGATCTGCCCGTTGTCCGGGTCGTGCCACCAGCCCTGGTTGCGCTCGTCGTGGCACGCCCAGCCGCGTACCGCCGTGCCGTTGCGGCTGCTCGCGCCGTCCGCGTCCACACAGCTGCCGGTGGCGGTGTTGCGCAGCGGGGCGAACACGTCGTCCCAGGCCAGCTCGTAGAGCTTGGGCTCGCCCCGGCCCGCCGGGTCGGCGCAGGCCGCCTCGCGGGCGTCCGAGGCGTAGATACGGGTCAGGCAGGTGGCGAAGGCGCCGTGCCCGCGCTCGT
This sequence comes from Streptomyces sp. CNH287, assembly GCF_000424825.1. Taxonomy (NCBI): domain Bacteria; kingdom Bacillati; phylum Actinomycetota; class Actinomycetes; order Kitasatosporales; family Streptomycetaceae; genus Streptomyces; species Streptomyces sp. CNH287. Next base: position 188,401 of record NZ_AUKQ01000012.1, on the reverse strand, counting down.
TGGGGTGGAAGGACTGCCGGACCGAATTCTCGTCCGGCGGGAAGGGGTTGGTGAGGTTGACGTACAGCCCGCGCGCGTACGTCTGCTCCATGCACACCTCGTGGCCGTGGAAGAGGCGTGAGGCGTCCAGGTAGGTGGCGCCCGTCCGCTCGGCGACCGTCCGCATGCCCTTCTGGAAGGCGGGCACGGCCGCGTCCCGGCCCCAGCCCGCGTCGCTGGTGTATCCGGCGCAGCCGCCGGGGAGCTTGCCGGGGTAGTCCGGGTTGTCCTTGATGTCGGGGCCGATGGGGCTCGGGTAGCCCATGACGACCAGCTGGTAGTCGCCGTCGGCGTAACCGGCGTCCCGCATCACGGCCTTGAGATCGCGCACCGTCTGCTCGACCTTGGGCACCAGCCCGTCGATCCGCCCCTGCCAGCCCGGCTGGTACTTGGGCGCGCAGGGGCCCTGGAGGGTGAACCAGCGCACCACGCAGTCCGTGATGACCGGCCCGAACTGGAGGTCGTCGTTGGCGCCCGCGACCAGCACGACCTGCTTGAGCCGGGTGTTCCGGGCCTGGATGGCGAGGCTGTCGCTCTGCACCAGCTCGTCGGCGAACTGCGGGGTGCCGCCGATCCGGATGTTGGCCGTGGAGGCCCCGGAACAGGCGACGTTGACCGTCACGTCGGCCTCGATGCCCGTACGGTGGACCGCTGCGTCGGGCGAGCGGTGGCACCAGTTGTCCGGGCCGTCCGTGCCCGGCTCGTAGGTGCCGACGCCCTCACCGGAGATCTCGCTGTCCCCGAGGGAGATCAGCGAGGTCTTGCGGTCCGCCAACGGCCGCTGCCGCGCGTCTCCGTACAGCTTCTCGGCCCGCTCCGCGCGGATCTTCTCCAGCTCCGGCGAGAGCGGCTGCACGAGCCGGGCGCCCCCGGCGCGGTCTCCGCCGCCCTCCCGTCCGACGGGGTCGGGGGCAGCCGCGGCCCCGGGGGCGCTCAGCAGTCCACCTCCGCCCCATGCCAACACCAGCGCCGTCATGGTCGCTGCCACAGGTCTCGCACGTGCCATGGGGTGACTCCCCTCGCGGCGGACAGTTACTGTTACCCGCGGTTCTACTTGCAGGTAAGAGAACTGGGAAGCCCCCGCGCGGGTGACCGTACGCCGAGGGGGGAAGTGCGCCCGTACGGCCGACCGCCGCGCGTGGCCGGCCGTGCGTGACCGGCCGCGGATCGGGCCGGGGCCCGCGCGGTCCGGATCAGGCCAGGTCCACGTAGGCGGCCCGCCACTGCGGGGATGGCTCCGAGCCCGGACTCGTCCAGTACTCCCGCCCGCTCACCACCAGGCCCTCGCGCACCGTCCAGAACGAAGCGGCGCGGAAGACGCCGAACTCGACGTGCGGCACCTCGACTTCGGAGACGACCTCCTCGCCCGCCGCGACGATCCTGAGCACCCGGATCGACCAGCCCTGCGGGTACTCGCTGTTGACCGCGACGAAGTTCGCCCGGCTGGATATCCGCTCGGCCGTGATCGGCCACTCCACCACCGCGTCCGGCGCGATCAGCTCGCCGACGCCCACCCAGTCACGCGCCTCGATCCGCGCCCACAACGCTTCGATGACCTCACTCGGCTCCATGGTGCACAGCCTGCCACCCGCCACTGACAACGCGCGACGGAGCGGCCGAGCGACGGAGCGGCCGAGCGTACAACCGAGCAGCCGAGCCCGTCAGGCGTCGAGCACCTGCCCGTCGCGCCGCACCACGGGCGGCGCGACCGACCACGGGAAGTTGATCCACTGATCCGTGCGCTTCCACACGTACTCGCACCTCACCTGCGAGTGCGGCTTCTCGTAGATCACCGCGCTGCGGACCTCGGCGACGTGCTCGGCGCAGAAGTCGTGCACCAACTTGAGGGTCTTGCCGGTGTCCGCCACGTCATCGGCGACGAGCACCTTCTTCCGGCTGAGGTCGACCGCGTTGGGCACCGGCGGCAGCATGACCGGCATGTCCAGCGTCGCGCCCACCCCGGTGTAGAACTCCACGTTCATGACGTGCAGGTTCTTCACGTCCAGGGCGTACCCCAGGCCGCCCGCCACGAACAGGCCGCCGCGCGCGATGGAGAGGATGATGTCCGGCTCGTAGCCGTCGTCCGCGATGACCTGGGCCAGGTCCCGGACGGCCTCTCCGAAGAGGGGGTACGTGAGGTTCTCGCGCTCTTCACTCATCGGACTCCCCTGCACTCACATCGGCGAACGGTGGAAGTTGAGATACGAACGCGACGGCGTCGGCCCGCGCTGCCCCTGGTAGCGCGAGCCGTAGCGCTCCGAGCCGTACGGGAACTCGGCGGGCGAGGACAGCCGGAACAGGCACAGCTGGCCGATCTTCATCCCCGGCCACAGCTTCATCGGCAGCGTCGCCACGTTGGACAGCTCCAGCGTGACGTGCCCGGAGAAGCCGGGATCGATGAAGCCCGCCGTGGAGTGCGTCAGCAGCCCCAGCCGCCCCAGGCTGGACTTGCCCTCCAGCCGGGAGGCGACATCGTCCGGCAGGCTGACGACCTCGTACGTCGAGGCCAGCACGAACTCACCGGGGTGCAGGATGAACGGCTCGTCCTCCGCCTTCGGCTCGATCAGCCGGGTCAGCTCGGGCTGCTCGACGGCGGGGTCGATGTGCGGATAGCGGTGGTTCTCGAACACCCTGAAGTAGCGGTCCAGCCGCACATCGATGCTCGACGGCTGCACCATGGCCGGATCGTACGGATCGATCCGCACCCGGCCGGTATCGATTTCGGCCCGGATGTCCTTGTCAGAGAGAAGCACGGCCCGAGACTACGCGCAGCAGGCGGGCGCGACCCAATCGGACGGCGCCCGCACGCCGCTACCGGCGGGGCGCGGTCGGCACGGGCACGGGCACCGGCACGGCCTGCCGCAGCCGCGCGCACCGCGGACACCGCAGCAACCGGCCGGGGCCGATCCGGTCGGCGCCGAGATTCTGCATCGGGAACGTCGAGGTGCTGAACTTGTGCCCTTCGGCACATCGGACGACGGTGTACTCCATCGATTCCCTCTCCCCAGATACGTGAACGACAAAAGCCACATTAGGGGATCAGTCACCCGCCACCTGACCCGGCACCCACACCTGCCACCGTACGCCCCGCCCTCTCCCAGCAGCACGAAGACCCCTGCGCCGAGTGCGCCAGGGGTCCGCGATGAGGTAGAGTATCCGGCGACGAGCCGATCCAAGATCGTCTCCTCGCGGGCGTAGTTTAATGGTAGAACATGAGCTTCCCAAGCTTATAGCGCGAGTTCGATTCTCGTCGCCCGCTCCACCCGAACCCCCAGGTCAGCGACCTGGGGGTTGCTTGTTGTCCAGACCTGTCACGGATGGTCGCGCCCTCCACGGCCCCAAGTCCGCGAAATCCGCTGCTAAGGGCCGTCCCGTAATCCCCGGCGGGCGCACGACGCCAGCTACGGTCCCCTGCCGCGTTGTCGGATCGTCCGAATACGGCCCGGTATGAGGACGACCCTCCGCCTTGCAGGGCACCGCATCTGACGCCGTGCGCTGATCCACCGCGGATTACGGGACAGCCCTTAGGACGAGCGTCGCCGCACCACTGCAAGTGGCGCGGCGACCGAGTATCTCGCATACCGCGAAAGACTTTGCGTGGTGTGCGCCGCACATTCGGGCAGGAAGGCTCCGTCACCCGCGCAAATCTCGGGCTCAGCGCATGAGCGGCCCGACAGGCAGGGGCTGTTGTAGTTCCCTTGTGGCGCCCTCCGCCATCTTGGGCGGTGACGACCAGGTCGAAGATGAGGTCACTCAGATCAGTCGGGTGAAGGTGCAGCTCGCGGGCGACATCCGCTAGGCGCACGTTTTCGGCCCGGAGGGCGGAGAAGGACCTTCCGCAGGATCTGTGAGGACTCTCGACCCAGTCGGCTGTGTGGCTCAGGTCCGCACCTAGCGCGGGGCGGCCTTACCCGGCTGAGCAGGCACTTGCGACGCGGGGGCCACTCCCCCGGTGGCCTCATCCTGCGCGGCTTTGCCTTGGGCCTGCTCGCCGTCCTCCGGCGCGGAACTGCCGCGCGGCAGCAGGGCCGTGAGCGCGGTGACGAGCACCAGCAGGCCGACGTTCCACCACAGGGTGCGCTGCATCGCGTCGGTGTACGTGTGGGCGCGGGCATCCTTGGAGGCATCCGCGAGGGCCTGGCCGACGGCTGGCCGCGCCTCGGCGGGCACCGGCGCCAGTGCTCCGGCACAGTCCTGCTGGGCCGCCACGCCCTCCTGGTCGTCCATCTGTTGCTTGTGGCAGGCCTGGAAGCCGGCCAGGACACGGTCCTGCGTCGCGCCCTCGACAGAGACCGCGCGTATCTCGCCCCGCAGCTCCGATTCCACCGCGGCCGATCCGGACCCGGCCTGGCTGCCGACGGCGCCGAAGAACAGGACGCCGATGAGGGCGACACCGACGACTCCACCCGCCTGCATCACGGCGTTGAAGACGCCGGAGGCGGCGCCCGAGCCGGAAGTGGGGACGTCCAGCAGGCTGACGTTGGTCGCCTGCGCGATCACCAGGCCCATTCCCAGCCCACCGACCAGCAGCGAGGGGATCAGATACCAGCCGCTCATGCCGGTGTCGGCCAGCTGGATGGTGCCGATCAGCATGAGCAGCCCAGCGACCATGCCCAGGGCGCCCAGCGTGACGACGATCCGCTTCGGCGCGGCGCCCGCGTTGCTGATGAAGATCGCCGCGAGGGTGACTCCGATGGGCCACGGCAGGCTGGCGGCGCCCGCCGAAAGCGGTGAGTACCCCAGTCCCTGCTGGAGGTACACAGTCAGGATGAGGAAGAAGCCGATAATGGCGGTCAGGAAGGTGAGCATCAGTACGAGCCCCGCGTTGAAGCCCGGCAACCGGAACAGGGCAGGCGGCACCAGTGGGGAGCTGTCGGCTGCGTGCTTGCGCCGCTGCCACAGGACGAAGGCCGCGATCACCGGGAGTGCCGCGACCATCAGGACCCAGCCCCATCCGGGCCAGCCCATCTCCCGTCCCTGGAGCAGGGGGTAGAGGATGGCCAGCAGCGCGCCGGTGATCAGTACGGCGCCGAGCGGGTCCAGTTTCAGCGGCTTCTCGCTCTTGCTCTCGGGCAGGAGGCGCACGGCCATGATGAAGGCGCAGATTCCCACTGGCAGGTTGACGAGGAAGATGGGTCGCCAGTCGAGCCCGAACAGGTCGGCCTTCAGCAGCAGGCCGCCCAGGATGGGGCCGCTGACGTTGGCGGTTCCGGCGATCATTCCGTAGAGGGCGAAGGCGCCGCCGCGCTTGGCGGGCGGGATGGTGGAGGCGATGATCGAGAGCACCTGCGGCACCATCATGGCCGCCATGAAACCTTGGACGACTCGTCCGGCGATCAGCATCTCCGGGGAGGCCGCGAAGCCGCATAAGGCGGAGGCCAGGGTGAATCCCGCCATTCCCATGAGGAAGAGGCGCCGGCGGCCGAAGATGTCACCGAGCCGCCCGCCGGTGATGAGCATCAGGGCGAAGGGCAGGGTGTATCCGATGAGGGACCACTGGATCGCGGCGTTCGAGGCGCCCAGGTCGCTCTGGATGGCGGGGATGGCGACGTTGACGATGTTGGCGTCCAGGACGTCCACGAACACCGCGATCAGGACGACGGCCAGGACGCCCGTGGCCCGCCCTCCGCCCTCATCACGCTCCAGGGCCCCGGGCGGCGGCGACGCCGGTGTTGATTCACTGCTCATGCTGATGCATCCCTTCGGGGACAGCCGGTGCAGATCAAATTATCTTAGTTTCTAAGATATTTACTTCGTGAGGGATGTGCAACAGCATTGCGCGACACACGGCACCACACGGGAGGCCCGCAGCGCCGGGAGCTGACGCGGTCGATCTATCGGGAGACGCGCACGGCCGCCACCCGCCAAGCACTGGTCGACCAGGCCGTCGCGGCCCGGCTCGGCATCGGCAGCACCGACCTGCTCTGCCTCGGCGTGCTCGACCACGCGGGCCCGCTCACCGCTGGCCGGCTGGCCGAGCTGACCGGACTGACCACGGGTGCAGTCACCGGCGTCGTCGACCGCCTGGAACAGGCGGGATTCGCCCGCCGCGCGAAGGATCCGGACGACCGGCGCAAAGTGATCATCCACCCGGAGAACGCCCAGCGGGAGCGCACCGGTGAGCTGTACACACCTGTCCTGGACGCCCTCGACACCTGGTGCTCCGCGCACACCGAGGAGGAGCTGAAGACAGTCCTGGACTATCTGCGCTCCTTCAGCGACTCCCTCCCCGGGCTCGCCGACGACCTGCGACGCCGTACGGCCTGACCCTCGCCCGCCGGGCCCGCACCGGGTGCGCCGCCGTGCCCACGCAGGGCCCGGTGGGAGGATCGCGCGATCGCGCGATGTGCGCCGTCCCGCTCCTCGGCAGAGTTCGGACCATGGGAAAACGGCATACTTCCGCCGAAGCGCCCGTCCCGGTCCTGATCGTCGGGGCCGGTCCGGTCGGCTCGACACTCGCATTGGAACTGGCGCACCACAGCGTCACCAGCCTCCTCGTGGAACGGCACGACACACCGTCGCTGCACCCGAAGATGGACTTCGTCAACGGCCGCGGCACGGAGCTGTTCCGCCGTCTGGGAGTTGCCGACGAGATCCGCGTCCACGGGCTCCCCGCACGGCACTCCTTCAACTTCCAGTGGTTCCGCTCCTTAGCCGAGCCGCCCGTCGACGAATGGACCCACCCGTCCGTCGACGACGTGTTCGCGGCCATCTCCGAGCAGAACGACGGCACCAGCCCGCTGGAGCCCTACCAGCGGCTGCCCGGAAACCTCCTGGAAGGGCTGCTGCTACGGCGCGCGGGCGAGGAGCCGCTGGTCGAACTGCGCACCGGCACCTCCTTCCGGGAGCTGACCGAGCTGCCGGACGGAACGGTCTCGGCGACGCTCACCGACATGGCGACCGGTGAGGAGTCGCCATACGGGCGCGCTACGTCGTCGGCTGCGACGGCGCCGGCAGCGCGGTGCGGCGCAGCACAGCCATCACCGTGCCGACCGTCGGTCCGGAGACGGACCACTGCGACGTCTACTTCCGCAGCACCGATCCCCGGCTGCGCCCGCGCGGCAGGAGGCGGTTTGGAGCCTCTTTCCGCCGAGCGACTCCGAGGGGCCAAACCCTCATCACCTGTGCAGCACCATTGATGTCTACCGACCTATACCGGCAGCCACCTCCGTTCCGGGCACACGTACGCGGCGCATTTTTTAGGATTACGTTTCCATCTCAACTTCCCGGACGCGGCGTTCGAGCTCTTTGAGCCAGGCTCGCTCATCGACAGCAAGAGACTCCGACTGCCTTCCGTGGTCGGCTTCGTGCCGACGCACCCAGGAGCGAAGCATCTCGGGATTCACTTCAAGTTCCCGGGCCACAGATGCAATGGTTTGCTGGATTTCAACGCCATCTGGACCGCTTCCTCACGGAACTCTGGCGTGTATGTACTCGGAAGTGCCACGTGCTGTTTCCCCTCTGATCCCTTACAGGACAACCCTATTGAGTCCCAGTCCGAGATCTTCGGCGCCTCAGGTGCAGTTCTGTCGTTTGAGTTCGCGCACGGCCGCGGGTAGTGCGAGGCACAGGGCGAAGGAGGTCGCGAAGCCGCCTCCTCCTGCCAGAACGGCATCAGCGGCGCCAACGCCTGACCCGAGTACCAAATGGCTCACGACGAGGCCGACCACCATCGAGCAGGCTACGTAAAGCGCCAGCCACAACTGCCACGTACGTCCGGAACGGGCTGTCGATTCGGGCATGGACTTGATCCTTTCGAGGGGCACGAGCGAGAAAAGGAGGGACGGACAGTGGAGGTCAGCGGTGGCGGGCCGTCACAGCGGCTCGACCGAACCGTGCAGCAGGTGTTCGGCGAGTTCGGCCCGCAGCCGAACAAGTGCCGAGACGTACGAGGCGTACGCATCGGCGCGTCGGCCAATCCCAGCGAGAAGATCCACGCTCATCCGTTGCTGCCCGATCGGCGGAAAGCGCACGGGAAGATGGTTCAGAGCCGAAGAGCTCAGCGAGGGGGCAGCTGTGGCTGCGGCACGGTGAGACATCCACTCGCGCGCGTACCGGAGGCCCAGGTAGGCGTGGAGGTACAGGGGGTCGATCTCAGCTTCCGGGCGTACGCGCAGGCGCATCACGTTCGAGCTGAGCAGCCAGCCAGCCTGCGGGCCGGAGACCAGCGCGGGTCGTTGTTGTGCGCCCGTGCGCACGCAGACGATGTCGTTCGGGAGCAACTCGAACTTCTTGAAGCGCTCGGCCGTCTTCCACGGCACGCGGTGCCGGGCCTCGTCCGCGATCTTCCCTTCGACGAGATCCTGCGGGAAGACAAGCGGGATTCCGGCGTCTACCGTGCGTGCCTCTGCTGGTAGGCGGGTGTATGACGGACCGGGTCGGATCTCACACAGGTCCTCGAGCACTGCCTCAGTCCAGCCGCCAGGTCCCGAACCCGTGCGGTAGCCGTTTCCTGTTTCCATCGCCCGCTGCTGCTCCTGCAGGCGGAGCATGTCCGCATGCTCCGCCGCCACGCCGGCTTCGCGCAACTGGGCGGGGACCGGAGCAGCGCCGTAATTTCCGCTTCCCAGGTAGTCGGCAGGGCGGAGCGAACACTCCTCGTCTGCGACAACTGCGCGGGCCACGACGACAGCCGAGAAGCCTCGCTCGGCAGCACGCACCGCGTACTCGTCGGCCGGGCGCTGCTCTCCGTCGAACCACGGGCGGACCACAGCCGTGATCGCGTCGCGATCCGTGCCCTGCAGCACGCGCCGCCGCCGGACCTTCGTCCCCAACTCCTGGGCGTCGACGAACAGGATGCCTTCCCGCACCGGGTGCTCCGCTCTTCGCAGCACCCACAGGGAAACCGGCACGGGCGTCGCGGAGAACAGATGGGATGGCAACGTGATGACGCACTCCACAGCCCACTCACGGACAAGGGCGCGGCGGATCTCACGCTCGGCGGTATTCACCGAGTTGCCCGCCTTGACCGGCATGACCACCACTGCGCGACCGCCAGGTACCAGCGCGCCGAGGGCGTACTGCACCCAGGCGAAATTGTCATTGCCCTGCGGCGGCGATCCGTACGGCCAGTTTCCCGTCCGCCGCCCGGGGCCGGGTGCATCGCTCATGTTGAACGGAGGGTTCGTCAGCACCACGTCAACACCGTGTTCGCGGCTCGGTGGCCATCGGTCGGACCGGATGCTGGTCAGCTTCGGCCGCACACCGAGGTGGAGAAGATACAGACTGGAGACCGCTTGCAGCCGCCCGTCGAGGGTCTCGCCGTACACGGTCGCGTCTCCGGTGTGCCGGTAGGCAGCCGCCAGCATCTCTCCGCCTCTCATGTAGGGGTCGAGCACCGTGGTCGTCCGTCCCGGGGTCAGGACGAGTGCCGCGGACAACGAGGCCAGGCCTACCGGGCTGCAGAACTCCGAGCTCTGCAGCCCTTCCCGAGAGCTGAACGACTCCCACACGAGTTGGAACGCGCCAATGCCTGTGCCTGCCGCCGTCCGTACGGCCGTGGTGAGGTCGTCCCAGCTCCGCGGTTCCAGTTGGAGCAAGCTGCTGCGCATGTCAGTGCGGTCGCCGTTCCGACGCAGCGTGTCCTGGGCAACGTCACCCAGGGAACGGAGCAACAACTGCACGTCTCGGGCCCCCTGACCTGCCGACATGGCACCCTCGATCCGGCGCCACTGCTCCGGTTCCGCATGTCGTACGTACATCACGATGAGACAGAGATTCACGAAGTCCGCCATCGTCGCCGGGCCTCGGACCCGGTCTGCGAGTCGACCCATCAGCTGATCGACGGCGCTCCTGTCCTCGATCCCCATGGACTGAGCGTGCCTCCCTGCGGCTTTCGGCGCCGCAGGCCGTCGGTCAGCGCTGATCCGGTGGAATCGGTCGGCGTAGGTGGTTCCCGCCTGCTCCCCGTCGCGCAACTGCGATTGAGGAATGGTGCGGTTCATCAGCCACTGCGCGACCTCAGCCTCATGGAAGAGCTCTGCATCACCGGAGCGCACAGGGATGGGAAAGTCTTTGTGTCGACGGGCCCAGTTCGACACAGCCGGGCGCCTCACGCCCGCGCGCTCCGCGATCTGGGTTCGGGTGACAAGACCGGTTTGTTCATCGTGCGTCACCTGCATGACGAATCCTCCGAGTTGGGTCTGACGCGCTTCCGATGCGAGGAGCGTAGGAGGAAGTAGACGCACGGACAAACGCGCATTCACAGTGCTCACCTGACTCCTGTGGCGGAGTGGTAGGGAACCCACCCCCGCCACAACCACCGCGGAGGCGAGGAGAGCCTGAGAGTTGACCCAGCAACGTTCCTTCGATCGGACCATTCGCTCAGATTCACCGAAATGTGGGTTAACAGAACTTCGGAGCCAGCCTCCCGCATGTCAGTTGCGCGCAGGTGCCGACCGCTGGACAGGCACGCCGTTCGCGGGAGCTGCCAGCCTCTCGGGCGCTCCGCCCCATCCGTGCCCTTCGGAGCGGAGAACAGCGGTCAAATACGGCTTCCAGAGACCTCGCGCCCGCCTTCACCTCGTCGGTCCTCGCGGCCCCGGCACCCAGGGACATACCGCTAGAAACGCCGCACACCACCAGCACCACGCTCTGTTAGGCTCCGATACTTCTATTCATGAGAGTATCTTGAAAAGAAGTATCAAGCGGTGCACTGTGGAGGCGGACTGCCCATGAACGGATTCGTTGGACGCCGCGTCGAGCTCGGAATTCTGGACGACCTGTTGCGTCCGGTGAAGACCGGCGGGCGCAGCGGGCGTCCGGGGCGTGCCGTGCTGATCCGCGGACGGCGCCGGGTAGGCAAGTCCCGCTTGGTGGAGGAGTTCCTGGAGCAAGCCGGGCTGCCGCACGTGTTCTTCACGGCAGTCGGAGGTACTCGCGAGGAAGATCTGGCGGGCTTCGCCGCCGAGATGACAGCCTCCCCACTACCCGACGCGCCGCGGTTCCGAGATTTCGCCGCCCCGCTGACCTGGGACGCCGCGCTGACGATGCTCGCTTCCGTGCTGCCCGCCGACTCGCCCAGCGTGGTGGTTCTCGACGAGATGCCCTACCTCGTACGCGAGGACCCGACCTTCGAAGGCGCGCTGCAGAAGGCGTTCGACCGGACGTTGTCGAAGCTGCCCGTCCTGCTCATCCTCATCGGCTCCGACATCACCATGATGGAGCAGCTCAACACCTACGGGCGGCCCTTCTACCAGCGGGGCACCGAAATGGTCGTGCCGCCGTTGAATCCGGCAGAGGTCGCCTCGATGCTTGATCTGCCGCCCGCCGAAGCCTTCGACGCCTTTCTGATCTCCGGCGGGCTCCCGCTCATCCTGGAGGAATGGCCGCACGGCGCCGGGCTGTGGGAGTACCTCGAACTGGCCCTGCGCAGACCGACGTCCGCCCTGCTCGTCAGCGGCGAACGCACCCTGGCTGCCGAGTTTCCCACCGAGGCGCAGGCTCGCACCGTCCTGGGCGCCATCGGCCACGGCGAACGCACCTTCACTTTGATCGGCAGAGCCGCCGGCGGCATCAACCCCAGCTCCGTTTCGCGTTCGCTGGATCTCCTCACCTCCCGCCGCATGGTCGCCGCCGAACTGCCCCTCTCCACCAGACCCAGCCGCGAGACTCGCTATCGCCCCGCCGATCCGTACCTGCGCTTCTGGCTCTCCTTCATCGGCCCTGGCATCACGGCGGTCGAACGCGGCCGTGGTGACCGCGTCCTGGACGCCATCCGCGCCGGCTGGACGTCCTGGCGGGGCAGGGCCATCGAACCCGTCCTCCGCGAAGCCTTGTGGCGGCTGGGCTCCGACGAAGGACAGCTGCCCGCGGGCACCCATGCGATCGGCGGCTACTGGACCCGCACCAACGACCCGGAGATCGACATCGTCGGCGCCGACCGCTCCCCCATCGCGAAGAAGATCACCCTGGTGGGTTCGATCAAGTGGCTGGAGAAGAAGCCCTTCGACGAGCGAGACCTCGCCCAACTCCTCACCCACCGCTCCCAGCTTCCCGGAGCCGACGACACCACCCCCTTGCTGGCCGTCACCCGCAGCGGCTGCACAGCCGACGTCCCCACCCTCACACCCGAGGATCTCCATGACGCCTGGGCCTGAATCTGTGCCCGGCCGTGCCACTGCATGCCGGTTCCGGAGCCCCGATCCGCAGCACAGAACGAGGACGGACGAGCACCCCCTCGGTGCCCTGGGTGCTTCAGCGGGGCACCGGGCGGCCGGTGTACGCGGCGAGGCGGGTGTAGAGATCCGCGTCGGGGCCGGCCTCGGCGGCGGGGCCGAACTGTCCGCCGTCGCTACGGGATTCCGCGGGTTCGTAGGTCATGAACCACGCCAGCGCCGCCTCGGCCAGGGCGGGGTCGAGGTCGTCCGCGCGACCGGTGACGCGGGAGAGATCCCAGGAGTGGACCGTGAACTCGTGCGTGTAGGCGTCGAGCACCTCGCGGCCCGGCAGGGTGGCCCAGGGCAGGGTGCAGCTCCGGTCCAGCAGGGCATCGGCCGACCAGACCTGCTCGAAGGCCGTACGGGCCCTGCGGAACGCGTCGCTCCACCCGCCGGTGATGTCGGTGGCGGGGTCGGTCACCGTATGCGTCGCCTCGCCGCGGCCGACGGCCGTGAGCTTGCGCTGCACGGCGACGAGGTGGGCGAGGAGCGTCGCGGCGTCGTAGTCGCCGCACGGGGTCGGGCGGCCGAGGTCCTCGGCGCCGAGGGCGTCGATCTGGCGCTGGGTCTGGTCCAGCGCGGAACTCAGCTGCGGTCGCGGATCGGTGCTTCCGGCGGTCGGAGTCATGAGGCGTTGTCTTCCTCTGCTCGGGATCTGTCGCACAGACGCTAGCCGTCGCGTCTGACAGCGGCACCGAACCGGTGCCCGGCGGGCCCGCCGCCCGAACACGCCCGAGGGGTACTGGTGTTCTCGGTTCCTCATCGGCCAGGGCCTGTCCGGGCGGGCAGGGGGTGAGGTGGCCGGGAAACATCTCGACGGGCCGGTCGGGGGGCGTCCCCCGGGTGGGCCGACGCGGGGGTGTCGGCGAGCTGTTCGACTCTCGCGGTGCGGGCGCCACAGCGGACACTCCGCGGCACACCGCCCGTGGCGCCCGGCGGCCCGGGCGGCTCCCGCAAGGGGGCTCGCCGCGCCCCGTTCCGCTGGCGCGTTCCGCTCTGCCCAGTCGGCACGGTCCGGAATTACGGTGGTCGGGCACCCCCGATGCGGGGCGTTTCGCAGACGAGAAGCAATTTCTCCTTGGTGCGATCACCGAAAGCCGAGCGCCACCGCAGAGCCCGGCTTCGAGGATCTCGCGAGCACACCTTCCGCCACCGCGCGGGAATTCAGCATGCCCAGCACCGCACACCGGCCGATACCGGCACGACGGAAAGGGAAAACCCATGCCCACTGTGACCACGTCCGCGATCTGGCAATTGGTGATGGTGGTTCCGGAGAATGTGCAGGGGTACCGGTCCGACCACATCACCTGGGGGAAACCGGACGCCGAGGGCCGCGCCGCCGGACTGAAGTTCACCGGTGCCACCACCGAGGCGCCGCTGGACGGGCGGGAGTTCACCGTGGGCACCGTCACCATCGACAACTTCGCCCGCGAGGGAGCCGGTGCCCTGGAGCACTGCCCGATGCGCCTGGACATCCAACTGGAGGTGGAAGGCGGCCCGTCCCAGACGTTCACCCCCTACATCGACTACAACTCCGTCAACGACCAGGAGCAGGACAGCGACGACACGGTGGTGGTGCACCGCTATCCCACGGGGGACACCGTCACCCTCGACGGCGTCCCCTACACCCTCTCGCTCTGCGGCTTCCCGACCGGCCGCGACGAACCCCCCGCCGACGCCGTCCACATCCCCGAAGGGCAGAGCCGTACGGTCGAGCTGCGGGCCGTCCTCGTACGCAGTGACCGGCTCGACATCGCGATCCGCACGGTGCGCTTCAAGGGTGAGGTCGCCCGGACCCAGGCCGACGAGTACATCGAGATCGTCAACCGGTCCGCCGCCATGGCCCCGGCGGACGGCTGGGTCGTGAACGCGGGGCAGGACGGGCAGGACTTCGTCTTCCCCGCAGGCACCGGCGCGCTCACCCCAGGAATCCCCGTGCGCGTCTACACCGACGAGGTGCACCCGGCCTGGGGCGGGCATTCCTTCGGCCGCAGGAGCGGTATCTGGAACGACGCGGGTGACGTCGCCGAGATCCGCAACCGGAAGGGCACCGTGATCGCCCGCTACGCCTACGGCAACGCCGCTCCCTGACCCTTCCGCGTGCGGCGCGCGGCGGAGACCGTCGGCGCGACCGGCCGGACCGCGCCCTGAGTGCCGCGCGGTTCAGGCGTAGTAGAGCCGCAGGAACTCCTCCATGGCCGCGTCGGCTCCGGCGCGGTCGCCCGTGGCGAGGAGGTCGAGCAGCAGGCCGCGGACGGTGGCGAGCCCCAGCCTGGCGCGGTTCCGGGCCGTGGCGGGGTCGGCCCCCGCCGCGGCCTCGGCTGCCGCGAGCGGCTCCAGCCAGTCGTGCACGAGCCCTTCGAGGACGGGGACCGCCTCGGGGCGCCCGCGCAGCGCGTATCCGCAGACCTCGAAGAACAGCCGCTCCTGGCCGGCCAGTCGGGGGTCGGCCAGATGCTGCCAGAGGCGGCGCGCGGCGTCGACGGGCGCGAGGCCGGGGTCCCGGCGGAGGCTGATGAGCAGGTCACGCTGGCGCTGCTCGGACGTCAGGACGATCTCGGCGAACAGCCGCTCCTTGGAGCCGAAGTGGTGGATCAGCATGCGGTGGCTGACGCCGATCGCGTCCCCCAGGGCGCGCAGGCTCAGGTCCGCGATGCCGTGTGCCGCGACGTGGTCGACGGCGGCGCTCAGCAGCTGCGCGCGCCGACCCCCGTCCGCCTCGGCCCCGGGGGCGGCGGGGGAACCGTTCGCAGCTGCCACGCCGCGAGTGTACCAATCGGTACACCTGCTGTGTACCGTGTGGTACATGAAGTCTGTCACCGTGTCGACCGACGTACCGCAGACGCCCGAGCAGGTCTACGACTTCCTCGATGTCATGGCCCACCACGAGCGGTTCACCGACCACTACCTGACCGACTGGCGCTACGGCGGCCCCGCACGCGGCGTCGGATCGAGCGCCATCGTCACGGCCGCGCTGGGCGGCACAACGACCGAAGTCGCCATCGAGGTCGTCGAGGCCGCCGCACCGCGGCGCCTCGTCGAACGGAACGTCAGCGCGGGCGGCCGTCGCGTGGGCCACGGCACCTACGCCATCGAGCCGCTGCCCGCAGGCGGCAGCCGCGTCTCCTTCACGTACGCCTGGACGCACGCGCCGCTCGCCGAACGCCTGCTGGCACCGGCCGTACGCGGCACGATGCGGCGGGCCAACCGCCGCGTCATGCGACGCCTGGCCACCGAACTGGCCCGCACGTACCCGCCGCAGGGCCGTACCGGAACGGGCTGAAGCGTGGCGTCGGGCCACTCGGGGTGAGCCGGGTGGCACACGGCGCGGCCGGGGAGCTACCCGCCCGCTACGTACGGGGCGCCTCGGCCGTCTTCCGCGTCTCCGGGTTCCGGAGCAGGGCCGCGAGTACGGCGGCGCCCAGCAGGACGAGCCCGGCCGCGACGGCGAGCGCGTCCGAGTAGCCGTCCGTCGCCGCCTCCAGCGCCGCGGCCGAGCCGTCCGGGGCGTCGCCGTGGCGTGCGGCGAGGACGACGAGGGCCGACAACCCCACGGCGCCGCCGATCTGCTGGACGGAGGTGAGGACGGCCGAGCCCAGCCCGGCGTTCTCCTCGGTGGTGCCCGTGACCGCGGCGACCGTCAGCACAGGAAGGCTCAGGCCGCAGCCGAGGCTGGTGACGAGCATGCCCGGCAGTACGCCCGTGGCGTAGGCGTCGCCCGGTGCCACACCGGAGAGCAGCAGCAGACCCACCGCGCTGATCAGGAAGGACGTCACGAGGGACCAGCGCATCCCGAAGCGGATCAGTGCGTGGGAGGAGAGCCACATGCCCGTGAGGATTCCGGCGCAGAAGGGCAGGTAGGCGATGCCGACGCCCAACGGGCCGTAGTCGAGCACCGTCTGGAGGTGGATCATCAGCAGGAAGGCCATCGCGTAGAAGGCGGCGGAGAAGAGCAGGCTCGCGACGTTGGCGACGGCGCGGGTGCGGAAGGCCAGGAACGCCAGGGGCACCAACGGCTCGGCCGTACGCGACTCGACCACCAGGAACGCGGCGGCCAGGGCGGCGGACAGCAGCAGCGGCACGACGACGGCCCGGTCGCCCCAGCCCGTCTCCCCGGCCTGGAGCAGGCCGAAGACCAGGGACAGGACGGCGCCGGTGCCCAGCACCGCGCCGGGTACGTCCAGGCGCGGCGGGCGGGTGGCCCGGCTCTCCTCGACCAGGCGCGGGAGCAGCACGAGGACCAGCACGACCACCGGCAGGTTGATCAGGAAGACCCAGCGCCACGAGGCGAGGCCGGTGAGCACCCCGGAGATGACCAGACCCAGCGTGCCGCCCAGACCCGCGACGCCGCCCCAGACGCTCAGCGCCCTGGCGCGCTCCCGCCCTTCCTCGAACAGGAGCGTGATCAGGGACAGCGAGGCCGGGCTCGCCATGGCCGCCCCCGCCCCCTGCGCGAACCGTCCGGCCACCAGTTGCCAGGGCTCCTGCGCGAGCCCGGAGAGCAGGCTCGCCGCGCCGAAGAGCGCCACGCCGCACAGGAAGACGCGGCGGCGGCCCAGCAGGTCGGCCGCGCGGCCGGAGAGCAGCAGCAGCCCGCCGAAGGCGAGGAAGTAGGCGTTGACGACCCAGGCCAGGCCCGCGGCGCCGAACCCGAGGTCGTCGCGGACGGTGGGGAGGGCGACGCTGACCACGTTGTCGTCCAGGACGAGCATGAACTGCACGAAGCACAGCACGATCAGCGCCGGCCGCCGCCGGTCCCGGTGCTTCTCCGGGCGGTCCCGGCGGTTCTCCCGGCGGCCCGCGTCGGGCGGCGCCGAGGTCATGCGGTGTCCCCGGTGGCCGCGACCGGCCCGTACGTCCCGCGGTGGCGCCCTGGGTGCAGGTGGATGATCGACATGCCACGACGCTACGCAGAAGGCCTCGATGGCCACAATCCGCTACGGGGCCACGTAGTGTCGCGTTGAGGACGTACGCTGCGCAGCATGGTCGACGCCGGCACCGGAGATCCCGCGGAAATACTGACGGAAGCCGCCCCGACCGGGGTCGGCGCCATCGTCGTCGGGCACTTCCCGTTGTCGTCGGGGCAGTGGATCGCCCCGCACCGGCACCCGCAGCACCAGCTGGCGTGGACCCGCCGCGGCGTGCTGGGCATCGCCGTCGACGACACCTACTGGGTGCTGCCGCCGACCCGGGCGCTGTGGCTGCCCGCGGGGGTCGTGCACCGGACGGGCGCGACCCGCGACGCGGTGCTGTGCAGCCTCTACCTCGAACCGGACCGGTGCGGCCTGGACTGGGCGCAGCCCACGCCGGTCGCCGTGGACGGGCTGCTGGCGCACCTGTTCACCCACCTCGGCCGGAAGGACCTCGCCGACGACGCGCGGCTGCGGGCCGAGGCGGTGGTCCTCGACCTGCTGCGCCCGCTGCCGGCCACGCCCATCGACGTGCCGCACCCCGTCGACGCGCGCGTGCGCGCGGTGGGCGACGCGCTGCTCGCCGATCCCGCCGACCCGCGCGGCCTCGACGCACACGCGCGGGCCATCGGCGTGAGCCGGCGCACCCTGACCCGGCTGTTCGTCCAGGACACCGGCATGAGCTTCGACCGCTGGCGCACCCATGTGCGGCTGCGGGCCTCGCTGTCCCTGCTCGCCGAGGGCCGGTCCGTCGCCCAGGTCGCCCGCGCGGTGGGGTACACGACGCCGAGCGCGTTCCTGGCGGCCTTCCGCCGGACGGTCGGCACCTCCCCGAAGCGCTACCTGACGGGAGACGGCGACGACGCGGCGGACGGGGCGGACGCGCCGCCGTCTGACCCGTCCGCCTGACCCGTCCGCCTGACCCCGCCGGGCGCCCGCCGGGTCAGCCCGCGCGGGGGCGTTCGGCCGCGCCCAGGATGTGGAGGCCCGCCGGGGAGGGGAACCGGGTGGCGGGGAAGGTGAACCGGTCGACCGAGACCAGGGTGAACCCGGCGGCGGTGATGGCCGACCGCGTGTCGCGGCCGGTGTGGCAGCCCCCGCACAGCAGCGGCCAGAGCGTGGCGTCCAGCCCGCGCTGCACGCGCCGCATGGCGGGCGTGTCGGCGCGTACGTGTTCGAAGAAGCGGAGCGTGCCCCCGGGGCGCAGTACCCGGTACGCCTCTGCGAGGGCGGCTCGCGGATCGGCGACCGAGCACAGGGTGAGGCAGTGGACGGCCGCGTCGAACGAGGCGTCGGCGGCGGGCAGCCGCTCGGCGCGGCCGGCCGTCACCTCGACGCGTACGGGGGCGTCGGCGGCGGCGCGCGCGGCGAGGGCGCGCAGCCTCGGCTCGGGCTCCACGGCCAGTACGCGCTTCACCTCGGCCGGGTAGTGCGGGAAGTTCAGGCCGTTGCCGGCGCCGATCTCCACGACCTCGCCGGAGACGCCCGCGAGGAGGCGCTCGCGGTGCCGTGTGGCGCCCGCCTTGGCCAGGGCGGGGCCCGCGACGTTCGCGTAGAAGCGGGCGAAGAGCGGGTGTCGGGTGGTACGGCGGCTCATCCTCGGTCCCCGGCTCTTTCGTCGCGGTCGGCTGCCCGGCTGCCCATGATGCGCCGTGCCGCGCCGCGGGGCGCGCGACCGACACGGTCCGGCGCCCGGACCGGCGCCGCGGCGGGGGCGTCTCCATTGCACTCCTATACCCCCCTGGGGTATGTTCCGCTGCATTCGCAGAATACCCCCCAGGAGTATGAGGTGAGGAAGATGTCCACGCACCCGACGACCGCGCCCGACCCGCGGCGCTGGCTAGCGCTCGCGTTCATCGCCATGGCGCAGTTCATGGTGATCATGGATACGTCGATCATCGGCGTGGCCCTGCCCGAGATGCAGGCCGATCTCGGCTTCACCCAGGGCAACCTGTCCTGGGTCTTCAACGCCTACGTCATCGCCTTCGGCGGCCTGCTCCTGCTCGGCGGCCGGCTGTCGGACCTGTTCGGCGCGAAGCGCGTGTTCAGCGCGGGCTGGGTCGTACTGGCCGCCGGTTCGCTGCTGGCCGGCGCCGCGAACGAGGTCTGGGTCGAGCTGGCGGGCCGCGCCGTACAGGGCCTGGGCTCCGCGCTGATCGCCCCGTCCGCGCTGACGCTGCTGATGATGCTCTTCGGCGGCAACCCCCGGGAACTCACCAAGGCGTTCGCGCTCTACGGCGCCGCGGCTCCGGCCGGCGGCACCGCGGGCGTCTTCCTGGGCGGCGTCATCACCGAGTACACGAGCTGGCCGTGGGTCTTCTACCTCAACATCCCCGTCGCCGTGGTCACCCTGATCGCGATACCGCGCCTGATGCCCACCGCACCGCCGCGCCGCGGTTCGGTCGACATCGCGGGCGCGCTCACCGTCACCGTCGGCCTGGGCGCCCTCGTCTACGCCGTCGTACGGGCCCCCGAGATCGGCTGGGGCGCGGGCCGGACCTGGCTGGTGCTGGCCGCCGGACTGCTGCTGCTCGGACTGTTCGTCGCCGTGCAGGCCCGGCGCCGCGAGCCGCTGATGCGGCTGAGCATCCTGCGCACACCCAACCTCTCGGGCGCCAACCTGGCGCAGCTGCTGCTGGCCGGCGCGTGGGTGCCGATGTGGTTCTTCCTGAACCTCTACCTCCAGCAGGTGCTGGGGCTGGGCGCGTTCGAGTCCGGCGCCGCGCTGCTGCCGATGACGGGCGCGGTGATGCTGATGATGATCGTGGTGGCGCCCCGGTTCATGAACCGCTTCGGCCCCCGGACGATGACCGTGGCGGGCATGGCGGCCCTGGCGGCCGGGATGCTGTGGCTGTCCTTCGTCCGCCCGGACGGCGACTACTGGATCGACGTCCTCCCCGCCACGCTGGTCGCCGCGGCAGGCATGTCGCTCGCCTTCATCCCCTCCCTCGGCACGGCCATCTCCAGCGCGCGCCCCGAGGAAGGCGGCCTGGCCTCCGGCATCGTCAACACCAGCTACCAGATCGGCTCCGCGCTGGGCCTCGCCGCGATGACCGCACTCGCCGCCGCCCAGGGGGCCGACGAGTTGGGCGACCTCGGCGCACTCACCGACGGCTTCTCCGCCGCCTTCCTCGGCGCCGCGGGCATCGCCGCCGTCGGCGCCGCCCTGGCGGCGGCCACGCTGCGCCGGTCCCCGGCGCAGGGCGCGCAGGCGCCCGCGGCCGAGACGGAGCCGACGGTGAGCCGCTGACCGGGCGTGCGTACGCCAGCCGGCCCGCGCCCCGACCGGGCCGCTGCCGGCCGGACCCCCGGCCGGCAGCGGCCGTTCCCCGCGACGAAGAGGAGCAGGACATGACCGCGAAGAACGCCCCCGTACGCCGCACCGGCCACGAGGCCCTGACACGCGCCCTGGCACACCCCGCGGTGCGCTGCGTGGCCGCCTGCCTGCTGAGCGCCGCCGCCCGGCGCATCGCGGCGGGCAAGGGCGGGGAGAGGGGCGGCACTTGCACTTGATACCAGGCAGGGGTATACATGAACCCAGCAATTTTTAATACCCCCCAGGGGTATTTATGCTTCTTGTCCCGTCCCCGCTACCCCCGCCACCCCAGGAGTGATCCCATGTCCGACGCGACCACCACCACCGCAGCCACCACCACCGCCTCGTCCTGCTGCACCACGGACGGCAGCTGCCACTCCGAGCCCGCCGCCCAGCCGGCCGTCACCACCGTCTTCCAGGTCGACGGCGTGCACAGCGGCCACTGCCGGAGCAAGGTGACGGCGCTGATCGGTGAGCTGGAGGGCGTCAGCGAAGTCCAGATCGAACTGGCCACCGGCCGGGTGTCCGTCACCTCCGCGGGCGAGCCCGACGAGGCGCGGATCGCCGCGGCGGTGGACGGCGCGGGCTACGCGTTCCAGGGGCGGGCCGCCTGACCGGCCCCCTCCGCGACCGGGGCCCCCGCGGCCCCGGTCTGCACGCACCGCGCACCGCGCTGGCCACCACCGTCGTGCAGCACATCGTGAACGCGCCACCCACCGCGTCGACGGCGGCACCGACGCCCGCCAGCACCGCGTCCAGCCGGGCCGCCGGGGGCCCAGCTGGACGGGTCGCGTGCATAACCGCTGGCCATCCGGGGTCCGGGCGGTGATCATGGGGCGGTCCCGCCCCGACGTGCCAGGAGCCGCCCGTGCCGCCCGCCCCGCCCGACCCGGACGTCGTGCATCCGATGCCCGGACAGCCCCGCGTCGTGCTGCTCAAGCCGCTGGTCACCTCGCCCCTCATCGAGGTCGGCGAGTTCACCTACTACGACGACCCGGACGACCCGACCGCCTTCGAGACCCGCAACGTGCTGTACCACTACGGGCCCGAGAAGCTGGTCATCGGGAAGTTCTGCGCGTTCGGCACGGGCGTGCGGTTCCTCATGGGCGGCGCCAACCACCGTATGGACGGCCCCTCCACGTTCCCGTTCCCCATCATGGGCGGCGCGTGGGCCGAGCACTTCGACCTGATCACCGGCCTCCCCGGGCGCGGCGACACCGTGGTCGGCAACGACGTGTGGCTCGGCTACCGGGCCATGGTGATGCCCGGCGTCCGGATCGGGCACGGCGCGATCGTCGCCTCGGGCGCCGTCGTCGTCGACGACGTCCCCGACTACGGCATCGTCGGCGGCAACCCGGCCACACTCCTGCGGTGCCGCTTCGCCGCCGAGGACATTGCCCGCCTGCTGGAACTCGCCTGGTGGGACTGGCCGTTGGAGCACATCACCGAGCACCTGCGCACCATCAGCTCCGGCAGCGCCGACGATCTGGCGGCCGTCGCCCCCTGAAGCCGTGGCCGGACAGCGGAGGACCCGGCCGCCGGGTGGCGGGCCGGGTCCTCGAAGGCTCCGGGGTCAGAAGGCGAGGCCGCCGCCCAGGTCGATGCCGATTGCGGACGCCGTGTGGAGGGATTGGGCGGCCAGCATCGTGCCCGTGGCGGCCACCAGGGTGAGGATTCGGCGAAGGCGCATGGTGCAGTCTCCAGAGTTGTTTCTGTCGTGACTGGCTGTGTATGCCCCGGCGCGGTGGTTCTACGTGCCCTGACGCGACAGACCGTCGGAACGGGTGAGGCGTGGAGCAGGTGTTCGCCCCGCGGGGGGCCTGCCCGGCATCTCAGTCACGCCCCGTCAGGCGCGCCAGCATTCCCTCGCGCCGCGCCTGCCAGCGGTCCCTGCGTTCGGTCCGCAGGCTGTCGGCGGCGATCCGGTCGTGCTCCCGGCGCCGGTACTTCCGGGTGGCCTGCACCGTCGACCGGAAGGCCCGGCGTTCGGCCGACCCGCGCTGCCTGACGGCGAGGTCGAAGTACTGCGCGTAGCCGGACCCGCGCAGCGGCACGCCCTCGAGCGCGAAGAAGAGTTCGACGGTGGTGGCCCCGTCGGCCTCGGCGGCGACCCAGGTCAGCAGCGTGTGCGCCCACCGGTCGGCCGAGGGCTCGCCCAGCAGGCGACGCAACTCGACCAGCAGCGCCACCAGTTCGGCGGGCCCGGCGCCCGTACGCGCCGCCGCGAGCAGGCCGCGTGCGCCCTGGTGCAACTCCGCCTCCTCCAGCACGCGGACCAGCAGCGCGATCTCCCACGGCGGCCGGGACGCGTGCCGGCGCAGGCCCGCAGGCGAGGTGACCTGCGAGCCGCTCCGGTCCAGCGCGGCCAGCAGGAGCAGCACCTGCCCGTAGGGGTACCCGCTGACGATCCTCCACAGAAGTTCGGAGGCGATTTCGGGGAATCCCGCCATCTCCAACTGGTCCACGACGATGGCCAGATCGCCCACCGGGACCACCCCCGAGCTGCTGCGGAGCACGACCAGTACGCCCCCGGTCGTCCGGTCGTGCAGCGTCCGCACCACGGTGTGGAAGTCCGCGACGGAGCGCTTGCGCACACACTCGGTCAGCGCGATCACCGCGTGCTGGCCGCCGCCCCCGCCGTGCAGGTCCGCGACCAGCTCCCCGATGCCGACGGGGTCCCGGTCGCGGGTGGTCCGCTCGATCAACTGCCCGGCGAAATCAGTCAGGTTGGCGCTGTTCAGCGCGAGGATGAGAGCCGCCACCCGTCCCGAGGTGTCCTGCGTACGGGTGCTGAGCAGCAGCAGCCTGGCGGCCTGCGCGCGGTCGGCCCGGCTGAGCAGCTCGACCATCACGTCGACCACCTCCCGCGCGGGCCGCTCCGCCGCCGCGGCCACCAGGGCCTCGGCGGGCGCGGGCAGCGCGCGCCGGCGGCAGACGGCGATCAGTTCGGCGACGTCGCCCGCGTAGCGGGAACGGCCGCAGACCTCCAACGCCTCGATCAGCAAGGGCTGTTCCGCTTCGGGGAAGCTCTCGCACAGCTTCAGTACGTCCGGCGGGTCCCAGATGGTCGCCGCCGAGCCGAGCGCGACCCGCGCGTGCTCGTGGTGGCCGAGGTGGTGCAGGAGCGAGGCGATCGCCCCGAGCGCCTCGGGCGGGTGCAGATGGACGGCCCGGGTGAGCACGACCGCGGCCGGTTCGTCGAGACCGGACTCGGCGAACGCCGCGACCAGTTCCGCCGACTCCAGCGCGGGCCGCGCCGCGACCATGGCGGGCAGTGCCGCCTCGGCGTACCGTCGCTGGCCTGCCGCATACAGCGCCTCGATGAGCGCGGCGCCCTCGCGCACCGGGCGCGTACAGGCGGCCGACTTGACGACCTCCGCCGCCATCACCGTACGGGCCGGGGTGTTCAGCCGGCCGACCAGCGCCACCAGTTCGGGCACCGAGGCCGTACGGTCCGTGCTCTCCAGCAGCTCCAGCAGCGACTGCTCGGCCGCGCCCTCGCCCGCGAGCCGCGATTCGGCATCCTCCAGCTCCGACTCCAGCCCGGTGCACCGCTGTTCGGCCTCCCGGACCTCGGTCCGCGCGCCGCGCAGCGCGTCCTGGAGGCGGCCGACGCGTTCGCGCAGCTGGTCGCGTTCCTCGCGGAGCTGCTCGTAGGCGTCCGTCCACAGCACGAGCGCCTCGTCGTGCGCGCGTACGGCCGCCTCGCGTTCGCGGTCCAGCCCGCGCAGGCGGCGCTGGAGGGAGTCCAGGTGGCGCTGGCCGTCGCGCAGCGCGTCCGCGAGCATGGCCCGGTTCAGCTCCGCGCTGCGGGCGGCCTCGTCCGCCTCCACCAGCTGGGCGCGTAACCGTTCCACCTCGCCCGCACGCGAGTGGCTGCGGCGGGCACGCCGGTGCAGGTCGCGCAGGGTCTCCACCACCTCGTCGGTGACGGGGCGGCCCTGTTCACGCAGGTCGGCGAGCAGGTCGGTGACGAAGGACCAGGGCGGGGTGCGGGTGCCGTTGAGGTAGCGGGAGACGGCGCCCGCGTCGATGTGGTGCCGCAGGGCGTAGCGGCGCAGGCTGACGTCGAGCCTGCCGAAGAGCGGGCGGAGCAGCTCGGCGAGCTTCCGCTTGTCCGCGTCGAGATCGTCCCGGAGCGGGGCCAGGGCGGCACCGCCGCCGGGGTGCCCGCCGCCGGTGCCGCCGGGTGGGCTGGTGTGTGCGGGTCCGCAGATGTCGTCCGGTCCGCGGATGCCGTCGGGTCCGCTGCCTCCCCTGCCGCCCCTGCTGCCGCTGTTGCCGTCGCTTGCCACGTTCACCTCGTACGCCGCGCCGCCGATGGCTGCTCATCATCCCTCCGGAGAGGGGCTGTCGGGGCCGAACCGGTGTTGCCAGGACAAACGGCGACACCGGCACCGGCGCAACGTGCCGCTGCCGCACCGGCGCAACGCTGCCGATCGCAGCCGCAGTCCGTGCCGTACTTACGCAACACCCCTGCTGTTTCCGAGGGTTGTTGCAGCCGGCAGACAGACCCCAGCGACCCGAGGAGCGGTTCACGATGAACGACGGGCACACCCACTGCGAGTGCGTACGAAGGACCCCCACCGACACCCGGGCCCCAGCCCCGGCCGCACCCGGGGCCCCCGCCGGGCGGTGCGTCCGGGACCGGCTGGCCCGGCTGGCGCGCGGCACGCTCCGGCAGGCGGCGTACGGAGCGGCGGGGACCGTCGGCTCGGCCGCCGTCACGCTGCTGCTGACGGTGTGGCTGAGCCGCTGACGCCGCGCGCTCGCCAGGGTTTTCGGGGCAACCCTTGAGCGTCTTCAGCGTTACCGCTCCAGAGTGGGGACGGGGCCCTGGCCGCCCTCACTCCCTGCCACCGTCACCCGATCCGTGGTCAGGCCGAGAATGCTCCTTGATGTCCCGTGCGGCAGGTGGCCTAAGGGCTGTCCCGTAAATGATCCTCCGGCTGGTCGGGACATGTTGGATCCAGGGCGGGCTGGCTCGCCTATCCGGCGAGGTTGAGGTTGTGCAGGCGGGCGATGCCGCGCATGGCGTGATGTACGCCCTCGCCGCGAAGCCTGCAGTCGCGCAGGATCTTGTAGGTCTTCATGCGGGCGAAGGCGTGCTCGACGCGGGCGCGGACCTGCTTGTGGGACTTGTTGTGGGCGAGCTGCCAGTCGGCGAGCTCTTCGCCGGCGCGTCGGCGATGCGGCATCACCAGCCCGGTGCCCGGATAGCCGCCGTCGGCGATCGTCGTGGTCTTGCCGACCGCGGCCTTGGCGCCGGATTCGCTCCAGGCCCGGCAGTCGTTACGGTTGCCCGGCAGCGGCCGGCCCACCACGACGACCAGGCGGGTGTCGGCGTCGATGACCACCTGATGGTTGGTGGAGTACCGGTAATTCTTGGACTGCTCGGCCACGTTGTGGTCGCGGGTGGGCACCAGGGTTCCGTCCACGATCAGCACCGCGTCCTTCGCGAACCGCTCACGTGGCCGGAGGGCGAGCTTCGGGCCGAGGTCGTAGATGACGCGGTCGGCCGTGGATTTCGACACCCCGAACAACGGGGCGAGTTGGCGCAGCGTCAGGTTCGTCCGCCAGTACGCGGCCACCAGTAGTACCCGATCCGCCAGAGGTAGCTTCCATGGCCGGCCTCGGCCTGGCGCGTCGGCGCCCTCACTGCGCAGCTGCGTCACCAGCGTGCCGAAGGCCCAGGGGCTCAACCCGGTGAACGGGGCTATCCAGGACGGTTCCGACGCTGTGATCACACCAGACATGACCAAGATCGTCTCACTCTCGGTTGCTCGTCGAGCTCCAGAGTGGACTCATGGCTGGCTCACCGCGCGGCCCAGCGGCTCGGAGGTCGGCCTCGGGCCCACGCGAGTACTTGCGTACGCTGACTATTGCTTGCGACTATATCAAGCGCACGCTAGCAATCGGAGGACTGGTCATGCGCATATTTGTCACTGGCGCGAGCGGATACATCGGCGGCTCCGTCTCCACCCGCCTGGTCAAGGCAGGGCACGAGGTGATCGGCCTGGCACGGACCGAGTCGCGCGCAGAGATGCTCCGAGCACGCGGGATCACCCCTGCACGCGGCAGCCTCGATGACCACGAGGTTCTGGCCCGTGCCGCACACGAGGCCGACGCGGTGATCAATGCCGCCGACAGCGACCACCGCGGCGCGGTCGAAGCCCTGATCGACGCACTCGCCGGCACCGGGAAGACCCTCCTGCATGCCAGCGGCTCCAGCATCGTGGGAGACGACGCCCGTGGCCAGGCGGCGGAACGGACCTTCACCGAGACCACAGTTTCCCCCACCGGCTCGTGGCAGCCAGAGCCGGACAAGGCCCCCCGGGTGGCCATCGACCGGCTCGTCCTGGCCGCGGCGGAACGCGATATCCGCTCGACCGTGCTGTGCAGCAGCCTGATCTACGGGCATGGGTACGGGATCGCACGCGACAGTGTGCAGTTGCCTCGCTTGGTCAGTCAGGCCCGCAAGAGCGGTGTCGTCCGCTACATCGGCACAGGCAACAACATCTGGTCGACGGTCCATATCGATGACGTCGTCGACCTGTTCGTCCTGACGCTCGACTCGGCACCGCCCGGGTCGTTCTACTTCGCGGAGAACGGCGAGGCATCATTCGCCGCGATGGCCCAAGCCATCGCCGACACCCTCGGGCTCGGCACCGCCCAGCCCTGGGACGTCGACTCGGCGATCCAGGAGTGGGGATACGAACCGGCGCTGTATGCCCTCGGCTCTAACAGCCGGGTGCGCGGCACCCGAGCCCGAGACCAGTTGGGGTGGAAGCCCGCCCGCAATTCCGTCACCGACTGGGTCCGCCACCACCTGACGGCGCCCGAACCCGGGTGAGTCCGACCCACGCGTGCCCCCCGCGGTTACAGAGCAGCCGAGGAACACCCCACTCCACCAACCGCCTCGCCGCATCCGGATCTTTGCGGGACAACCCTTAGTGTGAGGATTCTCCGTCCAACAGGCCACCGTGTTGCGGGAGTTGGCGGGCACAGGGCCGTGCCCTCGAAGGAATTTTCACGAGTCCCAGCAGGAGCACCCAGCATGACAATCCGTTTCTCGCAGCAAAGGTTCGAGGATGTCCGCGCCATCGGCTCGGGAAAGATCGTAGCGGACATCGAACTCGATCGGTGCACGCTCGTCGGCTCCGCATCGGTACAGCAGGACGACGCGAGCCCGAGCCTGATACTTCGTCACATCTATGCAAGCAGGTGCACTCTGGACAACGCTGCTGCAATCGGGACCCGCTTCGAAGACATCACCGTTGACCACCTGACAGTCAAGGGAGGGATGCTCTATCTGACTGGGTGCGTATTCTCCCGGGTCACGTTGCGCGGAAGGATCGGTCCTCTCATGGCAGTTCCCCCACAGGCCAGACTGGGTGAGGAACTGGGACCTGCTGCCGATCAGGCTTTCATCGACGCATACAAGGCAATTGACTGGGCACTTGACATCTCCGAGGCCGAGTTCACCGATGCGGGTTTCTACTACGTCCCGGGAGACCTCGTAAGGCGCGACCCAGAAACCCAGTTCCTCCTGCGCCGCGAACGTCTGGCAGGGCTGGACCGTCAGAGCCTGCCGGCGGGATCAGGATTCTTCCTCAACCGGTTCGAAGGGACTCCGTTCGACTCAATCGTCGCCGTGGCCCCCAAACGGTCCCGCCAATTCCAGAGTCTGCTGGAAGTTCTCCAGGGCCTTCGCCGGGCAGGGCTTGCCGAATAGCATGGAGCGGCTGTCCGCAAGCCATACGGCTGGGCGAGTGGCCGGCGCGCACCCGCCGAGCACCTCGCCGGTGCCGTGCCGGACTCGGCACCAGCGCGGCGGTGCGCTTCTCGCTCGCCGCGAAGGCGACCGGCAGCACCGGCTGGGTCCGGCACGGCGCTGAGGCCGTGTCCGGCGGAGGCCGGCCGGCCTGCCAACCCGCACCGGCGCAACGCTGCCGATCCGGGCCGCACCCCGTGCCGTACTTACGCAACGCCCCGGCCGCCGCCGAATGTGAGGGCGAAGCCGGGGACGGTCCCCGGCACCGAGGAGCGCCACGCGATGAACGACGGGCACACCCACTGCGAGTGCGGGCGAAACACGCCCGCCCACACCCCTGCCGCCCCCGCGCGGCGCACCCGGCTGGCCGCACTGCTGCGCGGCACACTGCGCCAGGCGGCGTACGGGGCGGCGGGGGCGGCGGGCTCGGCCGCCGTCACCCTGGTGCTGACGCTGTGGCTCAGCCGCTGACGCTGTGGCTCAGCCGCTGAGGCGGGTGGCGTTCCCGAGGATCTTGGCCGGCACGACGCGGATGACCACGCGCACCCGCTCCGGCGGCAACTCCACGTACACCTGGCCGGCGCCCGGGCCCCCGTACTCCTCGGCGATCCGTACGGCCACCGCGCGGCCGGCGTCCTCGGTGACCGTGGCCTCGCCCCGGAACTCGGCGTACATCTGCGGGTCCGCCAGGTCGAAGACCGTGAGGCTGACGCGCGGGTCGCGGGTGACGTTCCGCTCCTTGCGCCGGCCCTGCTCGGTCGAGATCAGCAACTCGTCCCCGTCGCGGCTCACCCAGACG
Source organism: Streptomyces sp. CNH287 (assembly GCF_000424825.1). Classification (NCBI taxonomy): domain Bacteria; kingdom Bacillati; phylum Actinomycetota; class Actinomycetes; order Kitasatosporales; family Streptomycetaceae; genus Streptomyces; species Streptomyces sp. CNH287. Next base: position 159,405 of record NZ_AUKQ01000012.1, on the reverse strand, counting down.
ACCGAACTCTGCGGGCTGCCGTCAGGGTTGAGTGTGGACAGGACGGCCGGATGAGGGCGGTCGAGGAGATTTCGTACAGCATCGTTCATCGCAACGGTCATGTCGGGAGAGTATCGGTCCTCCCGTGAGAGATCCCGAAGCCCGAAGCGGCAGAATGAGCCGACAGTGCATCATTAATCGACAGAAGTGCACAATATCGCTCACTCGCAGATAAGTCCTACTCTCGCGGTCCGGTACGTGCCTACGATGAAGCGAGAAGCCGCTCGCTTCCCCCCCGCCGCTGGCCCCGTCCCCTCGGACGAAGGCCGCGAGCGCGGCTTCCGCCCTTGGAGCCCGTGCTCCACGGTCGTTCGCACGGGGGAGGTAAGCGTGCAGAAGTCGGGTGCCGTGCCGCCCTATGTGGGCCGGATTCTCTCTCCGTCCGGTGCTCCTCAGGGCACCTGCTTCCAGCTGGCGCCGGGGTTCCTGGTGACCGCCTGGCATGTCGTGCGCAGCACCCTGGCGCTGGGCGACGACGAGGTGCTCTCCGTCGACCGGTTGGCGGAGCCGCACACCGGCCGGATCACCGCCCGCGTCCTGGCCGAGAACCGTAAGGCAGACCTCGCTCTGCTCGAGGCGGACGCCGCGTTCCCCCGCAGCGCGCGGCTGCTGCGCGGCTCGCGGGCGGTCGCGCACGCCGAACCGGTGACGGTCGTGGGCCACGCGCTGATCCAGGAGGCGGTGGACAAGCCGCCGGTGGTCTGGGTGGAGGCGCTCGGCGAATGGCAGGGCGAGATGCGCCGCGCCGACGAGGTCACCCTGGGGCGCTTCCATTGCCGGGACGTGCTGCCCGGCATGAGCGGCGCACCGGTGCGGCAGCGGAGCGACGACAGTGTGGTCGGCGTCGTCTCCGCGCGCTACAACACCTCCGACGGCTGGCTCGCCCACAGCGTGTGGGCGGCGCGCGTCGACGACCTGCGCGAACTGTGCGAGGGCCGCGTCGACCTCGCCGAGAACCGCTGGATCGGCCTCGCCGCGGCCGGAGCCGGCACAGCGGTGGCCGAGAACCTGGTGCGGAAGCCCGGCGACCGGCCGGGCACCGGGGCCGACGCCGGCGGCGTGGCCGCGCCGGACCAGCGGCCCGGCCCCGGCGAGCCGGGCACACCGGAGGCCCCGCCCGGCACCGGCACAACGGGCACCGGCGGGAGCGCGGACGTGCCCCTGCCCGCCGGATCGGGCGGCGCCACGGGCGCGTCGGACGCGATCGGCGAAGAGGTGGCCCACAGGACGCTGAAACGCGTCGCCCGCTGGATCTCCGACAACCTGTAGAGCGAGCGAAAGGCCGATCGCATGGAAAAGAGTCCGAACGACAGCGACTACGGAAGCTGGCTGATGAACGTCTCGCGAGTCAACCCCGCTCCCTTGAGCTTCTCAGCCGAAGCCCCGAGCGGCACCAAGGAGCCCATCACGATCGGGACCGGCGACGCCTACATACACCGCGGGACGGGGGTGATCCTGGCGTTCCGCCTCACCGACGACCAGGGCGTGCGCTACCTGTTCGCGCTGGACCACGCCGACACGGAACTCGAGCCACTCCAGGAGCTGTACCACGTCCTCCGCGACTCGTGGTTCTTCAAGGGCCTGATGCAGGCGACCCCCGTCGGCCGGGCGATCCGCACCGGCGGCTTCCTGCTGCGGCATTTCCTGAAGTGGGACAAGGAGCCGGCCAAGACCGGCTACTACCAGTACCCCGGCGGCAGCCTCATCTTCGCCGGGGTCTATCAGCTGACCACCGGCTGAACCGTCCGGCCCGCCCGTCCCATCCGACACGCACCGGGGGAGAACCCACTCGTGAATTCGCAGCAGGACGTGGTGCCCACCGTCATCGGCGGCCAGGACGTCTACATCGCCGTTCAGCGGCTGCCCGGGTCCGAGCCCACCTCCTCGCGCCTGCGCGACCTCGCGGGGCGGAAAGCGACCGAGGCGCTCGACCACGTCCAGGACACGATCCACGCCGTCGCCGAGCGGTTCAGCCGCACCGCCGCCGAACTGACCGCACAGGCCGGGCCGCCCGAGTCGGTCACCGTCGCGTTCGGTGTCACGATCGCCAGCGAGGGGAACATCGTGCTCTTCAGCGGATCGGCCCAGGCGTCCATCGCGGTCACCCTCACCTATCCGGTCCCCCCGCAGGCGTGACCGCCTCCCCCGTCCCTCACCCCGTCAGTGTTCGGTGGCCGCCTTCTCCAGGACGAAGACGGGGATCTCGCGGTCCGTCTTCTCCTGGTAGTCGGCGTAGTCCGGGTACGCCGCGACGGCGCGCTCCCACCACACCGCCTTCTCGTCCCCGGTGACCTCGCGGGCGACCATGTCCTGCCGCACGGTGCCGTCCCGCAGTTCCACCCGGGGGTCGGCGCGCACGTTGTGGTACCAGACCGGGTGCTTCGGCGCGCCGCCCAGCGAGGCGACCGCCGCGTACGCACCGTCGTGCTCCACCCGCATCAGCGGGGACTTGCGGATCTTGCCGCTGCGGGCTCCCCGGGTGGTGAGGACGATCACGGGCATGCCCCGCATCGTCGTGCCCTTGGTGCCACCCGAGCCTTCGTACAGCTCGACCTGGTCGCGGACCCACTTCGTCGGACTCGGCTCGTACTCGCCCTCAAGAGGCACGGCGCACTTCCCCTCTTCCCCTGCGGGCACCGAGCTTCGGGGCCCGTCGCGTGGTGACACTCGTCCAACACCGCACGGGGGCGCAATCATCCACGCCCCCCGCGCCGCGAAGGGCGCTCGAATGTACGACGCGGCGGGCGGGGGCGCGGCTCACCCGGCGGGCGCGGGCGCCGGGGGCGGCAGCGGCCCGCGCCGGTAGCTGCCGCCGTCCCGGGAACGGACGAGCAGCCCGGCCACCACCAGGTAGCGCCGCAGGGCCGCGCAGTCCTCGTGGACCGTGCGCAGCGCTTCGTTGACCTCGGGCTCGCGGTAGCTGCGGCCGGGCTCGAACAGGGTCTCGGCGAGATGCCGGAGCAGCTGCTCACGGCGCGCGGTCCTGCGGGGGATGGCCGTCAGCCGCCCGTGGGAGAACAGCGCGGCCACCGGGGGCGTACTGCGGGAGGTCTTCTCGGGCATCCCGGCAGGCTCGCAGAGCCCGCCGGGTGCGGCAACGCGTTTTCCCTCCGGCGGGCGGCCCGTCATTACCATGGGGCGGATGCGGGACGAGGCGGAGGGTGTGGGTGTGGAGCAGCCAGGAGGTGGTGGCGCCTCGGGACCGGGACCAGGCCAGGGGCACGGCCAGGGTCGGCGGCGGGCGCAGGGGGAACTGGAGGCGCTCGTGCTGTCGGCGTTGCAGCAGGAGGCCGGGCCGGTGACGGCGGGGCGGCTCCAGGAGCGGCTCGGGATGGAGCTGGCGTACACGACCGTGATGACGATCCTGACCCGCCTGCACACCAAGGGCGTGGTCTCCCGGGAGCGTACGGGCCGGGCCTTCGTATGGCGGGCGACGTCCGACGAGGCCGGGCTGGCCGCGCTGCGGATGCGGCGGGTGCTGGACAGCGAGTCGGACCGGGGCGCGGTGCTCGCGCGCTTCGTGACGAGCCTGTCCTCGGATGACGAGGTGCTGCTGCGGGACCTGCTCCGGGCGGCGGCCGAGGGGCCGGAGGAATAGCCGGATGGGCATCTTCGTCTTCCTCCCCCTGGTGCTGCCGCTCACCGCGCTGCCGATCGCCCGGCTCGCCGAACAGCACCTCCACCCGCGCGGCGTGATCCGGCTGCTGACGCTGGTGGGCGGCATGCTGGCGCTGTGCAGCACGCTGTGCCTGGTCCTGCTGATGGTCGTGGGCACCGCGCAGCTGCCGGGGAATCCGCTGCCGGACGGCTGGTCGGACCCGGAGGTGCGGGACGCCGTGCCGCACGAGGAGTACGTCGGCGAGGTGTCCATCGGCGCGCTCTGCGCCGTGCTGGTCGCCGCTGTGGCCACCGTCACCCGGCACTTCCGCGTCCGCTGGCGGGCGCACCGCTCGCTGGACGGGCTCCCCGCCGACCCGGCTGACCCGGCCGGGCCGGCGGTGCTGCCGGACGCCGAGCCGTACGCGTACGCGCTGCCCGGACTCCCCGGCAGGCGGGCCCGGGTCGTGATCTCCACGGCGATGCTGGCGCGGCTGGACGACGGGGAGCGCCGGGTCCTGGAGGCCCACGAGCAGGCGCATCTGACCGCCCGGCACCACCGCTACCTGCTCCTCGCCCAGCTGGCGGCGCGCGCCAATCCGCTGCTGGCGCCGCTGCGGGAGGCCGTCGCCTACAGCGCGGAGCGCTGGGCGGACGAGGAGGCGGCCCGGGTGGTGGGCAGCCGCCGGGCGGTGGCCCGTGCGGTCGCCCGCGCCGCGCTGGTCACCCGGCACGCGCCCGCGCCGGGCCTGGTGGGCTTCGCCCAGCCCCTCCCGGGAGCGGGAGCGGGCGCCGGGCGCGGGCCGGGCGCGGTGCCCGGCCCGGTGCCGCGCCGGGTCGCCGCGCTGCTGGCGCCGGAGCCGCCGGGCCGAAGCTGGCCGCCCTCGGGTACGGCGGCGGGGCTGGCGGCCTGGGTGGCCGCCGCGGGGACGGCCGCGTCTGCGCTGTGCGCGCTGACGGCGGCGGTCGCGCTCACCCTGATCCTCTACGCCGCGACGCCCTTCTAGGTCCTGTCGTCGACGTGCCGACGTGTCGGCGTGCGGCCGGAGGCGGGGCCGTGGGGCGCAGGGCCACTGCGTGCGCCGCGCTCGCTCCGTCTCGGCCCCTTCCCCGGGTCCCCGGAAGTCGGACGCTCCCGCAAAGCTGCTGGAAGCCGCTTGCAGCGGGCTGCCCGGACTTCCGGGCAACGCAGCGAGCCGGGGCCGTCAGGGCCCAAGGGGAGCGTGCCGCCCCGGCCCGCACCGTGAACGCCCCGACGCGGCGCGAGGCGCGCGCGGCGAGGGTCCGCGGGGGCGTCTCAGACGTCGAACTCCTGCGGCGGGATGCTCAGCGCGAAGCACGCCTCCCGTACGACGCCCCGCTCCGCCCGGTCGAAGTCGCCGTCCGCGCCGCCGATGACGATGCCGATCTGGATCACGGCGCGCGCCTCGTTCGGCTTCTTGGCGACCTTGCCGATCGTCTGGAGGACGCTGACCTTGCCGACCTCGAAGTCCGCGGACAACTGCTGGCAGTAGCCCTCGAAGCGCTGCTGGAGTTCGTGGGCGGGGAAGTTCTGGAGCACCTCGTTGGAGGCGATCAGGGAGGAGACGCGCTGCCGCTCGGCCGGGTCGATGTGCCCGTCGGCGGCGGCCACCAGCGCGCACATCGCCATGCTGGCATCGCGGAATCCGCCGCTCTTGAGGTCGTTCTTCTTCGTGTTGAGCTGGGTCTGCATCGTCGCGGCGGAATCCTTGATCCGGTCCCACAGTGCCATGTGCGTCCTCCGAGCGGCGGGGTGAAATCTACACGCATGTAGAAATTGACGGTGACGAGGAGTGTACAGCCCGCACTCGACGCTCCCCGACGCCGCCGCCGCGCACCGCCCGGGGCACCGCCCGCCGCACCCCCCCCGCACCCGTCCGGCTACGCAGCGCCGCCGCCGGACGGCGCCCCTCTACATCCCTGTAGAGGGACCGCTAGCATGGAGAGCGACGGCAGCCGGCCGTCCTGGGCCGTGCCTGACGAACAGCGCCGTCCGCCCGCGGGGCGGGGGGCGGGATTCGCCGGACACGGCCCCGACCGATCTGCCCGAAGGAGTCGCGGTACCGCGATGGACGGCCCTCCGAGTACGTGCTGTGCCACGTCCCGCCCGCTGAGAACGCATCCGCGAGCGGAGGTGGCACAGTGACCCAGGTTCTTCTCCTCCTGCTGGCCCTCGGCCTCACCCTCGCCTGCGCGGTCTTCGTCGCCGCCGAGTTCTCCCTGACGACCATCGAGCGCGGTGAACTGGAGCGCTCGGCCGAAGCCGGTGAACGCGGCGCCGCCAGCGCCCTCAAGGCGGCGCGCGAGCTGACCTTCCAACTCTCCGGCGCGCAGCTGGGCATCACGGTCACCTCACTGATCATCGGCATGCTGGCCGAGCCCTCGATCGCCGTCATGCTCAACGGCCCGCTGGAGGCGACCGGCCTGCCGGACGGCGCCACGTCCACCGTCGCCGTGCTGCTGGGCGTGACCCTCTCGACCATCATGCTGATGGTCATCGGCGAGCTGGTCCCCAAGAACTGGGCCATCTCCCGCCCGCTGGCCGTGGCCCGGGTGGTGGCCGGTCCGCAGCGCGGCTTCACCGCCGCCTTCGGGCCGCTGATCCGCCACCTCAACAACACCGCCAACCGGCTGCTGCACCGCTTCGGCCTGGAGCCCACCGAGGAGCTGGCCTCCGCCCGCACCCCCGCCGAACTCGTCGCCCTCGCCCAGCACTCCGCCGCGCAGGGCGCCATCGAGGCGGACTCGGCCGAGCTGTTCGTCCGCACGCTGCACCTCGGCGAGCTGAGCGCGGAGAACGTGATGACACCGCGGGTGGACGTCAAGGCGCTGGACGCGCACGCCAGCGCCGCCGACGCCGCGAACCTCACGCTGGCCACCGGCCTCTCCCGCTACCCGGTCTACCGCGACACGCTGGACGAGGTGATCGGCACCGTGCACATCCGCGACGTCCTCGCGCTGGAGGAGGACGCGCGCGCGGGCACCCCCGTCACCGCCCTGATGACCGAGCCGCTGCTCGTGCCGGACACCCTCCCCGTCGACCGCCTGCTGGACCGGCTGCGCCGCAGCCGCACCATGGCGGTCGTCGTCGACGAGTACGGCGGCACGGCGGGCGTGGCCACCGCGGAGGACATCGTCGAGGAGGTCGTGGGCGAGGTCCGCGACGAGCACGACCCCGAGGAGCGCCCCGACCTGCAACGCGTCGCCGCCCCGGAGAGGACCCCGGACGGCCCGGACGCGACGGACGGGCCGCACACCCCGGACACGCCCGTCTGGGACGCGGACGGCAGCGTACGCCTGGACCGGCTCGCCGCCACCGGGCTGCGCTCCCCCGACGGCCCGTACGAGACCGTCGCCGGGCTGATCGCGAACCAGCTGGAGCGCATCCCCGTCGTCGGCGACACCGTGGAGCTGGACGGCTGGCGGCTGCACGTCCTCCAGGTCGACCACCACCGCGCCGACCGGGTACGGATCACCGCCCCGGCCGCCCCCGCCACCGCCTCCCACTCACCCGCCGAGGAAGCGCGATGACCGCCCTGCAACTCGCCATCGGTGCGCTGACCCTGCTCACCAACGCCTTCTTCGTCGGCGCCGAGTTCGCCCTGATCTCGGTGCGCCGCAGTCAGATCGAGCCCCGCGCGCGCAGCGGCGACAAGCGGGCGCGCACCACTCTGTGGGGCATCGAGCACGTGTCGGCCATGATGGCCACCGCCCAGCTGGGCATCACCGTCTCCTCCCTGGTGCTGGGCGCCGTGGCCGAACCGGCCATCGCGCACCTGCTGGAGCCCGCCTTCGAGGCCGCGAACGTGCCGCACGCGATGGTGCACCCCATCGCCTTCGTCATCGCCCTCGCGGCGGCCACCTACCTGCACATGCTCATCGGCGAGATGGTGCCCAAGAACATCGCCCTGGCGGCGCCCGAGCGCACCGCGCTGCTGCTGGGCCCGCCCCTGGTGGCGCTCACGCACGCCCTGCGGCCGGTGATCTTCGGCATCAACGCCTTCGCCAACACGCTGCTGCGGCTGCTGCGCGTCGAACCGAAGGACGAGGTCGCGGCCGTCTTCACCGACGACGAACTGGCCCGCATGGTCGAGGACTCACGCGCGGCCGGACTCCTGGAGCCGGAGAAGGGCGCCCGGCTGCGGGACGCGCTGGAGCTGGGCACCCGGCCGGTCGGCAGCATCCTGGCGCCGATGGCGCGGATGGTGACCGTCGACGAGCAGATCACCCCGAGGCGGCTGGAGCGCGCCTCGGCCGAGTCGGGCTACTCCCGCCTCCCGGTCCTCAGTTCCGACGGCACGGTGCTGGGCTATCTGCACATCAAGGACAGCCTCGGCGTCGCCGCGCGCGACCAGCCCTTCCCGCGCGAGGCGCTGCACCCGGTCACCGAGGTGCCGGAGCGCACCCCGCTCGACGACGCGCTCACCGCGATGCGGGCCACGGACACGCACCTGGCGGCGGTGACCGGGGACGGCGGCAGGGTGCTCGGCTTCGTCACCATGGAGGACGTGCTGGAGGAGCTGGTCGGTCCCGCCCCGGCGGCCACCTGAGCCGTACGGGGCTGCCGCACAGTCCCACCCCGGCTCTCACCCCCGGCCCTCAGCCCCAGCCCTCGTCCCGGATCTCGCACAGCAGGTCCCTCGTACGGGACGGGGGCTCGGCCGTGGTGACAAGCCGGTCGATGACCTGGCGGTAGTAGTTGATGTCCTCGGGGTCCTCCGGGTAGTGGGCGCTGATCAGCTGCTCCAGGTACACCCGGTCGGGCAGCTCCTGCTGCGGCAGCCGCAGCAGCGCCACCGGGCCGCCCGCCGCCGAGTGGCCGCCGGCCCCGAAGGGCAGCACCTGGAGCGTGATGTGCGGCAGCTCGCAGGCGGTGATCAGGTGCTCCAGCTGCTCCCGCATCACCTTGGCGCCGCCGACCGGGCGGCGCAGCGCCGCCTCGTCGATCACCGCCCACAGGTGCGGGGGGCGCGTGCGGTCCAGTATCCGCTGTCTTTGGGTACGCAGCTCCGTGCGGCGGCGCAGCTGCGTGGCCGATGCGGCCGGGTGGCCCAGCGCGATCACGGCGGAGGCGTAGCCCCAGGTCTGGAGGAGGCCGGGGACGAACTGCACCTCGTAGCTCCGGATGAGCCCGGCCGCCTGCTCCAGGCCCAGGTAGCTGTGCAGCCAGCCGGGCATGACGTCCCGGTACGGGTACCACCAGCCGGGGATGTTGGCCTGCTCGGCCAGGGAGAGCGCGGTGGCGTGGTCGGCGTCCTCGTGGACGTCGTACGCGGTGAAGAGGTCGAGGACGTCGCGGGCGCGGAAGCTGGTGCGCCCCAGTTCCATCAGGGCCAGTCTGTCGGGGGCGAGCCGGATGGTGTCGGCGGCCTCCTCGCGGCTGAGGTACTGCGCCTCGCGCAGGCGGCGCAGCCACTCCCCCAGCAGCAGCCGGGGCACCGTGTGCCCGGCGTGCGCGGTGCCCGGCCCCGGGCCGGGCACGGGTTCCCTCCCGGGGTCGGGCTCCCGGCCGAACTCCGGCTCCAGCCAGGCATCGGGACTCCGACCCGGGCCCAGTACAGCACTGACGGGTGAGTCCTCGGTGAGCCTGGTTATCCGCATGATCCGTTCTCCGTCTGGGCGGGCCGCTCCACGGTACGGCCTGCGCGCGGGAGTTCGCAGCACAGCAGGCCGTACTTCTGGCACCTTCGGATTCAGAATCCCCGCTGGGCGGCGCCGCACACCGTTCCGGCACTGATCCGTGCTGTTTCCACGCTTTCCCCGGGCAGCACCGCCCGAGGGCAACTCCCCCGACCGGTAAGGTACTTGGTTTGCACCACACCGCCACCGATCCACGGGCGGCGCGTACGGCGGGGAGTATCGTCGCACCCCGTGACCACCCAGCCCGACCGCGACCGCACCGCGAACACGGCCGCCGTGCCGCTCGCGAGCCCCCGGTTCCGCAGCGAACCCGGGCCGCTCTACCAGGAGTTGCGCCGCGAGCACGGCCCGCTGGTGCCCGTGCTGCTGCCCGCCGAGGTGCCCGCCTGGCTGGTCATCGGCTATCGCGAGCTGTACCAGGTCACCGCCGATCCGGTGCTCTTCCCGCGCGACCCGGCGCGGTGGAGCCGGCGGGACGGACTGCCCGCCGACTGGCCGCTGCGGCCGGTGCTCAGCTGCCAGGCACCCGCCGTCCAGCACACCACGGGGGCCGCGCACCACCGGCATCTGGCGCTCGTCCAGCGCGCGCTGGCGGCGGTCAGTCCGCTCGAACTCGCCCGGTGGACACAGGAGTCGGCCGACCAGCTGATCGACGGCTTCGGCACCCGCGGCGACGCCGACCTGATCGCCGAGTACGCCAGGGCGCTGCCGCTGCTCGTGCTGGCCCGCCTCTTCGGACTCCCCGAAACCGAGGCGCCGCCGCTCGGGGACGCGCTGCTCGACCTGGCGGACGGCGGCCTCCGGGCGCCCGAGGCGCACGGCACCCTCGCCGCGCGCATGCGCCTGCTCGTCGCGGAGAAGCGCGCCCGCCCGGGAGCCGACCTGCCCTCCCGGATGCTGGCGCACCCGGAGCCCTTCACCGACGAGGAGTACGCCCTCGACCTGCTCGCCCTGCTCGCCGCCGGACAGGTGCCCACCACCGACTGGATCGGCAACACCGTGCGGCTGCTGCTCACCGGCGGCACCCACAGCGTCCCCGAGGCGATGAACGAGGTGCTGTGGGAGGACACCCCGGTCCCCATCCCGGCCGGGCGCTGGGCCGCCCGCGACACCCGGCTCGGCGGACGCTCCGTACGCGCCGGCGACCTGCTGCTGCTCGGCCTGGCCGGGGCCAACACCGACCCGGACGTACGGGCCGCCGCGCCCGGTGGTGCGGGCGGCCGGACGGCGGGCGGCCGGACGGCGGGGGGCTGGGCGGCGGGGGGCCGGGCGGGCAACAGCGCGCACTTCGCCTTCGGGCACGGGGAGTTCCGGTGCCCGGTGCCCGCGCGCGAGGTGGCCGAGGTGATCACGCGCCACGGACTCGAGGTGCTCCTCGACCGGCTGCCCGATCTCGAACTCACGGTGCCTGCCGAGGCGTTGAACCGGCGGGCCGCCGCGTTGCCGCGCGGGGTGACCGTACTGCCGGTGCGCTTCTCGCCGGTGCCGCCCAGGAGTTGACCGCCGCAGCTGCCCCGGGCGCCCGGCACCGCCCGGCTACCGCACTGCCCGGCTGACGCTCCGCCGGGCTACAGCACCAGGCGGCCGTCGATCCGGCGGGGCAGCCCCGCGGCACCGTCCCGCAGTTCCTCCGGAAGCACCGACTGCGGGGCGTTCTGCCAGGCCACCGGGCGCAGGAAGCGGCGCAGCGCGGTCGCACCGACCGAGGTGTGCAGGCTGTTGGTGGACGGCCACGGGCCGCCGTGCGTCTGCGCCCAGGACACCAGCACGCCGGTGGGGTAGCCGTTGTGCAGTACCCGGCCCGCCTTGGCGCGCAGCGTCTCGAACAGTTCGCGGGTGGTCTCCTCCTCGTCCGCCTCCGAGTGGACGGTGCCGGTGAGCGAGGCGGGCAGCGCGGCCAGCGCCTCCCGCAGTTCGGCGGCGCCGCCGTAGCGGGCCAGGACGGTCAGCGGCCCGAAGCACTCCTCGGTCACCTCCGGGGTGATCTCCGAGGCGCGCACCGACAGCAACCGGGGCGCCACCGCGTACCCGGTCTCCGGCAGGGGGCCGCCCGCGGCCTCCTCGGTGACGGCGGGCAGCGCGGCGAGCCCGGCCGAGATGCCCTGGTAGGAGGCGTGGATGCCGGCGTTCAGGGCCACGCCCGGCGCACTGCCCGCCACCAGCGTGCGGGCCGCCGCGACCAGCGCGTCGCCGTCCTCGCCCTCGGGGACGAAGACCAGTCCCGGCTTGGTGCACAACTGCCCGGCGGCCACCGTGAAGGAGCCCACCAGGCCCTCGGCGATCTCCGCGCCGCGCTGCCGGGCCGCCGCCTCGGTGACGACCATCGGGTTGAGCCCGGACAGCTCGCCGTAGAACGGGATCGGCTCGGGGCGGCCGCCGATGATGTCCATCAGCGCCCGGCCGCCCTGCGGCGAACCGGTGAACGCGACGGCCTTCACCCTCGGGTCGGCGACCAGCGCGGCGCCGGCCTCCTTGCCGTACACGATGCCGACGGTGCCCTCGGGCGCACCGGCCGCGCGGGCCGCGTCCTGGAGGATCTCCCAGGTCAGCCGGGAGGTCGCCGGGTGCGCGCCGTGCGCCTTGACGACCACCGGCGATCCGGCGGCGAGCGCGGAGACGGTGTCGCCGCCGGGCACCGAGAAGGCCAGCGGGAAGTTGCCCGCGCCGAAGACCGCGACCGGGCCGATCGGCACGAGCATGCGCCGCAGGTCGGGACCGGGCCCCATGGGGGTGTCACCGGCGTGGTCGACGGTGGCCTCCAGGTAGGAGCCCTCCTCCAGGACACCGGCAAAGAGGTCGAACTGGTAGACGGTGCGGGTGAGTTCGCCGTTGAGCCGGGTGGCGCCGATCGCGGTCTCGCGGTCGGCGAGCGCCACGATGTCGGCTCGCCGGGCCTCCAGCGCAGCGCCCATGGCGCGCAGCATCCCGGCCCGGAAGGCGCGTCCGCGCGCCTCCAGCACGGGCGCCGCCGCCGCTGCCTCCGCGGTGGCGCGGGCCACCTCGGCGGGGGTGGTCGGGGCGAACGGCCCGCCGAACGGCTCGGCGGTACGGGGGTCGACGCTGGCCTCAGCGGTCACGGTCATCCTGCCTTTCCTGCGCCGGGGGGCGCGGTGTCGTGCTCGGTCCTGCGGGTCGTACGGGTCCTGCTGGTGCCGCGGGTCCTGGGTGTGCCGCGTGCGGGCTCCGCGGCACCGGTCACCTCTTCGCGCCGTCACTCTCCGAAGTGGCGCGCTCCGCCCAGTAGTCGGCGTTCCGGATACCCAGCTTGACCGGGTCGAACACCGGGTCGACGCCGAGCCGCAGCTGCGCCTCGTAGTCCCGCAGGGCGATCAGCGCGGGCTTCGCCAGGAAGATCAGGCACAGCATGTTGACCCAGGCCAGCGAGGCGTACCCCACGTCGCCGATGGCCCACATCATGTCCGCGGACTCGACCGCCCCGTAGAAGACCATACCGAGCATGGCCACCCGCAGGAGGTGCGTGAGCGCGGCGTTGCGGCTGCCCCGGGTGAGGTACGTCAGGCTGGTGTCGGCGATGAAGAAGAAGGCGACCAGCGTGGTGAAGGCGAAGAGCGCGAGCGCGATCGCCACGAAGTACGGTCCGGCGCCCGAGAAGACCGAGTCGAACGCCGCCTGCGTGTAGGCGGGGCCCGCCTCCACCCCGGGCACGTGCGTGACGATCTTCTCGCCGGCCTCGGTGGTGACGTTGTAGTTGCCGGTCACCAGGATCATGAAGCCGGTGGCCATGCAGACGAAGAGGGTGTCGATGTAGATCGAGAACGCCTGCACCAGTCCCTGCTTGGCCGGGTGCGAGACCTCGGCCGCCGCCGAACCGTAGGTGCCCTCGCCGACACCGGCGACGTTGGAGAAGAGCGCCCGGCGCACGCCCCAGGCGATGGCCGCGCCGACGATGCCGCCGAAGACCGAGTCCGCGCCGAAAGCGCTGCCCATGACCAGCGAGAAGACCGCGGGCACCTCGGTGATGTTGACGACCAGCACGAGCAGGGCGGCCAGGATGTAGCCGACGGCCATGACCGGCACCAGCGTGTCGGCTACGGCGATGATGCGCTTGCGCTGGCCGAAGATGATGTAGCCGAGCACCGCGACGACGACCGTGCCGGTGATCCACGGGCTGATGCCCATCGCGCTGTCGAAGCTGGCCGAGATGGCGTTGGACTGGACGCCGGGGGCCAGGAAGGCGTACAGGCTCAGCGCCGTGACGGCGGCGACCACGGCCAGCCACTTCTGCCGCAGCCCCTTCTCGATGTAGTAGGGGATGCCGCCCCGGAAGGTGCCGTCGGCCTTGCTCTTGTAGATCTGCGCGAGCGTCGACTCGACGAAGGCGGTGGCGCCGCCGAGGAAGGCCATCACCGCCATCCAGAAGAGCGCACCGGGCCCGCCCGCGGCTATCGCGGTGGCGACACCGGCGATGTTGCCCACGCCGATGCGGCTGGAGAGCGTGAGCATCAGCGCCTGGAACGAGGAGACGCCCGCCTCCGAGCGCTCCTTGCTGACGACCTGCCGGAGCATGTCGGGGAGGCGGCGCACCTGGACGGCACGGGTGAGCACGGTGAGCACGAGGCCGAAGCCCAGTGCGAACCAGACCAGCGGGTCCCACAGCCAGTCGTTGAGAGAGACGAGGAAATCCATGTTCACCCCAAGGGGAGAGTGCTCGGACGGTCGTGGGCTTCAGGCTGATTTCGGGCAGGCCGCTGACACGCACGGCGGAGGGTGGGCCGCACGCCGGGGGCGGTCGGCGGGCCGGGGACGGCGTCCGGCGCCGCGCGGGTGCGGGCGTACGTGCGTACGTGCGTACGTGCGTACGTGCGGGGCGCGGCGCCGGATCACGGCGCCGGGCGGTCAGCGGCCTGCGTCACACGGCGCGGGATCGGGTGCGACAGGTCAGGCGGGTCGAGCAGGTCAGGCGGGTCAGGCGGTCGTTCAGAGCGTGAACCCGCGGGGGAAGGGGTCGGTGGGGTCGAGCAGGTACTGCCCCATGCCGGTGATCCACGCGCTCCCGGTCACCGTGGGGACCACGGCGGGCAGTCCGCCGACGGTCGTCTCCTCCACGAGGCGGCCGATGAAGCGGGTGCCCAGCAGCGACTCGTTGACGAAGTCCTCGCCCAGCCGCAGTTCGCCGCGCGCGTGCAGCTGCGCCATCCGCGCGGAGGTGCCGGTGCCGCAGGGTGAGCGGTCGAACCAGCCCGGGTGGATGGCCATCGCGTTCCGCGCGTCGCTGCCGGAGCCCGGCGTACCGGACCCGTCCGGCGTACCCGGCGTGCCCGGCGCGACGAACTGCACGTGCTTGCAGCCGCCGATCCCCTCGGCCGCCGGATGCACCGGCCGGTTCTGCGCGTTGATCGCGTCCATGATCGCCAGACCGGCGCCCAGGATGCGGTCCTTCTCCCCCTTGTCGAAGGGGATGCCCAGGTCCGCGAGCGGCAGGATGGCGTAGAAGTTCCCGCCGTACGCCATGTCGTAGCGCACCCGGCCGAGACCGGGGACCTCGACCGAGGCGTCCGGCTCCAGCGCGAACGAGGGCACGTTCTGGATCGTGACGGACCGGGCCCGCCCGTCCTGGACCGCCACCTCGGCGACCACCAGCCCGGCCGGGGTGTCCAGCCGCACCCGCGTCACCGGCTCGATCACCTCGACCATGCCGGTCTCCACCAGTACGGTCGCCACCCCGATCGTGCCGTGCCCGCACATCGGCAGGCAGCCGGAGACCTCGATGTAGAGGACTCCCCAGTCGGCGTCCGGGCGGGTCGGCGGCTGGAGGATCGCGCCGCTCATCGCGGCGTGCCCGCGCGGCTCGTTGACCAGCAGCTCGCGGATGTGGTCGAGGTTGGCCATGAAGTACTCGCGCCGGGCGGCCATGGTCTCGCCCGGGATCACCCCGACGCCGCCGGTGATGACCCGGGTCGGCATGCCCTCGGTGTGCGAGTCGACCGCGGCGAAGTACCTGCCCGCCCGCATGTCAGCTGCCCACCGGGTGCGCGTTGAGGTAGTCCACGGCGCGGCGCATGTCGGCGTCCAGCAGGGCCAGTTGGTCGGCGGGGATCGGGCCGCGCGGCGGGCGGCAGGGGCCGCCGAACCGGCCGACGATCTCCATGCCGTGCTTGATCGCCTGCACGAACTCGGTGCGCGAGTCCCAGCGGAAGGCAGCCACCAGCGGCTCGTACAGCGCGCGGGCCTCCGCGAGCCTGCCCTGCCGCGCCAGCTCGAAGAGGTGCGCGGACTCGGCGGGGAAGACGTTCGGGAAGCCCGCGAACCAGCCGGTGGCGCCCATCAGCAGCGCCTCCAGTGCCACATCGTCCGCACCGGCGACCACGGTCAGGTCGGGGGCCAGCTCGCGGAGTTCGAGGACGCGGCGCACGTCGCCGGAGAACTCCTTGACGGCGACCACGTTGTCCAGCTTGGCGATCTCCGCGACCATCTCCGGCGTCATGTCGACCTTGGTGTCGATCGGGTTGTTGTACGCCATCACCGGCAGGCCGACGCTGGCGACCTGCTCGAAGTGGTGCAGCACCTCGGCGGTGTTGGCGCGGTAGACGGTGGGCGGCAGGCACAGCACGCCGTCCGCGCCGTCCTCGGCGGCCCGCTCGGCCCACTCGCGGGCCTGGTGGGCGCCGACGCCGTGCACGCCGACGACCACGATGCCGTCGTCACCGACCGCCTCTATCGCCGTACGGGCGACCGCGCGGCGCTCCTCGTCGGTGAGCGAGGAGTACTCGCCGAGGGAGCCGTTCGGGCCGACGCCGCGGCAGCCGTTGTCCACGAGCCAGCGGCAGTGCTCGGCGTAGCGGTCGAGGTCGACGCGCAGCCCGGCGGGCGCGCTCGGGTCCTCGGCGTAGGGCAGCGCGGTGGCCACGATGACTCCGTCGAGCTTCTCCTGCGTCATTCCTGCTCCTCATGTTGTGCGGGTGGTACGGGTGGTACGGGTGGTTCCGGGTGTGCGGGTGGTACCGGGTGTGCGGGTGGTACCGGTGATTCCGGTCGTTCCGGTGGTGGTTCGGCGGGTTCGGCGAGTTCGCCCAGCCGCAGAGGCGCGGCCAGCGGACGCCGGGCGAACGCCGCGCCGGGGTCCGGCAGTCCGGTCAGCTCCGCGACGTTGCGTCCGCAGATCCGTCCCTGGCAGGGGCCGAGCCCCGCCCGGCTGACCAGCTTCACCGAGCGGACGCCCAGCGCGTCCCGCTCCTCGACGGCCCGGCACAGCTCGCCGTGGCCGACCTCTTCGCAGCGGCATACGAGGGTGTCCTCGCGCAGCCACCCCTGCCAGCCGGGCCGCACCGGGTACGCGCGCCCCAGCGCGGCGGCGAACCGCCGCCCGGAGCGGACCCGGCGCAGCGCCCGCGCGGGCGGGCCCGGCCGGGCGCCCGCCACGCGAGCCCCCGCCACGCGGGCGGCGGCCGTACCGGCGACGGTGCCCTCGTCGGCGGACAGCACCGCGCCGCCGATCCCGGTCAGCTCGCCTGCCGCGAACACCCCGGGCACCGAAGTGGCCTGTGCGGTGTCCACCGCGACGAAGCCGTCCCGGATCTCGCAGCGGGCGGAGACGGCGAGTTCGAGCTGCGGGGTGAAGCCGAAGCCGACGCACACGGCGTCCGCCTCGATCCGCCGCTCGCTGCCCGGCACGCGGTTCCAGTCCCGGTCCAGCCGCGCCCACGTGACCGCTTCGACCCGGTCGGTGCCGTGCGCCTCGACGACGGTGCTGCGGCGGTGGTACGGGATGCGGTGGCGGGCCAGGTGCGCCGCGTACCCGGCGAGTTCGCCGGTCTTGCCGCGCCCGGCGAGCAGGCCGGCGGGCTCGGTCAGCCAGCCCGCGGCCGGGTCGTTGGCCTCCAGGATGCCCAGCACCCGGGAGCCGACGGCGGTCAGCGAACGGGCGACCGGCAGCAGGAAGGGGCCGGTGCCGGCCAGCAGCACCCGCTCGCCGACGCGTACGCCCTGCCCCTTGGCCATCGCCTGGGCCGCGCCCGCCGTGCACACCCCGGGCAGCTCCCAGCCGGGGAAGGGCAGGGCGCGGTCGTAGGCGCCGGTGGCGAGGACGAGGGCGGGGGTGTCCACGGTGCGTCCGCGCCGTCCGGGGCCGTCGGCGGGGCCGGTGCGCAGGTGCACGCGGTGCCCGCCGGGGGCGGCCTCCAGGGCCCAGACCACGGAGTCCGGCAGGTGCTCCACCCCGGCCGGCAGGGCGAACCGTTCCTGCGGGGGCCGGGCCACGTCCTGTTCGAGACCGCTCTGTACGGGACCGTTCTGTCCGAGGCCGTTCTGCCGGTGGTACTGGCCGCCGAGCGCGGCGCCGGAGTCGACGAGCAGCACCGCGGCGCCCGCCCCGGCCGCCGCCCGCGCGGCGGCCATCCCGGCGGGCCCGCCGCCGACCACCACGACGGGCACCCGCTCCGGCGCGGTGCCGGGCGGGCCGCCCCGCGCGCCGCTCATGAGGGCAGCTCCGCGCCGTGCTGCACCCGCACGTCGTCGCCCTCGGCCAGCAGCCGCTGGCACGCGCGTACGTCGGGCACGCCGTTGACCACGACCAGGCAGTCGTAGCAGACGCCGATCCCGCAGAAGATGCCGCGCGGCCTGCCCTCGCCGCGGGTCGTGCGCCAGGAGGCGCGGCCCTGCTCCAGCAGCAGTCCGGCCACCGTCTGGCCCGGCACCGCCGCGACCTCGTCCCCGTCCACCCGCACCCTCATGCCGCTGCCCTGCCTTCCTCGATCACCGCGGGGCGGCCCACCCGGAAGGGGGCCGGGTCCACCACCGGCCGCGCGCCGGTCCACAGTTGGGCCAGCAGCTGCCCGGTGGCCGCCGCCAGGCCGATGCCCGCGCCTTCGTGCCCCGTCGCGTGCCACAGCCCGGGCAGCCGCGGGTCCTCGCCGATGACCGGCAGATGGTCGGGCGCGTACGGGCGGAACCCGCCGTACGCGCGCATCACCGGCACCCGGTCCAGCACCGGGAACAGCCCGAGCGCCTTGCGGGCCAGCTCCCGCAGTACCTCGACGCGCACCGACTCGTCGAAGCCGGCGCGCTCGCGGCTGGAGCCGATCAGCACCGTGCCCGCCCGCGTCGACTCGACGACGGTGGAGGTCTGGAGGTCGGCGTCGCCACTGGCGACCGCGCCGACGTAGTCGGCGTCGTACACCTTGTGCCGCACGGTGCCCTCCGGCAGCGGGCCGGTGACCAGCACCATGCCGCGCCGGGGCAGTACGGCCACGGGCGCGCCCGCCGCCGCCGCGAAGTGCCCGGCCCAGGGGCCGCAGGCGTTCACCACCGCGCCGCAGGGGATCACCCCGCCGTCGGTACGGACACCGCTGACGGCGCCCGACGCCCCGGTGGCCACACCCAGGGCACGCACCCCGGAGCGGACCTCGCCGCCCCGGGCGCGGACGGCGGCCAGCAGCGTCGTCGCCGCCAGGACCGGCTGGAGCTGGGCGTCCTCGGGGTAGTGGAGGGCGGTGGTGAGCTGCCGGGTGAGCTGCGGTTCCAGGGCGGCGGCCTGCTCGGCGCCGATCTCCTCGGCCCGGACACCGGCTCCGCGCTGCGCGTCGGCGAAGGCCCGCAGCGGCGCCACGGCCTCCTCGGTGGTGGCCACCACGAGCCCGCCCTTGGCGTCCCACTCCGCCTCGGCGAGGCCGGGGCCCAGCTCCTCGCGCAGTGCGGCCAGCAGTTCGGGCCAGCGGCGCCGGGAGACCTGGGCCAGCTCCAGTTCGGGGCCCGGCCCCTTGTCGGAGACCAGGACGTTCCCCTCGCCGGCCGCCGTGGTGCCGGCGGCGGGCGCGCCGCGGTCCAGCACGCACACCCGCAGGCCGGACGCGCTGAGCGCCTCGGCACAGGCCGCGCCGATGACGCCCGCGCCGACCACCACGGCGTCGGGGGCCGGGGCGGGGCGTGCGGCACCGCGTACGGCACCGCGTGCGGCAGAAGCTGGAGTCACCATTGATCTCACCTCCGTTCATTTAAATGAACGCTGCGAGACTATGGACCGCCCACGGCAGCGTCAACCCCCCAGTTTCCTCCGGTTCACTCCACCCGCCGCGGCGGCCGGGACGGCGCAGCTGCCCGCCGGGGCCTCGGGACCCGCGTCCGCCGGGTACTCCAGCATCAGGACGGAGGCGACCGGGCCGTCCACGGTCTCGTAGACGTGCGGGGCCTGCGCCGCGAAGCAGACGTAGTCCCCCGGCCCCAACTCGTACGGCGCCTCCGGCGGGCCCACCCTGAGCTGGCCGGATATCACCACGACGTGCTCACGGCCGGGATGCCCCTCGGAGTGCTGGGTCTCCCCCGGGCGCACCCGCTGGTCGTACAGTTCCAGCACCCGGTCGGTCACGTCCATGCGGCGCAGCATGCGCAGATCCACCGCATTGCTGCTGAGCACCTCCAAGCCGCTGGAGCGTACGAGCAGGACGTCCGGGTCGGTCTGCTCCGTCAGCAGCGAAGAGACCGGCACACCCAGAGCGTTCGACAAACTGAACACTGTCTCGATCGTCGGGTTGCCCGGCCGGGACTCCAGCTGCGACAGCGTGCCCTTCGCTATGCCGGAGCGCCGCGCCAGCTCCGACAGTGTGATCCCGGCGCGCTCCCGCAGCATCCGCAGGTTCGTCGCCAGAATGCGCCCGGCCTTTTCCTGAGCCACCCCGGCCCCCTCTCGGCTAAGGGCTGCCCCGCCGTCCCCGGCGGATCAGCCCTGGAGAGGCTACCCGGACCCCGCGCGGCGGGGCGGAACGCGCAGGCGGTCACCGCGGGCGGCGTCGGCGGCGGCTGGGGCGGTGGGACCATGGGCCGCGGCGGGACGGCACGGCGAAGGGACGCGGCAGCGTGGTGACGGGTCATCTGCTCGTGCTCGGCGGCACCGGCGAGGGGCGCCGCCTCGCCGACGTGCTCGCCCGTACGCCCGGCGGCCCCCGCGTCACCAGCTCGGTCGCGGGCCGGACCGCCGGGCCGCGGCTGCCCGGCGGCAGCGTACGCAGCGGCGGCTTCGGCGGCCCCGAGGCGCTCGCCCGCTGGCTCACCGCGCACGGGGTGAGCGCCGTCGTGGACGCCACCCACCCCTTCGCCTCGGCCGTCACCCGCAACGCCGCGCACGCCTGCGCCGCCACCGGCACCCCGCTGCTGGTCGTCCGCCGGCCGGGCTGGACACCGGTGCCCGGCGACCGCTGGGTGCCCGCCGCCTCGCTGGCGGAGGCGGCCGGACTGCTGCCCGCGCTGGGACGGCGGGTGTGGCTGACGACCGGACGACAGGGGGTCGCCGCGTTCGCCGGGCTGGACCGGCACTGGTTCCTGATCCGGTCGGTGGACCCGCCCGAGCCGCCGCTGCCGCCGCACGTGCGGCTGCTGCCCGGCCGGGGCCCGTACACCCTCGCGGGCGAACGGGCGCTGCTGCGCGAGCACTCGGTGGAGGTGCTGGTCACCAAGGACAGCGGCGGGGACGCCACCGCCGCGAAGCTGACCGCCGCGCGGGAGGCGGGGGTGCCGGTGGTGATGGTGCGCAGACCGCCGCTCCCGGCGGGGGTGACGGCGGTGGCGGACGTGTCGGGCGCCCTCGGCTGGCTCAGGCGGCGGGGCGGCCTGCCGGGCCTTGGCGGTCCTGGGCCGGGCGGCGCAGCAGGTACGTGTCCATGATCCAGCCCTTCTCCTCCCGGGCCCGCGCCCGCATCGCGGTGATCCGCTCCGCGACCTCGTCCAGCGGCCCGGCGACCAGCAGTTCGTCCGGCGTCCCGAGGTACGCGCCCCAGTAGATCCACAGGCCGGTGCCGAGGTGGCCCGTGAACGCCTGGTGCGCGTCCAGCATCACCACCACGTCGTCCGCCCCCTCCGGCCAGCCCGCCGCGAGCCGCCGCCCCGTGGTGATCTGCACCGGGCGGCCCACCTGGTTGAGCCCCGTACCGTGCGCGGCGGCCAGCGCCGAGACGCTGCTGATGCCCGGGATCACCTCGGAGCCGAACTCGACCGAGCCCCGGTCGCGGACCTCCTCCAGCGCGGCAAGCGTGCTGTCGTAGAGCGCCGGGTCGCCCCAGACCAGGAACGCACCGCAGCCGTCCGGCGGCAGTTCGTCGCGCAGCGCGGCCTCGTAGAGGTCGGCCCGGCGCCGCCGCCACTCGTCGACGGCGCCCGCGTACGCCGCCGGGGCCGCGCTCCGGTCGCGCTCGGGGTCGCGCACCTCGACCACCCGGTACGGCTGCTCCGCGTGCCGCTCCAGGATGAGCTGCCGCAGCCCGGCCAGGTCCTGCTTCTGCGGCCCCTTGTCCACGAGGAAGAAGACGTCGGCACGGGCGAGGGCCCGGACGGCCTGGAGGGTCAGCTGGTCGGGGTCGCCCGCGCCGATGCCGATGACGAGGATGTGTCGCATGCCGCGAGTGTGCCGCACCCGCGCCGGGCCGCCCGGACGGGGTGTCCGTCCGGGCGCCCGCGGCCGGCGCTCAGCGCCTGTCGGGTGCCTGCCCGTCCTCCCCGGGTTCGTACTTGTAGCCGACCCGGCGGACGGTGACGATGCGGTGCCGGTGCGGAGCGCCGATCTTGCGCCGCAGCCGGGCGATGTGCACGTCGACGGTACGGCCGTCCCCCACGAAGGAGTGGCCCCAGACGGCCTCCGTCAGCCGGGTGCGCGAGTGCACGCGGTACGGGTGCGCGACCAGGTGGGCCAGCAGCTCGAACTCCAGGTAGGTCAGCTCGAGTTGCCTGCCGTCGACCGCCGCCGTGTAGCACTCGCGGTCGATCCGCACGCCCTCCCCGTCCGTCGGCACCGGTGCCGGCGGACGGGGAGGCAGAGGCAGAACCATGACGTGGGCGGTGGACTGCTGCACGCTGCTGCTCCTTCGCGGGGGACGGATCGGGCTCAGGCGCCGGGCGCCTGTGCGGGTTCCGGGGCGGGGGCGGGCGCACCGCCGGGCGTACCGCCGGGCAGCGGCGTGTAGTGGGCAGCGTCGTCGCCTTCGAGCACCTCGCTGAGGCGGCCGTCGACGCCGACCGGCACGTCCCCGGCAACCGTCACCCGGTGCAGGAGCCGCGGGAGGTCGCCGTAGTCGTCGGGCGCGTAGTGCTGGGTGATCCGGTTGTCGAAGAGCACCAGGTCACCAGGTGCCCAGGTCCAGCGCACGATGTTCTCCGGGCGGGTGACGTACGACTGGAGGATGCGCAGCAGCTCGCGCGACTCGGACGCGGAGAGGCCGACGATGCTCTGCGCGAACCCGCCGATGAACAGGCCGCGTTCGCCGCTCTCGGGATGCACCCGGACCACCGGATGGGCGGTGCGGTACTTGCGGGAGACGAACTGCGCGCGGTGCGCCGCCGCCTTGTCGCTCGGCGGCGCGACCGCCGCGTAGTCGTAGTCGTTGGTGTGCACGGCGCGCAGCTCGTCGGCCAGCCGGCGCAGCGGCCCGGGCAGGTCCTGGTAGGCGGCGGCGCTGTTGGCGATCAGCGTGTTCCCGCCGTACGGGGGGACGACCAGCGCGCGCAGCGTGCTCGCCTTGGGCGGCGTACGGAGGAAGGTGACGTCGGTGTGCCAGCGGTTGGCCCGGATGCCGCCGTCGCCGTCGACCGGGAGGATCTGCGGGCTGCCCTCGACGGAGGGCACCGTGGGGTGGGCGGCGGTCAGTTCGCCGAAGAGCGAGGCGAAGCGCAGCTGCGCGGCGTCGTCGAAGGTGTCGGGGCGCTGCTTGCGGAAGAAGAGCGCCTTGTGTTCCAGGAGCGCGGCATTGATCTCGGCGACGACGGCGGGGTCGAGCGTGCCGGACAGGTCGACGCCGACGATCTCGGCGCCGATCCGGCCGCCTACCTTGCGGACGTCGTACGCGGTGCTGGTGGTCATGGTGTGTTCCTCTCGGGTGCGGGTCTGTGCGGTGCGGGTCCGTGCGGTGCGGGTCTGTGCGGTGCGGGTCTGTGCGGTAGGTCTGTGCGGTGCGGGGTCAGGCGGGAAGGGCGGCGGCGAGGCCCGGTGCGAGCCGGTTCGCCGGGCGGGCGAGGCCGTAGTGCTCGCGGAGCGTGCGGCCGGTGTACTCGGTGCGGAAGAGCCCGCGCCGTTGCAGCAGCGGCACCACCTGGTCGACGAAGTCCTCCAGTCCGCCGGGCAGATGGGGAGGCATGACGTTGAAGCCGTCGGCGGCGCCGCCGGTGAACCACTCCGCGAGCTGGTCCGCGATCTGCTCGGGCGTTCCCGCGAAGACCCGGTGGCCGCGTCCGCCGCCGAGCCGGGCGATGACCTGCCGGATGGTGAGATCGTCGCGCCGGGCCAGTTCGCGCACCAGGGTGAAGCGGCTCTTGTTGCCGTTGATGTCGCGCTCCTCGGGCAGCGCGGGCAGCGGCCCGTCCAGCGGCAGTCCGAAGAGGTCGACGCCGAGCATGCCGGACAGCTGCTGCCGTCCGTATTCAGGAACCTGAAGATCCGTCAGTTCCTGTTCCAGCGCGCGTGCTTCGGCCTCGGTGCCGCCGATGACGGGGCAGATGCCGGGCAGGATCTTCACCTGGTCGGGCGTACGGCCGTGCCGCGCGAGCCGCCCCTTGAGGTCCCGGTAGAAGGACTGCCCGTCGGCCAGGGTCTGCTGCGCGGTGAAGACGGCCTCGGCGTGCCGGGCGGCGAACTCCTTGCCGTCCTCCGACGATCCGGCCTGCACCAGCAGCGGGTAACCCTGCGGCGGACGCTGGACGTTGAGCGGCCCGGCGACCCGGAAGTGCTCGCCCTGGTGGGCGATCTCGTGGATGCGGTCGCCCTCCGCGTACACGCCGCGCTCCCGGTCGATGACGACCGCCTCGTCCTCCCAGCTGTCCCACAGCTTGGTGGTGACGTCGAGGAACTCGTCGGCGCGCTGGTAGCGCAGCCGGTGGGCGGGGTGCTCCTCGTAGCCGAAGTTGCGCGCCTCGCCGACGTTGCCGGAGGTGACGATGTTCCAGCCCGCCCGGCCCCCGCTGAGGTGGTCGAGGGAGGCGAAGGCGCGTGCGACGGTGTACGGCTCGTGGAAGGTGGTCGAGACGGTGGCGATCAGCCCGACGTGCTCGGTGCTCGCGGCCAGGGCAGAGAGCAGGGTGAGCGGTTCGAAGCCGCCGACCGCGTTGTAGCGGGCGTTGCCCGGCAGGGTCAGGCCGTCGGCGAGGAAGAGCGAGTCGAGACGGCCGCGTTCGGCGATCCGCGCCAGTTCCTGGAAGTGCGCCAGGTCGGTGAGCCGTTCGGGACGGGTGCGCGGATGCCGCCAGGCGGCGTCGTGGTGGCCGACACCCATGAGGAAGGCGTTCAGATGGAACTGCCGGGGTGGATCGGTGCGGGTCATGGCGGTCCTCGGGCTCGGAGGTACGGGGTGCGGGTGCGGTACGGGTGCAGTGCGGGTGCGGGTGCGGGTGCGGTCAGCTGCCCGGCTGCGTGCGCCAGCCGGTGAGGCGGCGTTCGAGGGTCAGCAGCACCTGGTTGAAGGTCACGCCGATGGCCGAGATGGTGATGATCGCGGCGTACATCTGCGGGATGGCGAAGTTGAACTGCGAGGAGTTGATGAGGTAGCCGAGCCCGGCCTTGGCGCCCACCATCTCGGCGGCGATCAGGACGAGGATGGCGGCGCCCCCGGAGAGCCGGATACCGGTGAAGATCGTCGGCAGCGAGGCGGGCAGGATCACCTTGCGGAAGACCTGCGGCGCCGAGAGGTCCATCGTGCGGGCCAGCCGCAGCAGCGTCGGATCGACGGTCCGTACGGCGCTGATGGTGTTCAGCAGGATCGGCCAGGTGCAGGCGTACAGCACGATGGTGATCTTCGAGGTCTCGCCGATGCCCAGCAGCAGGACGAAGACCGGCAGCAGGGCCAGGGCGGCGGTGTTCCGGAAGATCTCCAGCACCGGGGTGAGCAGTTCCGCCACGAAGCGGTACCAGCCGATCAGCAGCCCCAGCGGCACCGCGATCAGCACCGCCAGCCCGAACCCGGCGGCCGAACGGGCCAGGCTCGCGCGGGTGTGGGAGGCCAGCTGGCCGTCGGAGGCCAGGCCCCACCAGGCGTCCGCCACCTCGCTGAGCGGCGGCAGGAAGGTGGGGTCCACCAGCCCGGCGCGCGGCGCGGCCTCCCACAGACCGAGCAGCAGCACCACCACCCCGGTCCGGGTGAGCAGCGTCAGCAGCAGCCCGGCGCCGCGACGTCCGGCGCGGGCGAGGCGGCTGCGCCGCCGGGGCGGGGACGCCGCCGGTTCTGCGGGGCGTACCGCCTCCCCGTGGGCCGGGCGCGGCGGGGCCGGTGCGGGCGCCTCGTCCGTCTTGACCACTGTCACACTCACGGCGCGACCGCCTCCTTCTCCTGCTGCTGTGCTCGGGTGACCTCGTCGTGCAGCAACTCCCAGATGCGGTGCCGGTGCCGGGCGAACTCCGGGCTGGAGCGCAGGTCGGAGACGCTCGTGCGGGCCTCCAGGCCGATCGGCACGACCTCCTTGATCCGGCCGGGCCGCGAGGTGAGGACGGCGACCCGCTGCCCCAGGTAGACGGCCTCGTCGATGCCGTGCGTGATGAAGACGACGGTCTTGCCCGTCCGCTCCCAGATCCGCAGCAGCTCGTCCTGGAGCGACTCCCTGGTCTGCGCGTCCAGCGCGGCGAACGGCTCGTCCATCAGCAGCACGTCCGGGTCGTACGCGAGGCTGCGCGCGATGGCGACACGCTGCTTCATCCCGCCGGACAGCTCCTGCGGATGGCGGTCCTCGAAGCCGGACAGGCCTACCAGGTCGAGGTACTCGCGGGCCCGTTCGGCCCGCTCCCGGCGGGGCACGCCGGTGGCTTCCAGCCCGAAGGCGACGTTGCCCAGTGCGGTGCGCCAGGGCAGCAGCGCGTACTGCTGGAAGACGATGCCCCGGTCGAGGCCGGGTCCGGTCAGCGGCCGGCCGTCGAGCAGGATCTCGCCGCCGGTGGGCCGGGTCAGGCCGCCCAGCAGGTCGAGGAGGGTGGACTTGCCGCAGCCGCTGGGGCCCACCAGCACGGTGAACTCGCCCTCGGGTATGTCCAGGTCGATGTCCTGGAGGGCGGCGACGGGGCTGCCGCCCTTGCGGCCCCGGACGGGGAAGGTCTTGCCGACCCCCCGGAAGCTGATCTTCGCGGACGGACGGGATGGCTTCGTGGCACTCACCGGGCTCACGTTCCCTTCCGCTGGTAGGCCGGACCGCTGTCCGGCCGGGCACCCTTGCGGCTGTTGCCGTTGAACTCGTTGGTGTAGGCGTCGGAGACCTTGACCGCGCCCCGCTCGATGTCGCCCCGGTCCGCCAGCCAGTCGGCCCAGAAGCCCAGTTCCTTCTCGGCGATGCGGCCACCGGGCTCGGCCACCCCGTAGGACTGCCAGTACTGGAGCGGCGCGGCGTCCTCGTTGCGTCCGCGCTTGGCGACGATCTCGGTCATCCGGTCGATGACCTCCTCGCGGGGTTTGCCGCGGGACCAGTCGATCGCCTTGCCGACCCCGGTGACAAAGGCGCGCGAGGTGTCCGGGTTGCGCTCCAGGAAGCGGTCCGCGATCACGTAGGTGCCGGCGCTGAACGCGCCGAGGATCTCGTAGTCGCTGAACAGCTCCCGTACGGCGCCCCGTTCGCGGGCCTTGTCGCGCAGGACGCCGCTGAGCGCGGCGACCCCGATCTGCCCCTGGCGCAGCGACTGTTCGAGGTTGACCGGCGGGATGGCGATCGGCTGCGCCCGTTCGGCCTCGGACGCGGAGAGCCCCTCGCCCCGCAGGTAGATGTCGAGCACGGCCTCGGCGTGGCCGCCGAGGGTGTTCATGCCCACGCGCTGGCCCAGCACGTCGCGCGGCGTGCGCGGTCCGCCCTCGCCGAGCACGTAGAAGCCGTTGTAGGCGCGCTTGTCGGAGCCGTAGTAGGAGATGACGGCGGTGACGGGGGCGCCCGTCGAGGCGAGTTTGACCACGGCCCCGTTGAAGGCGCCGCCGATGTCGACCTGTCCGGTCGCGGCCGACTGGATGTCCTGCGGGCCGCTGGTGGTGTTGCCGACCCAGTCGAGCTTTACGTCCTCCAGGTAGCCCAGATCGGCGGCGAGTTCGGGCGGGGTGACCTGCCCGGCCCAGCCCTGGTAGCGGATGGTGTCCGTCTTCTTGACGCCGCCGCCCACCGCGGAGCCGCAGCCCGCCGTGAGCGCGGCGGCCCCGGCCAGCGCGAGGAAGGACCTTCGGCTGGTGGTGCTCCTGCCCGTGTGGTTCCTGGTCCTAGGCAAGGCGGGCCACCACCGGACTGACGGGCAGGGACTCGACGAACTCCTCGATGCCTTCGTACAGCCGCAGTTCCGCCTCCGCGGTCAGCGCGGCCCGGCCGTCGGCGGTGCGTTCGATCGAACTGTCCAGCAGGAACAATCCGTTGACCACATGGCGGGCGCGCAGGGCGGCCAGCACGGGGCGCAGGGCGTAGTCGATGGCGAGCAGGTGGGCCAGTGTGCCGCCGGTGACCAGCGGCAGTACGGTCTTGCCCGCGAGGCCGTCCTGCGGCAGCAGGTCGAGGAACCCCTTGAGCAGGCCGGTGTAGGACGCCTTGTAGACGGGGGTGGCCACGATGACGCCGTCGGCCATGGCGACGCGGTCGAGGGCGGAGCGGATCTGGGGTGTCTCGGTGCGTCCGGCCAGCAGATCCGCGGCGGGCAGGTCCCGTACGGCGAGGTGGGCGGCGTCGAAACCGCTGAGCGAGAGCCGCTCCAGCACGTGGCCGATGACCAGTGCGGTGCGCGACTTGGGGGACGGACTTCCTGATACGGCGAGCAGGGGGGTCATGCACGGCTCCGCGGTGTGGTGAATCACGAAAAGGGCAGGAGAAAGCCCAGCGATGACCAAGGGGAATTCCGCGCGCCGAAATACGCCCCTCTTCAGGGCGGGTCGAACGGGGAATTCGATGACGAGGTGTCGGCGGCAGTGCCCGTAAGCCCTCAAGGCGGCCGTTCAGCCGCGCCGGGAAGGGGGTGTGAGCGCTGCTACCGCGCCACCGCGGCGGCCCTGAGCTGCTGATCCGAGCAAGCGGGGGAGATCAGGGAGAGCAGGACGGAGGGGGCGCCGGGCGCGGAAAGGTCAGCTGGACGCAGGTCAGCGGCCGGCGGCACAAAGCGCGCTGGCGTGACGTCGCAGATCGACGTGCAGACGCGATACGAGAATCTCAGCTTGACTCACAGAAGGGAGCATGCCAGCCAATCCGGCGTGGAGTCAATGAATATGACAAGCGTCTCGTTATGCGGAATAGCGGCGTGGACTGACGGTCCGTCAGGCATCGTCCCCCGGGGTCCGGGGCGCGACACCGGGTGCGTACGAGCGGGCGAGCCGGGTACCCGGGGGACAGACCGGAACGGACGTCACGATTCGTGAAAGTCAGGTGTGCTGGGTTGACAGTGCGCACGAATCCGATTCGTCAAGTCCCCACGGGGAATGACCCGTTGCGTACGGGGAGGACCCGTCAACCACGAGGGGGAGTGGGAAGCATGCACACGAACGACCGAAGCACCCGGCGCAGAGCACGTGTCGAGTACGCCCTGCCGCCGCAGGACGCGTCCGCCCGGTGGGCGCGGCGGCTGACGGCCGGGTTCCTGGGCGGCTCCCGCACACCCCCGGAGGCGGCGCGCCATCTCGACGAGGCGGCGCTGGTCGTCTCCGAACTGGTCACCAACGCCACGCTGCACGGGCACGGCAGGTGCCGCCTGCGGCTGAGCAGCGCGGCGGGCTGCCTGACCATAGAGGTGCACGACCACGGCCCCGGCGGCCCCGTCCTGCGCGCGGCCCAGGCCGACGCGGAGGGCGGCAGGGGCATCGCGCTGGTCCGCTGCCTCACCCAGCAGCTGGACGTGACCCCGCACGCGCGCGGCGGCAAGACGGTACGGGCGGTCCTCGCCACGGCGTGACGGCCCGCGGGGAGCCGTACGGCGGGGCCCGGGGCGCCCGCCGTACGGCAGCACAGGGGGTGCGTCCGGCGGGGCGGGTCACTCCACCCGCGGCTCGTCGTCACCCTCGTCGTCGGGCAGGTGCACGTCCCCGATCGCCACGTTCACCTCGACGACCTCCAGCCCCGTCATCCGCTCCACCGCCGCGATGACGTTCTCCCGGACGTCGCGCGCCACGTCCGTGATGGGCACCCCGTACTCCACCACCAGGTCCAGATCGAGCGCCGTCTGCCGCTCACCGACCTCGACCTTCACCCCGCGCCCGACGTTCGGCCGCCCGCCTGGCACCCGCTCCCGTACGGCGCCCAGCGTGCGGGACAGCCCGCCGCCCATGTCGTGCACGCCGGGTACCTCGCGCGCCGCCATGCCCGCGATCTTCACCACCACCACGTCGGCGATGGAGGTGCGCCCGCGCGTCGCCGCGGGCTGCTCCGGCCCGGTCGCCCCGGCCCGCAGCGTGGTGCCCGCGTCCGCTCCGCCGGCGTCCCTCCCCGGGACCTTCGGGCTCGCGGCGGCCGGGGAGCTGGGGGAAGCTGTACCTGTCGTCATGGGAGGTCTCCTCGGTGATCTCGTCCGTGGTCTGGCCGGTGGTCTCGCCGGTTTCGCGGCCCGGCTCGTACGTGCTGTCACTGGATTGGACACCCCGGCGCGCGGGTCGTCACGCGGAATCGGCGGATATTCTCACCGCCCGTGTGCACACCATGACGGGACGGCCACGGTGTGAAGGAGGCGGTGCGTGTCCCAGGACCACCCGGCGCAGCGCGCCGCGCCGCGCCCGGCCGCCCCCACCGGCCGCCCGGACGACGCGCTGCTCGCGGTCCGCGCGGGCGAGGGCGACGAGGGCGCGTTCGAGATCCTGGTGCGGCGGCACGGCCAGGTGCTGCTCCAGCTGGCGTACCGGCTGCTGGGCAACCGCGCCGACGCCGAGGACGCCGTACAGGAGTCGTTCGTGAACGCCTGGCGCCGCCTGCCGGAGTTCCGCGGCGAGTCCGCCTTCCTCACCTGGATGTACCGCATCGTCACGAACCGGTGCCTCAACCTGCTGCGCGCCCGCCGCCCCACCACCGACCTGGACACCCTGCCGGAACCGGCCGCGCCGGAACACGCGACGTCCCCGGTGCGGGCGGCCGAGTCGTCCGCCGCGCTCGACGCGCTCTACGGTGTGCTGTCGCGGCTGCCCGCCGACCAGCGCGCCTGCTGGGTGCTGCGCGAGCTGCACGGGCTGTCGTACGACGACATCGCCGACGCGGTGGGCATCAGCCACGCCGCCGTACGGGGCCGCATCTTCCGCGTACGGCGCTATCTGACGGAGGCGATGGGCGCATGGCGCTGAGCGCGAACCCGGGAACGCCCGAGGACGAGGAGCCGCTGCCGTGCGGCCGTACGCTCCACGAGCTGTGGGACGCCTGGGACGAGGACCGGGCCGCCTCGGACCCGCACTTCGCCACCTGCCCGCACTGCACCGCGGCGCTGGAGCGGCTGCGGGCGCTGGACGAGTTCGTGCGCTCCGCGCGCGCGGCGGACGAGGCCGAGGCGCGGCAGGCGAACGAGCCGGGGCAGCCGGGCGGCGGCACGGGCGGCGCCGACGCTTTCACCGCGCGGGTGATGGACATCGTGCGGCTGGAGCTGCGGCCGGGCCGCTCGCTCCCGCTGGGCGAACCGGACGAGGACGCCTGGATCGTGGAGGCCGCAGCGGCCAAGACCTTCCGCGCGGCGGCCGAGACGCTGCCGGGCGTACGGGCGGGCAGCTGCCGCATCGCGCCGCACGCGGACGGGGCCGGGGCCGGGTCCGGGTCCGGGTCCGGACCCGCATCGCTGCTGAGCCGCTCGCGGGGCACGCTGCCGCGCGGCCCGGTCCGGGTCCGGCTGGAGGTGGCGGCCGACCTCTCCCAGCCGGTCCCGGAGGTGGCCGAGGCGGTACGCCGCAAGCTGGCCGACGCGGCGCGGGACGTGATCGGGCTGGACGTGCGGGCCATCGACGTCGCGGTCGTCGACCTCATCGACGAACCGGCCGACGACGGGCCGACCGGCGAGGGACCGACCGGCGACAAACCGGCCGACGACGAACCGGCCGACGACGAACCGGCCGACGACGGCGGGAGGCCGTGGTGACCAGCCAGGAGACCCAGTCCCAGGTGGCCCGCGCCGCCGCCACGGCGGCCGAGGGAACCGCCGGTGTGGCCTTCCTGCGCCCCGGACTGGCCGATCTCGTACGCGGCTCGGCCGCGGCCCGCACCCTGGGCGCGTCGGCCGGCTCCCCCGGCGTACGGGTGCAGCACCGCACCGATCCGGCGGGCTGGCACGTCCACCTGCATCTCGCCGTGCTGTACGGCCATCAGGCGGCGGCGGTGACCCGGGCGGTGCGGGCGTCGGTGGAGGCGGCCGTGGCGGCGGTGCTCACGGCGCGGGCGCCCGTACGCGTGACCGTGACCGTCACCGACGTCATCTGACCGCGGTGGCCTGCGGTCCGGGGTTCACGCCGCCGGGGCCGCGCCCGGGGCGGCGTCGGGGTCCGCTTCCGCGGGCGGCGGCCCGAGGCGCAGCAGGCTGAGTGCCTCGGGCCGGGCGATGCCGGGGAGGCACAGGGACCACATGGTGCGGACCTGCTCGTCGAGGTCCTGGCGGCCGGTGATGATGTGACTCAGGGTCTGGACGCCGGTGAAGAACCCGACCAGGATCTGGGCGGTCGGCTCAGGCCGGATCGCGGGTTGCAGCTCGGCGGCCTCCCGGGCGGATTCCAGCACCGCGCTGACCGCGGCCAGCTGGGGCGTGTAGCTGCCGGGCCGCTGGAAGGGCCCGGGCTCCATCGACAGCCGCACCCCGGCGCGCAGCACCGGGTCGGTACGCAGACCGCGGGAGTAGGCGTACGAGGTGTCGACGAGGAACTGGAGCCAGAGGCCCTGGAACGGCCTCCCCCCGGGGGGAGCCACGGCCTCGGACATCTGCTGGAAGAACGCGTTCTGGTGCTCCAGGACGGCGTGCCCGAGCGCCTTCTTGCTGGGGAAGTGGTGGTAGAAGCCCCCGCGGCTGACCTGGGCGCGTTGCTGGATGGCCGGGGTGGTGGCACCCGCGTATCCGTCCTCGTCGAAGATCTCGCCGGCGGCGTGGACAATGCGCCGGATGGTGCTGGCGGCTCGGTCCTGCACCGTGGACCACCTCCTGTTCGTCGGTCCCGACGCTACCCGCGTCGGTTGTGCACAGCCGGATCTGCGGGGAGAGGCAGGCGGCCTCAGCAGGCCGCGCTTCCCACGCACTCGGCTGGGGGCGCCGCGGCCATCGCCTCGGTGCCCCGGTCGAGGGCGGCCCAGACGCGCTTTCCGCGTTCGGCCGGTGCCCATCCGTGCTCCTCGGCCAGGGCCGCGACGAGGAGGAGTCCCCGTCCCGACTCGGCGTCCGCGGGCACGGCCTCGGGCGTGGCGGGAGGGAGGAGCGGGCTGGCGTCCGTGACGTACAGCGCGACGCGCCCCGGTTCCACGACGATCTCCAGCGTGATGGCCGCGGGGGCCGGTGCGGCGCTGGAGGCCGACACCGCGTTCGTGACGAGTTCGGAAATCACCAGGAGCGCGGTCTCGCGGATGTCGTCGGGCAGCTGCTGGGCGGACCAGCGGCGCGCCGCGAAGGGGGCTGCGGCGGTCGGCGGTAGCTGGAGACAAGTCATGGGGCTCGTTCCTCCTCCGAGCGACAAACAGGTATGTCTGTCTGTTTTGCCCATGAGACTGCGCGAGCGGGACGTCCGGAAGGGCCCGGTCAGGCCGACGGCCTGGCCAGGCCGTGCTCGCCGGGCCGCCGCACCGGATGCACACCCGATGCACTGCTATGCCTGATATGAGCGGATGGTCGTAGACTGTCCGCAGGTCATCACCCGTAGGGAGGCTTTCCGTGCCTGCCCCGTCACCGGAAGTGCCCGAGCTGCTGAAGCAGTGGCGTGTCCGCGCGGGCTTCACCCAGGTGGACATGGCCGGCCGTCTGGGCATGGGTGTCCGCCACTACCAGCGGGTGGAGAGCGGCAAGCGCCCGATGATGGGCGCGACGGTCAGCCGGACGGCCGAGCTGCTCGCCCTCCATCCGGACGAGGCGCGGGTGCTCCACGCCTGGGCGGGGCAGCCCGCCCCTCGCCGTCCCGCCCCCGCCGATCAGAGCATCCCCGAGGACCTCGTGACGTGGCTGGACGCCCTGCCCTGCGGCGGGTTCTACGAGGGGCCCGACTTCCGCATCCTGGCCTACAACGCGCGCGCCGCACATCACTGGCCGTGGGTGAGCCGCCGGGGCGCCAACATCATGACCGCCCTGCTGCTCGACGGGATGGGGAAGCGGCAGTGCGTGGACTGGGAGACGCGCTGGGCGCCCCTGCTCCTGGCCCGGTTGCGCCAGGCCGCCATCACCCAGCGCAGCACCGCGGTCCGCCGAGTCGTCGACCAGGTGTGCGAGGACCCCCGGGTGAGGGAGCTGTGGCTCGCGACCGCCGAGCTGAGGAGCCACGCGTACGGCACCACGCAGCCGATGATCATGCCGGACTGGGAGCCGCGCCCGGCCTGGGTGACGTTCACCGCCTGGGTGCCCATGCGCAGGCCCGAACTGCGGCTGGTCACCGGCCTGGCGGCGGCACCGTCCGTCGAGCCGGAGCTGCCCGAGGGGTTCCGCGGCGGCGGTCCGGCTCGCGGCTGAGGGCTGTCCGGCTGAGGGCTGTCCGGCACCGGGCCGGGAGCCCGGTGGCCTCGCGCGCGCCGGGCTCGGGGCAGCCGGGCCGGAGGCGGCGCGCACCTCCGGCCCGGCCCGCGGGCGCCCGCCGGTGCCCGCCGGTCGACGGTCAGTCGCCGATCCGGCCGCCGTCCTCCGCCCACACCGTGACGACGGCCGGGCGCACCGCCTTGCCGGGCCCGTCGGGCCACTGCGACAGCGGGTTGTCCGCGCTGGCCCCGTCCAGCTCCCCCGGGTGCTGCACCGCGACCAGCACCCGTTCGTCGCCGACCACCGGGCCGCACACCTCGGCGCCCTTGGGCACCGTCAGGAACTGCTTGACCTCGCCCTCGCGCCGCCCGTGCACCGCGACGCCGAAGAGGCCGTCGTTGCTCCCCAGCGCGTTGCCGTCGGTGGAGATCCACAGGTTTCCGTGGCTGTCGAACGCCAGGTTGTCCGGGCAGGAGATGGGGCTGACCCGGTCCTTGGGGAATCCCGCGAAGTAGGTCGAGGGGTCCTCCGGGTCGCCGCAGACCAGGAAGAGCCGCCAGTCGAAGCGGGTGGAGACCGGGTCGTTCCGGTGCTCGGTCAGCTCCAGCACCTGGCCGTGCTTGTTGTTGCTGCGCGGGTTGGCCTCGTCCGCCGGGGCCGCGCCGGACGTGCCGCGCTTGGTGTTGTTGGTCAGCGCCACGTACACCTTGCCGCTGCGCGGGCTGGGCTCGACGTCCTCGGGCCGGTCCATCTTGGTGGCGCCGACCTTGTCACCGGCCTGCCGGGTGAAGACGTACACCTCCTCAGCGGTCATGCCCTCGACGTACGAGCGGTCGCCGCTGGCCAGCCTGATCCACTCGCCGCGCCCGTCGAACTCGCCGTCCGAGGGCAGCGCGCCGCTGCCGTCGATCTGGCCCGCCGGGCTGTCACCGGTGAACTTCGCGACGTACAGCGTGCCCTCGTCCAGCAGCTTCGCGTTGTGCTCGCGCACCCAGCGGCCCTGGCCGCGCCGCATCCGCTCCTTGGAGACGAACTTGTAGAGGTAGTCGAACCGCTCGTCGTCGCCCATGTAGACGACGGCACGGCCGTCGCGGGTGAGCCGGACGTTGGCGGCCTCGTGCTTGAAGCGGCCCAGCGCGGTGCGCTTGCGCGGCGTCGACTCCGGGTCGTACGGGTCGATCTCGACGACCCAGCCGAAACGATTCACCTCGTTGGGCTCCTTGGACAGGTCGAACCGCTCGTCGTACCGCTCCCACTTGCGCTCCGACGCCCCGCCCGCCAGGCCGTAGCGCGCGAGCCGCTCCTTGGCCACCGGGTCGGTGACGGCGTCGGTGTGCGCGAAGTACTGGTTGAAGTTCTCCTCGCCCGAGAGCACCGTGCCCCACGGGGTGGTGCCGCCCGCGCAGTTGTTGAGCGTGCCCAGGACGGTGCGGCCCGCCGGGTCGGCGCTCGTACGCAGCAGGTCGCTGCCCGCGGCCGGGCCGGTCACCTCGAACGGGGTCGTCGCGGTGATGCGGCGGTTGAGCCGGTGCCGGGGCACGGCCGTCAGCCTGCCGCCGCGGCGCGCCTCCTCGGCGGCGAGCACGGTGAAGCCGTGCGCGGCCCAGGCGATCTCCACCTGCTCGCGGGTGGGGTTCTCCGGGTCGTAGCCGGAGAACATCATCACCTCGGTGGTGTACTCGTGGTTGGCCACGAGCAGCTGCCCGCGCCGGTCACCCGGCAGGTCCAGCAGCGCGACGTAGTCGTTGTTGTAGCCGAACTGGCGGGCCTGCGCCCGGGCCGTCTGCCGGTCCGCGTCGAACGCGGGCGCGCCGGCGAGCACCGGGTCGCCCCAGCGGATGAGGACGTCCTGCGCGTAGCCGCGGGGCACGACCACCCGGTCCTCGGTGTTGGGCGCGACGGCCTCGAACCGCAGCCCCCGCGCGGCGCCTTTGTGGCCGTGGCCGCCGCCGTGCCCGCCCCGCCCGTGAGCGGCGGCGGGGGCGGCGCCCGGCCCGATCACCGTCGCCCCGGTGGCCGCCGCCACGGTCGCGACCGCACCGGCGGCAAGCGCCGAACGTCGCGACAGCGCGCCGCTGATGACGTCCCCGACGTATTCGTTGTCGCTCTTGTTGGGCACCTCGTGGAAGCAGGCGTCACCGCACCGGTACCGGCAGGTGAGGGCGGATCTACCGCCGGGGTGTGAGCCGAGGAGCGGCAGGAGTTTACGCATGGTCCCTCCGGATGTTCGAGCTACGCCGAGGAGAGACGCTAGAGGCGCGGGCACGCCGTGAAGCGACGGCGAGGTGAAGCGGGGGTGAACCGCCCGGCAACCCACCGCCCGTACCCGTACGAGCACGGTCCCGGACCGCGCCGCACGCCGCGAGCCGCCCGCAGCAGCGCACATAACCGGAGGAAACCGGGGCGAACGAGCCGTAAGCGCATGCGCCCCCGCTCCCCGTTCGCTAGCGTCGGCAGCATGATGGACGAGCCGACGGACCTGGACGAGGATGCCCTGCACCACGCGCTGGCCGAGTGGGGGCTCGCCGACGCCCGCCTGACGTACGCCCGCGTCGGCTTCGGCGACTACCACTGGAGCGCCGCCGACGAGCGGGGCGGGAGGTGGTTCGTCACCGTCGCGGACCTGGCGTACAAGGACTACTGCGGCGACACCCCGCAGGACGCGCTGCGCGGTCTGCGCCAGGCCCTGGACACCGCCGCGGCGCTCGCCTCGGGGCGGGACGGCACGCCGGGGGCGGGGCTCGGCTTCGTCGTGGCCCCACTGCTCACCGCGGGCGGCGAGACCGTCCGCCCGCTCGGTCCCGACGGCCGGTACGGGGTGAGCGTCTTCCCGTACGAGGACGGTGTCCCGGGCTCCTTCGAACGCGAGCCGACGGAGCGGGAGCGCGCCGGAGCGCTGGAGCTGCTGGCGGCCCTGCACAGCACGAAGGCGCCGCCCTCCACACCGGTGCTCTCCCCCGAACTCAGCTCGCGCGCCCGGCTGGAGGCGGCGCTCGCGGAGGCGCGTAGGGGCGCAAGCGCGGGGGCGCGTACGGCTGCGCGGGCGGCGGACGCGGCACCGGAGGCGGACGGCCCGTACGCGGAGCGCGCCCGCGCGCTGCTGGCGTACCACGCCGACGGCATCCGCGAACGCCTCGACGAGTTCGACTCCCTGATCACCGAACTGAGCCGCAGCGGCGCGGAGTTGGTGGTCACCCACGGCGAGCCGCACCCCGGCAACCTGCTGTGGCCCGAGGGCGCCGACCTTCCGCTGCTGATCGACTGGGACACGGTGGGCCTGGCGGTACCCGAACGCGACCTGTGGTCGGTGGCCGAACAGCCGGAGGACCTCGCCCGCTACGCGGCGGCCACCGGCCGCAGACCGGACCCGGCCGCGCTGGCGCTCTACCGGCTGCGCTGGGACCTGGAGGACATGACCGTCTACCTCGGCTGGTTCTTCGGGCCCCACGGGGCCACCGCCGACATGGCACACGGCTGGGCGGACCTCACCGATATCGTGACCCGTCTGACCGACGGCCTCGGCGCGGTCGCCTCCACCGGCAGCCGCTGAACGCCGCAAGCAAGCACGCCCGGCCGCCCGGCAGCGCGCCCGCACGCGCGGCCGGGCCCCGGCAGTCCCACGGAGCCGCACATGCTCGACACCCGCCTCGGCGGCAAGAACGTCCTGGTCACCGGCGGCGCCGGAAACATCGGCGCCGCCATCAGCCGCGCCTTCGCGGCACAGGGCGCACGGGTGGCCGTCCACCACCTCCCGCACGACCCCGCCGCCCCCGAGGGCACGCGGTGGGCGCACGTCACGCCCGCTAGCGGCCAGGCGGAGGAGCTGGCACGGGAGTTGGGCAACGGCTCCGTCGCCCTCGCCGCGGACCTGTCCCTCCCGGACGGGCCGCACCAGCTGATATCCGCGGCCGCCGAACACCTCGGCCCGCTCGACGTACTGGTCAACAACGCGGCCCACTGCGAGACGCCGGACACCGTCGACACCGCGACCCCCGGCTCGCTGGCCCGGCACTACCAGGTCAACGCCATCGCCCCGGCGCTCCTGATCGCCGAGGCGGCACGGCTGCGCGGCGGCGAACGGCCGCTGTCCGTCGTCAACATCTCCACGGACGCCGCCCGTGCGTTCCCGGGCCAGATCGGCTACGGCACCTCCAAGGCCGCCCTGGAGGCCCTCACCCGCGCCACCGCGCTCGACCTCGCCGGGCAGGGCGTACGGGTCAACGCCGTCGCCCCCGGCCCGGTGCAGACCGGTTGGATCGGGGAGGACCTCCTCGACCAGGTGACGGCGATCGTCCCGCTGGGCCGGGTGGGCGACCCGGAGGACATCGCGGACGCCGTGGTCTTCCTCTCCTCCCACCAGTCCCGCTGGATCACCGGCCAGGTCCTCCAGGTCGCGGGCGGCCACGCCTTGTGACGACCGCGGCCTGCGCCCAGTCCCTCACCCGCCACGGCATCGGCTCGGGCCACGGCAACGACGGCTTCGCCAGCCTGACTCCGCGACACGGCGCCCCAGGTTTCTGTCCAGGATGAACTCATACGGCAAGGCGCACCACGGCCTGGCAGAGAGCGTTCACCTGGTCAGGTTCCATGCCGTAGTCGCAGGCGATGTCCTCGACCGCCTCTCCGGCCTCCCACAGAGAGGTCACCGCCTGGACGGGCACGCGGTTGGCCGCCACGACAGGCAGGCCGTGCCCGAACCTCGGGTCGATCACGACGGGAACCGCGTCCGGGTACTGCCTCAGCTGGAGACTGGAAGGAAAGTCGTCCCCCGCGTCCCACGACAGGTAGCGGAGGCAGTCCGCGACCACCTCATGGATCGGCGGGTGCCCGAGTCCCAGCGCGACGAGGATGCGCACGCCGTCGGTCGCGACCTGCCGGGACACCAGGCCGTACGGGGTCTCGAAGGCTTCCCGGATCACCTCCGCCGCCTCCTGGATCTCACTCATCCGCAGGCCCAGCCTCCGCAGCGACCGCAGGACGTACGCCTCGGCCACCGCGACGAACGGTATCGAGGGCTGCCTCGAACGCACCGGCCCGACCCGGTGCACCAGCGGTGCCCCGGCGGCCTGTTCGGTCAGCCAGCGGCGCAGGGTGGAGGCGGGGATCTGCAAGTGTGCGGCGGCCTCCGAGGGAGTGAGGAGGCCGCGCGTGAAGCGGTCGGTCACCAGCGGCAGCCGATCAGCCGAGGGGCGGGTGGGCGGAGCCGGTTCAGGTCGAGGCCGTGCGCGGCGAGGAGCAGCGGGCGCCGGGCGCGGCGGCGCTCATGGGCGAGGAGGTAGGGGCGGATCAGAGGGAGGGCGTCCGCGTCGAGGGGCGGGGGCGGGTTCGCCGCCTCCGCCGCGTACGGGCTGCGGTGCGCGGGGAGCGGGGGCACGCGCGGCGGGCGCACGGTGGTGGGCGGGGTGACGCGGCGGTGCGTGCCGCGCGCCGGGCACAGCCACCGCCGGAGCGCGGTCAGGGCACGGCGCATGTCAGCCCCGCTGCCCGTACTTGTCGGTGCTGGACTGCCCGTTGCGCCAGCGGAGCTTGGCGAGCAGCGCGTCCGGTGAGTCCAGAACGGTCACCGCCTCGGGCCGGGTCGTCCACTCGCGCCCGCCGGAGAACGGCCGTACGTACGCCAGCGGGGGCGGGCACGCGGTCTCCGGGTGCGGTTCGGTGCGCTGCGGGTCGTGGAAGGCCCCGACGGCCATCAGCACGCCGATCCTCCCCAGCGCCTCGTCCCGTACGAGCGCACCCACGTGGGGGCGCAGCCTTTCGCTCGCCGTCATGTCCATCCGGCATCTCCTTGCGGCAGTTCTTGCGTTCTGCCACTCAGGATTCAGCCGTAGTCGTACGCTTACCAGGGGTGACAGCTTTAACTCGGAGAATTGAAGAAGCGCAGACGAGGGGTGCCCATGGGCCGTTCGAAGTCACTTGATCCCCGCGCCTCCCTGGCCGCCGCGCTCGGATCGAGAATCCGCAAGCTGCGGGAGGTGAGGGGATGGACGCAGCAGGACCTGGCCGACCGGATGTACGTCTCGGCCAGCCGCATCGCCCAGATCGAACTGGCCACGGACCCGCCGAACGAGGCGCTGGCGGCCGACCTGGACCGCGTCCTGGATGCGGACGACGAGGTGAACGTGGCCTGGCACCACATGAACCGGGCGGGCTATCCGGCCTGGGTACGGCAGTACATCGACCTGGAGAAGCGGGCGAGCCGCCTGCGTCAACACGCGCTTCAGCTCGTCCCCGGAATCCTCCAGACGTCTGCCTACGCGCACGAACTGTTCAAGATCAGCCAGCCTGGCCTGTCCGAGCAGGCGCTGAACCAACAGGTCGAAGCACGGACAAGCCGCCGCAGCCTGTTGGAGAGCTCGGACCCGCTCTATCTCTGGGCGATTCTGGACGAGGCGATTCTTCAACGCCCCTTCGGCGACGATCCGGAGATCATGCGGGGACAGCTCGGCCATCTGCTGGCTATGGCAGAACTGCCGCACATCGAACTTCAAGTGCTGCGGTTCAAGGCCGGTTCCCACGGACTGATGGACGGCTCCCTGACCCTCATGGACTTCCCCGACGGTCCGGATGTCGCCTATCTGGAGGGCCTCGGGAACGGAGAAATTGTAGAGTCGCAGCAGGCCGTGAAGCAGTACGCGATGGCCTTTGACCGTCTGATCGTCCAATCCCTGTCACCCTGGGAGAGTTGGGAACTGATCAGGACCACGCTGAAGGAGCGCTACGGATGGCCACCGCCCACGAACTCGACCTGAGCGCCGCCACTTGGCGCAAGTCCAGGCACAGCAACGGCCAGGGCGGCAACTGCCTGGAGATAGCCGAGCGCTTCCCCGGCGCCGCCACTTGGCGCAAGTCGAGTCACAGCAACGGCCAGGGTGGCGACTGCTTGGAGGTCGCCGACGGCGTCGTCGGCCTCGTGCCCGTACGGGACAGCAAGGTGCCCGACGGGCCCGTGCTGGTCTTCGGGGCGCCGGCGTGGGCCGCGTTCGTGGCCGGGGTGTGCGCGGACCGCTGACGCGGGTTGTCAGTGGCGGGCCGTAGGCTCTGTGCATGGTGAACGTGACGGAGAGCGACGTCGCGCTGGGCGACGGCCGGGTGCTGCATGTGTACGACGCCCGTACGGAGGGTGCGGGTGTCGGCCTGCCGGTCGTGTGGCACCACGCCACACCGAACGTCGGCGAGCCCCCCGAGCCGTTGTTCCCGGCCGCCACCGAGGTCGGCGTCCGCTGGGTGTCCTACGACCGGCCGGGGTACGGCGGTTCGACGCCGCATCCGGGCCGTGATCTCGCCTCGACCGCGTCGGACGTCGCCGCCGTCGCGGACGCGCTGGGCGTCGACCGCTTCGCGGTGATGGGCGTGTCCGGCGGCGGTTCGCACGCCCTGGCGTGTGCCGCGCTGCTGCCGGGGCGGGTGGTCGGCGCGGTGAGCGTGGCGGGGCTGGCGCCGTACGGCGCGGAGGGGCTGGACTGGTTCGCGGGTATGGCCGCCGCCTCCGAGGCGGAGCTGCGGGCGTCCGTCCGGGGCCGGGCGGCGCTGACGGAGCGGCTCAACTCGGCCGGCTTCGACCCGGAGGTGTTCACCCCGGCGGACCACGCGGCGCTGGAGGGGGACTGGGCCTGGATGGGCGAGGTGGCCGGGAAGGGCGCGCAGACCGGCTTCGAGGGGACGGTGGACGACAACCTGGCGTACGTAGGGGCGTGGGGCTTCGACCCGTCGCGGATCAGCGCGCCCGTGCTGCTGCTGCACGGCGCGCGGGACCGCGTGGTGCCGCAGGCGCACGGCGAGTGGCTCGCGCGTCACTGCCCCTCGGCCGAGTGGTGGCTGCGCCCGGAGGACGGGCACCTCTCCGTGCTGCACTCGGCGCCGCACGCGCTGCGCTGGCTGCGCGAGCGCGGCTGGTGAGCCGGGGGC
This sequence comes from Streptomyces sp. CNH287, assembly GCF_000424825.1. Taxonomy (NCBI): domain Bacteria; kingdom Bacillati; phylum Actinomycetota; class Actinomycetes; order Kitasatosporales; family Streptomycetaceae; genus Streptomyces; species Streptomyces sp. CNH287. The sequence goes on along the minus strand of NZ_AUKQ01000012.1, from coordinate 117,683 downwards.
GGGCCAAGAGACCGGTGCGACTGATGAGTTGACAGTTCCGGCGTGAACTCCGCCTGACAGCAGGGTAGTTGAAAAGGTTATGGTGTGAGATCCGGGCCGTCAGGGCCGGATGTGATCGACGCGTGGAAGGGACGGACATCGCGCCGTCCGAGCCGTGAAGATGGAGCCATGACGAGCGCAGGGCACATACCCGGTGGTCACGGGGACGAGAGGGCGCAGCCGACGCACGCACCGGGGGTGTCGGGCGCGCATGATCCGCGGGTTCCCCGGCCAGGCAGACCGGCTGCGGCCCCCGTGCCCGCCAGCGGCTGGGTGATCGCGGGCCGGTACCGGCTGGGTGAGCGCCTCGGTTCCGGCGGCATGGGCACGGTGTGGCGCGCCCATGACGAGGTGATGGACCGGGACGTCGCCCTCAAGGAGCCGAGCCTGCCGGAGAGCCTGAACGCGCGGCAGCGGGAGACCGCGTTCGTCCGGATGCAGCGCGAGGCGCGTGCGGCAGCCCGGATCGACCACCCGGCCGTGGTCGACATCTACGACGTCGTGCAGGTGAACTCCCAGCCGTGGATCGTCATGGAGCTGGTGCGGGGCCAGTCCCTGGCGGACGCGCTGGGCGAGGGCACGCTCCGGCCGCCGGAGGCGGCCCGTATCGCGCTGCCCGTGCTCGAAGCGCTGGTCGTCGCGCATCAGCAGGGCGTGCTGCACCGGGACGTCAAACCGGCGAACGTGCTGCTGGGCTCCCACGACCGGGTCGTGCTCACCGACTTCGGCATCGCGCAGATCGAGGGGGAGGCGCCGCTGACGGAGACCGGTGTCTTCATCGGCTCCCCCGGATACATCGCGCCGGAGCGGGTCCTGGGGAACAAGCCGGGCTCGGCGTCCGACTTCTTCTCCCTGGGTGTGCTGCTGTACTCGGCGGTGGAGGGGTTCCCGCCGTTCCAGCGGCAGACGAACGCCGCGACGCTGCACGCGGTGGCCAGCGCCCCGCCGCACCCGCCGCAACAGGCGGGTGAACTCACCGCACTGATCATGCAGTTGCTGCACAAGGACCCGTCCGCGCGGCCGAGCCCCGAGCACATCGCCACCGTGCTCAAGCAGGTCGCGAACGGGGCCCCGCCCAGCTGGCAGCCGTCCTCGCCGCAGCCGCCCGCCGGCCTGCCGACGACGGACGCGCCCGGAGCGCCCCCCGCGGCCCGGCCCCGCAGCAAGGCGCTGTACGGGCTCACGGCCGGGGCCGTCGCGCTCGCGGCGGCCTTCGGGGGCTGGCTCCTGCCCTCCCCCTTCGGCGAGGACAAGGACGAGAAGACGGGCGGGGCGAAACCGGAGAAGTCGGCGAGCGCGCCGAAGGAGACCCTGCCCAAGGGCTGGAAGCGGCACGAGGAGAAGGCCACCGGCGCCTCGATCGCCGTACCGGGCCACTACGAGCGGGACCCGGAGACGCACGGCAAGGGCTCGGTGATGTTCGTGGACCCGACCGGCGAGTACGACATCATCCTCAAGCGCACCGCCGACGCCGACGGGGACACGGCCCTGGCCGAGGCGCAGACCTGGGTGGACGTCTACGCCGAGGACGACGACAAGTACGACACGAACATCTCCCTCAACACGGCCTCCGTGCAGGGCAAGCCCGCGACCGAGCTGATCATGACCTTCCGCAGCAAGGAGGACGGCGAGGACGGCCCGATCTGGCGGATGCGGGAGCTGTACTACGTCAACGACAAGGGCGCCACCTGGAACCTCACCATGAGCGTGCCCACCAGCGGCATCGTCCCCATCAAGGACGGGGGAGGCAAGACGATCGCCCGCGACTACGGGGACAGCACGAAGGCCGACAAGATCTACGACGACGCGGTGAAGCACCTGCGCATCAACGACCTCTGAGCCGGAGCGAGCCCCGGGAGCCCGCGCGGCCCCCGGCGCCCTCAGCGCGCCCCCGCCAGCTCAGGGGGTGCGGCGTCGATGACCGTGTCCAGCATGGTGCGGGAGGTGCTGAGTTCGCTGATCGAGGCGTCGATCCGCGCGCGCTCCGCCCGCAGCCGGGCCAGCAGGTCGGGGCAGGTGGGCACCAGGCGGGGGCCGTCCTCGCGTATGCAGGGCAGCACCTGCGCGATGGTGGCCGTGGAGAGCCCGGCCGCCAGCAGGGCGCGGATGCGGCGGACGACGGCGACGTCCGCGCTGTCGTACGTCCGGTAGCCGCTGGGCCGGCGCTCGGGGTGCAGCAGGCCCTGCTTCTCGTAGTAGCGCAGCAGCCGCTCGCTGACCCCGGTCTGCCGGACCATTTCTCCCATGCGCATACGGCCTGCCCCTCACCGCTTGACTCCGACACTGATGTCAGACTTTACCGTCTCGACATGACCTCGGAACACACACCTCCCTCGCCCTCTTCCCCCACCATCCCGCTACCCGCCTCCGCGCTCGGCCGCGTCGTGCACGGCTCCGGCGGGCCCGGACTGCTCCTCGCCCACGGCGGCGGGGGCGGCATCGACGCCAACTACGGCCCGCTCCTGGAGCGGCTCGGCGCGCACCGCAGGGTCGTCGGCCCGGACTACCCCGGCACCGGCCGGACACCGCGCCGGGACGAGCCCCTCACCCTGGACGGCCTGGCGGACGAGCTGGTCGCCACCGCCGTCGAGGAGGGCCTGGAGACCTTCGCCGTCGCCGCCTACTCGATGGGCGGCCCGCTGGCCGTACGGGCGGCCGTCCGGCACCCGGACCGGGTCACCGCGCTGATCCTCACCGCGAGTTTCGCGGCACCCAACCCGCGCCTGCGCACGGCGGTGCGGCTGTGGGGGGAGCTGCTGCGTGCCGAAGACCCCATCCGGGTGGCCGAGTTCGGCGCACTGATCGGCGCGGGCGTCCCCTTCCTGGACGAGATGGGCCAGGACGACCTGGACGCGGCCCTGAAGGGGTCGGCGGCGACCGTACCGCCGGGCACGCCGGACCATCTGGCGCTCATCGAGGCGACGGACGTACGGGCGGACCTGCCGCGCCTCGGCCTGCCGGCGCTCGTCATCTCCACCGTGCACGACAACCTGGCCACCCCCTTCCACCACCGGCAGCTGGCGGACGGCATCCCCGGCGCACGCTGGGCCGAACTGGCCTCCGGCCACCTGCCGTTCGTGGAGCGCCCGGACGAGTGGCTGGCGCTGATGACGGACTTCCTGGACGACGTCGGCAGGTGACCGGCGGGTGGCCCCGGCGCGGGCCGCGCTCAGGTCGCGGCCAGCGTGTCCGGGTCGATGACGCTGGTGTTCTGCGCGATGGCTATGCGCCACCGCCCGTCATCCTTGGCCAGGACGTACGTGGGTGAGCCGGGGACCGCCTCGGGGCGCTCGGCCGCCAGCGCCGAGGGGTCCTCGTGGCCCCGGAACACCTCGTCCAGGACCACCCCGTCGCGGGTGACCGGGCGCTGGCGCAGCTTGACGGCGGCCACGTCGGGGCGGATGAACAGGATGTGCTCCACCTGGTACGAGGCGGTGATGGGGTTGTCGGCCTGGGGAGGGAGCACCTTGCGGGTGAAGGTGCTGATCTCGTCGAGGCCGAACAGCCGCTTGCCGTGGGCGGTGGTCCAGACCGTGTCGGGCCGGAAGAAGTCCAGGAAGGCGTCGGGGAGCGCGTTCTGCTGGGCGTGCTGCACGCCCGCGACCAGCTCGGTGATGGCGTCCACCTCTGACTGGGGGGCGGCTACGCCGGTGACCTGGAAACTCATGGGGATCTCCTCGCGTCGAGCGGTTCGGTGTGCCGCCCGCATCCGGCGGGCGGCACACCGACAGCATGCGACTTCAACCGAGGTTCAAGTCAACTGCGCGACGGCGGCGGAGACGATCAGCTCTGCGAGTCGACGAGCAGGCGCAGCGCGAGCGCCTTCAGCTCCGGGGAGGCGTGCTCCGCCGAGCCGCTGTCGAACGGCGGCTGGGGGTCGTACTCGATGGCAAGCTGGATCGCCCGCGCCACCGTCTCCCCGGACATGCGGGCGGCCAGCAGGAGCGCCATGTCCACGCCCGAGGAGACCCCGGCGGCGGTGAGGTACTTCCCGGAGCGCACGTAGCGGTCCGCCTGGTACCGGGCGCCGTAGTCGGCCAGGTAGGGCGTGGAGTTCCAGTGGGTGGTGGCGGGGCGGCCCCGCAGCAGCCCGGCCGCGCCGAGGATCAGGGAGCCGGTGCAGACGGAGGTCGTCCAGGTGGTGTGCCGGTCCATCCGGGCGATCCAGCGGAGCATCCGGGGGTTGCCGATGGCCCCGAGCGTCCCGCGCTCGCCGCCGCCGGGCACGACCAGCACGTCCAGCCGGCGGATCTCGTCCATGGACCGCTCGGCGTGCACGGACACATCGCGGGTGTCCGAGACGACCGGGCCCCGGCGCTCGCCGATCATGGTGAGGCGGGCGTCCGGGAGCCTGCACAGCACCTCGGACGGGCCGACGGGGTCGAGCAGGGTGTAGCCGTCGAACAGCAGGACGCCGATGTGCGGGCCGCGCGGCTCCCCGCTCCGCTCCTCGGCGCCCCAGCTCCCGGCCGAGGCGGGTGCGGCGGCGGGGGCGGCGGGGGCGGCACTCGCGCCCGAGGCGGTGACCGCGCCGAGCGCCGCCAGGCCGGTCCCGGCGACGGCGCCGCGCAGCACCGTGCGGCGGTGCGGGCGGTCGGTGCCCTGGTGGGGTGAAGTGCCGGGCGCGGACGGGGAGTCCGGCTGCGGTGAGGTGTCCGGAGTATGCGTCATGCGGGGCACTCTGCCGCCGCAGCGCACGCGGCGGGCGGGCCATGTCCCGCTTCCTGCGGAGCATGTCCCGCGTGATGGTATGAACCGCATGGACGCCTTGGACCGTAGGGACGCCTTGGACCGTAGGGACGCCTTGGACCGTAGGGACGCCTTGGACCGCAGGGACGGCGCGCGCGGCGGCCGTCGGCGGGTGGTGATCGTCGGCTACGACGACGCGCAGATCCTCGACATCGCCTGCCCCAGCGGCGCCCTGGACCTCGCCAACAGGCTGGGCGCGACGCCTCCGTACACCATCGAACTGGCCACCCACGCCGGGCGGGCCGTGCACAGCTCCTCGGGCATCCGGCTGGGCGCCGGTGCGGCGCTGGCCGCCGTCACGGGCGAGCTGGACACCCTGGTCGTCGTGGGCGGCGCCGGGCACGGGGCCGCCGCCGCCGATCCCCAACTGCTCTCCCAGGTACGGCGGCTGGCCGCCCGCACCCGCCGCCTCGCCTCGGTGTGCACGGGCGCGTACGTGCTGGCCGCCGCCGGGCTGCTGGACGGACGCCGGGTCACCACGCACTGGGGCCACGGGGACGAACTCGCCGCCCGCCACCCGGCGGTGGAGGTCGACCTCGCGCCGCTGTACATCCGCGACGGCCACGTCTACACCTCGGCGGGCGTCACCAGCGCGCTGGACCTGACGCTGGCCCTGATCGAGGAGGACCACGGACCCACGCTGGCCCGCGCGACCGCCCGTGAGCTGGTGGCCTATCTGCACCGCCCGGCGGACCAGGCCCAGATCAGCGTGTTCCTGGCCGGTCCCGGCCCCGAGGACCGCCTCGTACGCGACCTCGTCGGCTACATCACCGCACACCCCGCCGCCGACCTGCGGCCCGGCGCCCTCGCGGACCGTGCCGGGGTCAGCGCCCGCCAGCTGACCCGCCTCTTCTCCGCCCACCTCGGCACGACGCCCGCCCGCGCGGTCCGCCGGGCCCGTACGGAGGCGGCGGCGCGGCTGGTGGCGACCAGCGACCTGGCGCTGGCGACGGTCGCCCGGCAGTGCGGGTTCCGCTCGACCGAGACGCTGCGGCAGGCGTTCCTGGCCCACTTCGGCCATCCGCCGTCCCGGATGAAGGCGAACGGGCGGGCCGCGCACACCCGGGCGGCGAGCTGAACGCGGCGCGCCGTACGGGCCCGGCGCGGGCCGGGACCGTACGGCGCGGTGCTGCGTGGTGCGGTGCTGCGTGGTGCGGTGCTGCGTGGTGCGGTGCTGCGTGGTGCGGTGCTGCGGTGTGCGGTGCTGCGCGGTGCGGTGCCCGTTGCCCGTCAGTACACGCTGACGCCGTACGCGCTGAGCGCCTCGGTGACGGGCTGGAAGAACGTCGTGCCGCCCGAGCTGCAGTTGCCGCTGCCGCCCGAGGTCAGGCCGACGGCCCGGCTGCCGGAGCGCAGGGACCCGCCGCTGTCGCCGGGCTCGGCGCAGACGTTGGTGCGGATCATGCCGTAGACGACGTCGCCGCCGCCGTAGTTGACCGTCGCGTTCAGCGCGGTCACGGACCCGCTGTGGGTGCCGGTGGTGCTGCCGTGCCGGGTGACGGACATGCCCACCGTGGCGTTGACCGCGCTGGTGATGTCCGTGCCGCCCGCCGTGCCCGGGTGGCTGACACTGCCGCTGTAGCGGACGAGGCCGTAGTCGTTGGTCGGGAAGCTCGACCCGGCGGTCGGGCCGATGAGGTTGGTCTTGGCGGAGTTGGTGTACCAGTTGCCGGCGCCCTCGGTGCAGTGCCCGGCGGTCACCATGTAGTACGTGCTGCCGCTGCGGACGTTGAAGCCCGCGGAGCAGCGGAAGTTGCCGCTGTAGATGGCGTCGCCGCCCTGGAGGTACTTCTGGAACGTGCCCTGGACGCGCTCGATCTTCAGGGCCCCGGCGCTGCCTCCGGCGGCCTGCTTGATCTGGGCTATCTCGGCCTGGGAGACGCGTCTGTCGACGCTGAGCACGACCTTGCCGGAGCGGCTGTCGGTGTGCCAGGCGGTACCAGCCACGTCCGCCGCCAGCACGGCGTCGCCGGCCTGCGCCAGCTGTGCCGCGCTGAAGGTGCGCGCGTCGGCGGAGTCGCCGGACCCGTCCGGCGTACCGGCGTGGGCGGCGGAGACGGTGAGTGCCGCCGTCACCGCGAGTCCGGCGGCGACGGCGGTCAGCCGGGCCCGCCTGATCGCTCCGCCACGGGTGGTTGTGAGGCGCTGAGCCACTTCTTCCTCCTGGAGGTGTCGAGCCTTCGGGGGTGTGGGCCCCTGGGCCGCGTCGCAGCACGCCAACTGTCCTGCTGTCCTGCCCCGCCTCCACGGAGATCCGTGTGCAGCTCCCGGAGGGGGGAGAACATCATGTCCATGACGCTCACCGGGGGCGAACGGGAAATTACCCCGGTTGGCCGCCGGGGCAACGCGCCGGAGCGCGCGGACGGCCTGTTGGCAAATCCAGGCAAGCGGAAGTGACGACGGTGGCGGCCGTGGCGGCGCCGGGCACGGGGACCTTCCCCCGGACGGGCCGGGCACGGTATACAGCGGTGACGGTCTACTCAGCGGTACAGAGCGGTAGCGGTACGCAGTGGCACGCAAGCGGTCGCCGCCGTGGCCATGGCGGTCCACGGCAGCCTCGGGAAGTCCCGGTCCACCGAACGCACCTGCGAGGGAGCCTTGTCGCCCCACGGAGTCCCCCACGTCCGTCCCTGGACGGCCTTCGGCCACCAACTACGCACCGCACGCCGCCGACGCGGCCTGACACAGCGCCAGCTGGGCACCCTGCTGGGCTACGACCACAGCCTGATCAGCCGCTGGGAGCGCGGCAAGCGCGAACCGCTGGGCGACGCGGTGCGGCGCCTGGACGAGGTACTGGAGACCGACGGCGCGCTGACCTCCGTACTGTCGGAGGCGTGTCCCGGGCCGCCGTCGCCACCGTCGCCGTCGCCGCCGGGCGGGCTCCCGCCCCTGCCGCAGCGGATCGCCTCCTGGCCCATGCCCGCCGACCCCAGCGCGCTGGCGGGCGGGTTCACCGGCCCGCGCGACTGGCCCGCCCGCCTGCCCCACGCGGAACTGACCTGCCCCCTGCACGGGCGCAGCCACTGCCCCGTCCCCGCCTACCCGTACGTCACCGCCGCCCTCGCCCGCGGCCTGCCGCCGACGCGGGAGGAGCGGGACGGCCGGGCAGGCGGGGACGGCAAGAACGCCGACGTGATCCACGGGCTCACCGCCCTGCTGGAATGCCTCGTGGTACGGAACCGCACGCGCCTCTCCCACACCGACGGCGCCTGGGTCGAGCGCGTCCTGCGCCTGGTGGTCGGCTGGGCGGAACGGCTGAACACCTCGGGCCGCCTGCCCGCCGCCCAACTGAGCCTGGGCGCGCACTACGCGGTGCTGGCCGGACGCCTGCGCAGGCAGCGCGGGCAGAACGCCGCCGCTATGGCCTGGTTCACCCACGGCACGCGGTGGGCGGACGCCAGCGGCAACCTCGTCGTACGGGCCGTGCTGCTGGGCGAACTCTCCATGCTCGCGCGCGCCGAGCACGACGTCCCCTCGGCCCTCTCCTACGCCCGGCTGCTGCGCGCCCTCGCGCCCGACCGCGGCTGGACCGACACCCTCTCCCACCTCTACCAGGCGCGCGGCCACGCGCTCACCGGCGACCACCGCGCCTGCCAGAGCCACCTGTCCCGCGCCAGGTGGCGGCTCGAACACCTCGACCAGCGCGACGCCGAGGAACTGCCCTGCCTGGAGGGGACCGCCGGACTGCTCCACCTGGAGGCCACCGCGGGCGGCGCCCTGCGGGACCTGGCGATCACCGGCGCGGACCCGGGCATCGCCCGGCAGGCCGTACGGGCCACCCGCTTCGCGCTGGACCACCTGCCCGAACCGATGCTCCCCTCCCGGCTGCTGCTCACCCTGCGCCTGGCCGACAGCTACGCCTGCGCGGGCGACCGCGACGCGGCACGCGAGACCGCCGCCCCCGTCCTCCACCCGGCCGCGCTCGCCACCCGCGCGGTGATCACCAACGAACTCCGCGGCCTCCAGCACCGGTTGGGGCCGGTACCGGGCCTGGAACAAGGGAACCCGAGCCGGAGCCAGTTCCAGGGCCGGTGACCCCGGGCCGGCGCCGACAGGCGCGACGGACCTCCTCCTCCCCCGATCGGGCTGAAGGGTCAGATCTTTCTCGCGGACTTCTACGGCGCCCTGCTGGGCTGGCCGGTGACGGCCGAGGAGCCGGGGTGGGTGCTGATGCGGTGCCCCGGGGGCGGCGCCGGGCTGGCGTTCCAGGCCGAGGCGGACTACGTACCCCCGATCTGGCCCGAACTGCTTTCGGAGCAGCAGAAGATGCTGCACCTGGACTTCCTCGTCGAGGATCTGGAGGCGGCCGTGCCGTACGCGGTCGCGCTCGGCGCCGAGCTGGCCGCGCACCAGCCGCAGGAGCGGGTCCGGGTGCTGCGTGACCCCGCCGGGCACCCGTTCTGCCTGTTCCTGGACTGATCCCCGGGCTGGGCGGAGAGATCCTAAGCGTGGCGGAAGGCGGGGTAGGGCGGCAGCGGGGCCGCGTGCCAGTGTGTGTCGGACAGCGCGAGCAGCCGCCGCATCGTCTCCGCGAAGGCCGGGAACTCAGCCAGGTCGCAGGCCATCTCCCAGCGGTGCCGCAGCAGTTCGCGGCCGGTCGGCACCGGGCGGCGGGTCGGGTGCATGTGCCGCTCCTCGCGCAGGCATGAGGGGAGAAGGCGGACGGTCGCGTCGACCGTCCAGACCGCCATGGCCTGCCGCACCCCCGCGTCCCACACCGCGTCCTCGACCAACTCCGGGTATACCCGGGTGACTTCGTCGCGGTACGCGCGCTCGCTCGCCGCCGCCAGGGCGTCCGGCAGGCGGAAGACGCACCAGCAGCTGGAGAAGGGCATCCGGCAGTAGGCGGCAGTCAGGAAGACCGACTGGAAGCAGGCGTGCTCGAAGTCGATCAGGCGCAGCCCGGCCGGGGTGAGCAGGTTGTTGTCCGGGCAGGTGTCGCCGGGCGTGTAGGCGGGGTAGCGGGCGCCGCCCGCCGTACCGATCGCGGCCAGTTCGGCGGCCAGTTCTGCGGCGACGCGGGGCGGCAGTACGACGTCCGCCTCCGCGAGCCGTTCGGGCAGCGCCGCGGCGTCCTCCGCGATCCAGGCGTCGGCGGGCGGCACCGTACCGTCCTCCGTGCCGGGGAGGTTCCCGAAGTGGTCGAGCAGGCGGGCGAGTTCGTCGCGGCGGTCCACCGAGGCAGCCGCGAGCCGGCCCAGGCCGCGGGCCCAGGCGCGCAGGCCGTCCTCGACGGCGCCGGGGTCGTCGCCGAGGAGCGCGTCGGCCAGCGTGGGCACGTCGCCGAGGTCCGCCATCACCACCAGCGCGCGGGAGCGGTCGGTCGCCAGCAGCTCCGGGCCCCCGGCGCCGAACGAGAGCCCGGCGGCCTCCGCCGCGAACCCGCGCCGCCCCTGGGCGGTCTGCGGGAACGCCTTGACGACCACGCTCTCCCCCGCTCCCGTACGGCAGCGCAGCACCGTCGTGTACCGGCCGCCGCCCAGGTCGACCGGGTCGGTGAGGGGCGTCTTCAGGAGGCGGGAGGCGAGGGCCGTCGGGGAGTCCATGGCGCCATTGTGCGAGGCCGGTGACGCGGCGCGCAGCCGCATTGCGTCCGGGCGGCGGCGCTGCGTCCGCTACCCCTGCTCCGGGCCCGCTCCGTCCGCGTGCAGCTCGGCCAACGTCCGTTCCAGCCAGCGGCGTTCGGCCCGTCGCGTGTCGCGGGCCATCTCCAGCATGCCGCGCCGGTAGCGGTCCGGCTCGTCCTTGATCCGCACCAGCGTGCCGCCGGACCCGGTGCCCGTACGGAAGAAGCTGGCGGGCTCGTCCAGGAAGTCCAGCCGCCGCTGGAGCAGGGCAGCCTGCTGGGCGGCGTCGGGCAGCAGGCTCAGGAATGCCAGCAGCGTGAAGAACGAGGCGCTGTTGGTGATCTCGGTCTGCTTCGGCTCGCGCAGGCGCCGCAGCAGTTCGGCCCGACCGGGCTCGGTCAGGCGCAGGACCTGGCGGGCGGGGGCGCCGTCGCCGGGCTCCTCGTGCCGCTCCAGCTGCCCGGCCGCGCGCAGCCGGTTGATCGCCGGGTAGAGCGCGCCGTCGCTGACCGGGCGGGTGTGGCCCATCAGGTCGGAGATGCGGCGGCGCAGCTCGTAGGCGTGCAGGGGGCGTTCGGCGAGGAAGCCGAGGACGGCGAGAGCGAGCACGGCTCCAGGGTACCTCTTTTCGAGTAACTCTATTAGAGGTAGCATCTTTGTATGACCGAGCCCGCCCCCGCGCCCCTCCCCGGCCCGGCGCCCGTGCGCCGCAGGCTGCTCGGGCTGGCGCTGCCGGTCTACCTGGAGCTGCTCTCGGGCGTGGTGGCCGGGATCATCGACACCCTGTGGGTGTCCCGGCTGGGCGCGGCGGCGGTCGGCGCGGTGGCCGTCGCCACGACGCTGGAGAACGTGCTGCTCGGCGTGATCCTGCTGGCGAACGTCGGCACCACCGTCGTCCTCGCCGAGCGGCTCGGCCGCGACCGGGCCGCCGCACAGGTGGTCCCGGTCGTACGGGCGGCGGGTGTGCTGTGGCTGCTGATCACCCCCGTCGTCGTGGTCGGCGGCTTCCTGGCCAGGGGGCCGATCGCCGCGCTGTTCACCGGCGGGGGCGGCGAGGTCTTCCGGCTCACCGCGGAGTTCCTCGCGGTCTCCTTCCCCGGGCTGGCCGTCTTCTTCGCGCAGAACGCCGTCGACGGTGTCTTCAAGGGCGCGGGCGACACCCGTACCCCGATGCGGACGGCGATCCTGGCCAACGCGCTCGTGCTGCTGCTCGACCCGCTGCTGATCTACGGCCTGGCGGGCCTGCCCCGGCTGGGCGTCCAAGGCGCGGCGCTGGGCATGGCGCTGGGGCGTGCCGTCGCGCTCGCGGTGAGCCTGCTGCTGCTACGGCGGCTGCTGCGGCGCCTGCCGCACGGGCGCCCGCGCGCCGGACAGCGCGGCAGGCGGCACGGCAGGCGGTGCACGCCCGGCGCGACGGCCGCCGCGCTGCGCCGGGTGCTGGCCGTCGGCCTGCCCGCCTCCGGCGACTTCGTCACGCGGATGGGCCTCGCGATGGCGATGGTCGGCGTCGTGGCCCGGTTCGGGGCGGCGCCGCTGGCCGCGTACGGCATCGGCACGAAGGTGCTCCTCTTCGCCACCATGGCGTGCTACGCCGTCCGGCAGGCCGCGAGCATCCTGCTGGCGCAGGAGGGGAGCGACACGCCGGGAGCCGGTGCGGTCGTCGGACGGCAGGCGCTGCGGGTCGCCACGGTGCTGGCGGCCGGGGCGGGGGCGGTGCTCGCGCTGGGCGGCCGGCCGCTGCTGCGCGCCTTCACCGACGACCCCGAGGTGATCGCTGAGGGCCGGGTGCTGCTCGTCTTCCTCGCGTTCTATCTGGTGGCGCTGGCGGGGGTGGTAAGCCTCGGCGGTGTGTTCATGGCCGGCGGGCTGGCCCGTGCGATGTTCCGGATCACGCTGTACGGCGCGGCGGTGCAGCTCCCGCTCGCGTACGGGCTCAGCGCGGTGCCCGCGCTCGGGGTACGGGGGGTGTGGCTCGCGATGGTGCTGGGCACGGCCGCGCAGTACGCCCTCTCGTACCGCCTCTTCCGCCGCCGCTTCCCCGGCCCCGGCCCCGGCCCCGGCCCCGGGCTACCGGAGCGTGACCGAGACCGACGCAGACGCCCCTCCTGGCTCCGGCGACCTCGTCCACGGCCGGGTCGGCAGGACGTGCAGCCTGCCCTCGGTCAGCGCGAACCGGGGCAGTGAGACCCCGAACGCCGCCGCTATCGCGTCCAGCGCGCGGGCCTCGTCCGAGTGGTCGGCGGCGGGGCCGGCAGGGTTGGGGAAGAGGTGGTCGGGGGAGAGGGCGGCGGGGAGAGCGCCCGTCCGGTGGCGCTCGGCCTGGTGGACCGTGAAGGCGTACCGCTGCTCGCCGTCCTCGGCGACGGCGCAGTGGAACAGGCCCGGCTCCCACCACACCGTGAGGGCACGGGTGCCGCGCGAGAGCGCGGTGCCGGGGTCGGCCAGGCGGGCGGCGTCGAAGCGGGGCCAGTGGGCCGTCTCGAAGGCGAAGCTCCAGCCGTCCCGGGCCCCGATCCGGGCCAAGGGGCCGCGGCGCTGCGGCTGCCCGGAGGACGGGAACTCCCACAGATCGTCCTGGCTCGCCACCGGCTCCAGCGGGCCCGTGCCGAAGCGCTCCGCCAGCTCTTTCGGCCGTATGCCCGCCACGAGGACGAACCGGTAGCTCTGGAGACCCAGGGGGCTTGTACGGTGCGACTCCGCCAGCCACCCGAGGCCCTCGGGCTCCGCCCCTGCGGCGGGCATCCGTGGCGGGGCCGGAGCCGCCGCCCGCTGACCGGCGCGGGGCGTGGTCAGCAGCTGCCGCCCCCGCTCCGGTGTGACGACCGGGCCGAGCAGCGGGTCACCGAGCAGGCCGAACGGGGCCACGTGGTCCTCCCCGTACGGCTCCCACCGCGGAACGGCCGCCGCGAGCACCCGCCACGCTCCGTCCGTGTCCCCCCACCGCGCCAGCTCCCGGGCCTCCTCCACCGCGCGCCCGAAGGGGCCCGGTGAGCTGTACTCGTAGGTGCGCTGCCTGATCCGGGCCAGCACGGCCGCGGCCCGCTCCCGGTCCGCGGCGTAGTCCTCCGTCACCGGGCCGAGCACCCAGTCGTCGTTGTGGCGCGAACGCGAACCGAGGTGGTTCCGCACCTTCAGGGGCAGCACCTCCCGCGCGTACAGCGGATCGTCCATACGCGGGTCGACCGGCACCCAGACCTGCCGGTCGGTCAGTGCCCGAAGCTGCCGGGCCAGCAGTCCGGCCCGGTCTCTGCCGAACTCCTCCGCATGGTCGAAGACGGCGAGCGCCGCATCCGGCTCACCGCGCAGAGCGGCCGTCCGGGCCTCCTCCACCTGGGCGTCGAGGTCACGCGTCACCTCGGTCTCGAACCCGGGGTGGCTGCCTCCCAAGCGGTAGAACTCCTTGTACATGGCCGCCATGAACGCCCGGAACGAGGCGTACCGGCGCGGAGGTTCGGCATCCCAGCCCTTCTGCACGTACACCGCCCACTCGCCGTCGGCGTCCACGTCCCCGGGGTCGAGCAGCACGTCCGTCATGTCCGAGTCGAGCGACAGCTGGAGCGCCCGCCCCCACATCCCGGCCCGGAGCACCTCCTCCTCGGCCGGATCGTCGCCCAGGTTCTCCTCGTACAGGGCCTGGAGGCCGTGCCCGTCCGCGTAGGGGCTGATGCCGTCCGCCCCCGCCAGCAGATACACGGAGCCGCCCGCGTGCCGCCAGCCGTCCGTCGTCTCCAGGAAGGACCGGAGGGACGGCGGCAGCGGCGCCGACACCCCCAGCGCCCGGAGCCGCTCCTCCAGGGCCGCTATCCGCCCCGGGCCGGCCGGGGCGAAGCCCAGCCAGCGCTCCCGCACGAGGTCCTCATCCAGACCCTCGAACTCCTCCGGGTACTCCGCGGCCTCTGCTGCCAGCCACTCCTCGCTCCACCGCTTGAGCAGCGGCCCCCACGCGTCGGTCTCCATGAGCGCCATCGTGGCACCCGGCACTGACAGCCGCGCCGGGCCCGCCCCCGGTCAGTCCGTGTTCGCCAGCGCCGCCCGCGCCGGGCGCTGCCGCAGCGCCGCCCAGGTCGGCAGCAGCGTCGCGGTCAGCGCGAGCGCCGCCGCCGTACCGGCCACCGCACCGAAGATCCACAGCGGCCCGGACGGCAGCCAGCTCTCCGTGGCGGCGACGCTGAACGGGATCAGCGAGGTGGAGGCGACCAGCACGCCGAGGATCAGCCCCATCGCCGTGGCGAGCAGCGCCTCCACCGTCATCATCCGCAGCACCTGGCCCGGCGAGGCGCCGGACAGCCGCTGCAGCCCGAACTCGCGGCGCCGGTTGCGGGTGGCCATCACCAGCGAGTTGACGACCGCGATGGCCGTGTAGCCCACGATCAGCCCGACCATCAGGTAGTTGATCCACGCCTGGGTGCGCGCGTCCTCGGCGTTCGACGCCTCCAGCGCCTCCCGGCCCGCCACCGACAGGCCCGGGTGCCGCTCGGCCACCCCGGCCAGCGCGGCCCTCGCGTCCACTCCGGGCTCGGTGGTCACCAGCAGCTGCTCGGGCAGCCCCTCGGTGGTGTGCGGCGCGAGCAGCGATGCCGGGGTGAGCGCGGTCTCGTAGCCCGCCCGCCCCTCGAACAGCGCCACCACGCGCACCCGTTCGGCACCCCGGTCACCCAGCCGCAGCCGTACGGTGTCCCCCAGCTCCACCCCGAAATCGTCCGCCCGCGCCTGGGGCAGCGCGATCGCGGCGCCGCGCAGCTCCGCCAGGCTGCCGGAGGTGACCGTGACGGCCGTCGTCTCTCCGGCCGCGTCGGCGCTGACGCCCTGGAGCGGCAGGCCGTCCTCGTCCTGGCTGCCGCCGTCGACGTCCTCCAGGAACCCGGTGCTGGTCACGTACGCGCCGGCGGCCCGTATGCCGTCCGCCGCCCGTACGGCGTCCAGCAGGCCCGGATCGACGCCGCCCGCCGCCGAGGTGACCACCGCGTCCGCGCGCAGGTTCTCCCGGAACGCCGCCTCGCTCGCCGCGATCTGGGTCGTCTGGAGGTAGAGCTGCCCGGTGGCGATGCCGGAGGCCAGCATGATCGGGGTGACGACGGCGGCCAGCCGTACGGTGCGCGCCCGGCTGTTGAGCACCGCCAGCTCGCCGCTCACGCCGCTGAACGCCCGCACCGGCCAGGACAGCACCACCGTCAGCACCTTGGTCAGCCCGGGGCCCAGCAGCGCCAGGCCGATCGCGGCGACCATCACGGTGGGCCCCGCCGTGCTCGCGGCGATCGGGCCGTCGAACACCAGCAGCGTGATGATGGCCAGGGCCGCCGCGCCCGCCAGGAAGAGCAGCGCCAGGATCAGCCGTACGGGGTGCAGCCAGCGCTGCTGGAGCGCGGCCTCCGCCAGCGCCTCGGTGGGCCGGGCGCGCACCGCGCGGCGGGCGCCGATCCAGCCGCCGAGCAGCGAGGTGAGCAGCAGCGCGCCGCCTGCGGCGACCGCCGGGACCCAGCCGAGGCGGTACTCGACCACGTCCTCCACCAGGCCGCCGGCCACCAGCCGGTCGAAGAGCCAGCGGCTCACCACCGGCCCCGTGAACCAGCCGCCCGCCGCCGCCACCACGGCCACCAGCAGCGTCTCGCCCAGCAGCATCCGGCGCAGCTGGCGCGGCGTGCCGCCGACGGCGCGCATCAGGGCGAACTCGCGCTGCCGCTGCTGGACGGAGAGCGCGATCGTGGAGGAGACGACAAAGATCGCGACGGCCGTGGCCAGCCCGCCGAAGACGGCCGCCAGCACGATCAGGTCCTCCTTGCCGGTGAGCACGCCGGGGTGCTCCACTGCGCCCCGGTCGTCCCCGGTGACGACCTTGACCGGGGCGTCACCGACCGCCTCCGCCACGGCCGCCTTCAGGGCGCCGACGTCCTGGCCCCGCGCCGCCGTGACGGCGATGTCGCTGACCACACCGTGCGCGAGGGAGTCGGCGCGCTCGTCCGAGAAGAAGACGGTGCGCTGCGGAACGCTCGCCTCGCCCGCGGCAGGCGAGGCGACACCGGTCACGGTGTACTCGCGGGAACCGCCGCGCGCGGCGATCCGCACCGTGTCCCCCGCCTTGAGCCCGGCGGCACGGGCGGTCCGCCCGTCGAGCACCACCTCGTCGGCACCCTCGGGGGCGCGGCCGTCACCGCGCAGCCCGTACGGGGTCATGGGCGCGGAGGCCCAGCCGTGCGCCTGCACCTCGGTACGCGGGCCGCCTCCCCCGCCCCCGCCGGGCAGCAGCGCCGCGTCGAACGTCCGCTCGGCGACGGCCTCCCCGACCCCCTCCACCCCGCGTACGGCGGCCAGCAGCGCGCCGTCCACCGGCACCCGCTCCTCCAGCACGGCCTTCTCGCCGTCTTCGGCGGACAGTCCCGGCACCGCGAAGGAGCGGTCCCCGGTGACCAGCACGTCGGCCCGCGCCAGCCGCTCCGGCGGCGCGTTGTTGCGTACGCCGGTCTCCAGCAGGCCGCCGCAGGCCATCACGATCGTGACGCCGAAGAAGAGGGCGAGGAGGGTCGCCACCGCGGCGCCCATCCGGAAGCGCAGCGTGCGCGCGGCGAGTACCAGCATCAGCGCACCCCGCCCTTGGCCATGGCCTGCGCCTGCGTCATGCGTTCCGCGACGGCGTCGGCGCTCGGCGCCACCAGCTCGTCCACGAGGTGCCCGTCGGCCAGGAAGATGACCCGGTCCGCGTACGCGGCGGCCACCGGATCGTGGGTGACCATCACGATGGTCTGGCCCTCCGCCCGCACCGTCTCGCGCAGCAGCCCCAGCACCTCGGCGGCGGTACGGGTGTCCAGCGCGCCGGTCGGCTCGTCCGCGAAGAGCACGGCGGGCCGGACGGCCAGGGCGCGCGCGATGGCCACCCGCTGCTGCTGGCCGCCGGAGAGTTCCGCGGGACGGTGCCCCGCCCGGTCGGTGAGGCCGACCCGCGCGATGACGTCGGCGATCCGGCCCCGGTCGGGCCGTCTGCCCGCGAACTTCAGCGGCAGCGTGATGTTCTGCGCGGCGGTCAGCGCGGGCAGCAGGTTGAAGCTCTGGAAGATGAAGCCGATCCGCTCACGGCGCAGCTTGGTCAGCGCGTGCTCCCGCAGGCCGCCCAGCTCCCGCCCCTCCAGCGTCACCGACCCGCTGGTGGGCCGGTCCAGCCCGGCCGCACACTGGAGCAGCGTGGACTTGCCCGAGCCGGACGGTCCCATCACCGCCGTGAAGCTGCCCGGCGCGAAGCCGACGCTCACCCCGTCCAGGGCGGCGACGGACGCGGCGCGACCACTCTTGCCGTAGACCCTGCGCACGTCGTCGAGCCGTACCGTCCAGCGGTCACCCCCGGGCTCCTTCGCCAGGGGAAACCCCAGCTCGTCGTACGTGTGCTGACTTGCCACGACTGCCTCCGCGCTCTGGTCACCGGTGCTCTCCGGTGTCACCGATGACGCTAGGGAGCGCGGGGCACGGCTCCCAGGGCACTACCCGGCCTCTTCAGGTGACACCAGCACCACCCCCGCACCCCCTGACACCCCTACGCCCGCGTCCACCGCCCGGCGTACGCGGCCGTCCGCCGGCGGCGGACGATGACCGTCCGGGCACGCTCCGCCGACGGGCGGGCGCACCCGCACCGCCCGTTAGGATTTCGGCCATGGCGGCCACTGGACTTGAGCAGACCGGGCAGACCGGGCAGAGCGGGACGGCGGAGGCGGGGCGGGCGTACTACGTCTCGACCCCGATCTACTACGTGAACGACGCTCCCCACCTGGGCCACGCCTACACGACCGTCGCGGGCGACGTGCTCACGCGCTGGCACCGCCAGCGCGGCGAGAAGGTGTGGTTCCTCACCGGCACGGACGAGCACGGCCAGAAGATCATGCGCACCGCCGAGGCCAACGGGGTCACCCCGCAGGAGTGGTGCGACCGGCTGGTCGAGGAGTCGTGGAAGCCCCTGTGGGAGCACCTCGGCATCGCCAACGACGACTTCATCCGCACCACCGAGACCCGGCACACCGCCCGCGTACAGGAGTTCGTCCAGGACCTCTACGACAAGGGCGAGATCTACCCGGGCGGCTACGAGGGCCCGTACTGCGTGGGCTGCGAGGAGTACAAGTCCCCCGGCGACCTGCTCGACGGCTCGGCGGAGTCGGCCGATTTCGCGGGCCAGAAGCTGTGCCCCATCCACAAGAAGCCGGTGGAGATGCTCAAGGAGGAGAACTACTTCTTCAAGCTCTCCCGGTACGGCCCCCAGCTGCTGGAGCACTACGCGCGCAACCCCGGCTTCATCCAGCCCGAGTCCGCGCGCAACGAGGTCGTCAGCTTCGTCCGCCAGGGCCTTGAGGACCTCTCCATCTCCCGGTCGACCTTCGACTGGGGCGTCCGCGTCCCCTGGGACGACAAGCACGTCATCTACGTCTGGATCGACGCGCTGCTCAACTACGCCACCGCCGTGGGATACGGCTCGGACCAGGCGAAGTTCGAGGAGACCTGGCCGGCGGACGTCCACCTGGTCGGCAAGGACATCCTCCGCTTCCACGCGGTGATCTGGCCCGCGATGCTGCTGGCGAACGGCCTGCCGCTGCCCGGCCGGGTCGCCGCGAACGGCTGGCTGATGGTCGGCGGCGAGAAGATGTCCAAGTCCAACCTCACCGGCATCTCCCCCCGGCAGCTGACCGAGCACTTCGGCGTCGACGCCTACCGCTGGTACTTCCTGCGGGCCATCGCCTTCGGCCAGGACGGCTCGTTCTCCTGGGAGGACTTCACCGCCCGCTACACCAGCGAGCTGGCGAACGACTTCGGGAACCTGGCCTCGCGGGTCGCCGCGATGGTCGGCAAGTACTTCGACGGCAGGCTCCCCGCGCCCGGTGAGGCGGGCGACGCCGAACGGGCCGTGGCGGACGGGCTGGCGCACGCCGTCACCGAGGCCGACCGGCGCATCGGCGAGGAGCTGGACTTCTCCGGCGGCATCGCGACCGTCTTCGACTTCATCAAGCAGGTCAACGGCTACCTGACCGAGCAGGCGCCCTGGAAGGTCGCCAAGGACACCTCCGAGGAGGCCCAGGCCCGGCTCGCGACGATCCTCTACACCGCCGCCGAATCCCTGCGCGCCTGCGCGGTGCTGCTCCACCCGGTCATGCCGGAGACCGCCGAGAAGCTGTGGACCTCCCTCGGCGCGGAACCCGCCCTCGGCCCCCTCGCCGGCCAGCCCGTCCAGGACACCGGCCGCTGGGGCCAGCTCCCGGAGGGCGCGACGGTCACCAAGGGCGCGGTCCTCTTCCCCCGCTTGGAGGAGCCGAAGGCGGGCTGAAGCCCGCCACGAACCTGGAGCAGCCTTCCGCGAACGCGCGCGGCCCGCCGGTCAGGCCGGGTTCGGTCCGGTCGCGCCCAGGAGGGCGCGGACGTCCTCGGCCGTCGTCTCGTGCAGCTCCTCGTCCAGCAGCAGCCACCGGGTGACGCCGACCGCCTCCAGGAACGCCAGGTCGTGGCCCGCGATCAGCAGCGCGCCCTCGTACGAGGCGAGCGCGCTCGTCAGCTGCTCGACACTGGCCACGTCCAGGTTGTTCGTCGGCTCGTCCAGCAGCAGCAGCTGCGGGGCCGGTGCGGCCAGCATCATCGCCGCCAGCGCGGCGCGGAAGCGCTCGCCGCCCGAGAGGGTGCCCGCCAGCTGCTCCGCCCGTGCCCCCTTGAAGAGGAAGCGCGCGAGCTGCGAGCGGATGTGGTTGTCGGTGACGCCGGGGGCCAGGCGGGCGACGTTCGCCGCGATGCTCAGCTCCTCGTCCAGCACGTCCAGGCGCTGCGGCAGGAACCGCAGCGGTACGGAGGTCTCGGCCTCGCCGGAGTGCGGAGCCAGCTCGCCGGTGAGGGTGCGCAGCAGCGTCGTCTTGCCCGCGCCGTTGCGCCCGACCAGGGCGATCCGCTCCGGTCCGCGCACCTGGAAGCTGCCCTCGCGCAGCCTGCCGAACCGGGGGCGCAGCTCACGCACGGTCAGCACCGTACGGCCCGCGGGCACCGCGGTGTGCGGCAGGCGGACCCGGATCTCGGCGTCGTCGCGGATCGCGCCCGCGGCCTCCTCGCGGCGCTCGCGCGCCTCGTCGAGCCGGTCCTCGTGCAGGCCGCGCAGCTTGTCCCCGGACTCCTGCGCGGAGCGCTTCTTCTCCCCCGCGACGATCCTCGGTGCCCGCCGCTGCGCGTCCAGCTTCTTGCTCTGCCGCTGGCGGCGGGCCAACTTGACCTGGGTCTCGGCCAGTTCCCGCTGCTGGCGGCGGACGTCCGCCTCGGCCGCGCGCAACGCCCGTCCCGCCGCCTCCTGTTCGGTGGCCAGGGCCTCCTGGTAGGCGGACCAGCCGCCGCCGTACCAGCTCACCGAACCGGCGCGCAGCTCGGCGATGCGGTCGACGCGCTCCAGCAGTTCGCGGTCGTGGCTGACGACGACGAGCACGCCGGAGCGCCAGGAGTCGACGGCATCGTAGAGCCGGCGGCGCGCGTACAGGTCGAGGTTGTTGGTGGGCTCGTCGAGCAGCAGCACGTCGGGGCGCTCCAGCAGCAGCGCGGCCAGCCGCAGCAGGACCGTCTCGCCGCCGGAGAGCTGGCCCACGGTGCGGTCGAGCGCGACCTCGCCGAGCCCGAGCGCGCCGAGGGTGGCGGCGGCCCGCTCCTCGACGTCCCAGTCGTCACCGATCGTCTCGAAGTGCTCCTCGCGCACGTCCCCGGCCTCGATGGCGCGCAGCGCGGCGCACCGCTCCGCGACGCCCAGCGCCTCGTCCACGCGCAGCGCGGTGTCCAGGGTGAGGTTCTGCGGCAGGTAGGCCAGGCTGCCGCCGACGGTCACCGACCCCGAGGCGGGCCGCAGCACTCCGGCCAGCAGCCGCAGCAGGGTGGACTTGCCCGCGCCGTTGGCGCCGACGAGCCCGGTGCGGCCCCGGCCGACCGAGACGGACAGCCCGTCGAAGACGGCCGTGCCGTCCGGCCAGCGGAACGAGAGGGCGGAGCAGGTGAGGGAGGCGCCGGGGGTGGCGGGGGTGGGAGGTGTCGCCATGGGGTTCTCGCAGTCGCAGCGTGGTGGGCGGGGGCTTCGTCTGCGAGCACCACGCGGCGACCGGGCCGTACCGGGAGATCGGGGGACGGCTCTGTGCACCGAGGTCGCCTCCACGCAAGGTCACGGGCGCCGACGAGGGCGCTACGGCGTGACGGGCGTACGGCGAGAGCCGTACGGCGCGGTGATCGCGAACCTCAGATGCGCAACGTCCACCTCGATCGGAGACAACAGAGCCGCAGGCACCATAGCCCCTGCCCAGGCGCGAGGGCAACGCCCGCCGCCTCCCGGCGCCGCCCTACCCGACAGCGCCCGGGCCGGGCCCTGACAGTCCGGGCGGGGCGGCCTGGCGCCAGGAGTCCGTGAGGATGTCCCGCAGCTCGTCGACGTTCTCCAGCGCGGCGAGCCGGGCGCGGACCCACGCGGAGCTGAACTCGTGCGGCGGCACCCAGAACTTCTCCGGCTCCGCCTTGATCAGCTCCTCCCGCTCGATCCGGGGACAGCGCACCGCGAACGACGACTCGTCGTCCGGCATCGTCACGAACATCTTCCCGGCCACCCGGAAGGTGGGCATCCCCCAGGCCGGCACCTCGGTGGTCTCGGGGAGGGAGAGCGAGAGACGGCGTACGTCCTCGGGCCCGGGCCGCTGCTGATCAGTCACCCCGTCATCGTAGGCAGGCCCACTGACAACCGCCCGGGACCCGCCTCTTGCGAGAGCCTGACGACTTTGCCATCTCTTTACAACGCGCTCCGCCGCTGCCTCGTCTCTCCTCACGATCCGCACCCCAGCCCACCGCGCCGAGCAGAAACGCGGCGGGACGACGAAAGAGAGCGACTCATGCGCCGAACTGTCCTCAGCGCCATAGCACTCACGTGCACCGTCGTGTTCGCGGGCGCGGCGCCCGCGTTCGCCGACGGAACGAGCCCGTCCCCGGCTCCGAGCGTCGCACCGAGCGAGGCCCCCTCCTCGGCACCCGCGCCCAGCGAACCGCCGGTGACCCCGACCGAGGCACCCGCGCCCAGCGAACCGCCGGTGACCCCGGCCGAGTCCCAGGCGCCGGAGGACTCGGCGCCCGAGGAATCGGTGCCCACCCCGGCGCCGAGCCAGGTCTCCGCCGTGCCGGACGGCGCGCCCGACACCGGTGCGGAGGCGGCGCAGGAGCAGTCCGGGCCCGGCGGTGCACTGCTCGGCGGCGGCGCTGCCGCGGCGCTCGCCCTCAGCGGCGCGGCGGTCTACCTCGTACGCCGCCGGCGGGCGACCGGGGCATGACCCCGGTCTCCAGGCGCGCGTTCGCCACGGCGGCGATGGCCTCGCTGCTCGTCAGCTGCTCGGGCTCGGGCTCGGGTTCAGGCTCGGGTGTCCGGGTCACAGACCCGGGCCCGGCCGGACACCCCCGGAGCACGCCGTCGTCCGCACGGCCCTCCCCCGGCACGGCGGAGGCCCTCAGGCGTTCGGTCCCGGTGAGCCTGCGGATACCGGCCATCGGGGTCGACACCCGGGTCATGCAGCTGGGGCTGGCCACCGACGGCACCGCAGAGGTGCCGCCGATCGAGGCGAACGACCGGGCGGGCTGGTACCGGCACTCGCCCACGCCGGGCCAGACCGGCCCGTCGGTGATCCTCGGCCATGTCAGGGTCGGCGACTTCGGGGACGGGGTCTTCCGTGACCTCGCCCGGTTGCGGCGGGGCGAGCGGATCACGGCGCGCCTGGAGAACGGCACGAAGGCGGTGTTCACCGTCAGCAGCGTGCGGACGGTCGCCCAGGCGGACTTCCCGACGGACGAGGTCTACGGGAACGTGGGCCGTCCGGAGCTTCGGCTCATCACCTGCGGCGGGCCCCTGACCGAGGACGGGTACCGCGACAGCGTGATCGTCTTCGCCACGCTCAGCCCGGCGGGCAGCTGACCCGTCACGGGCCGACGCCCAGCCGCCGGGGCCGCCATCGGGAACCCTGAGCCCGGGCCGAGGGAACGTACGCCCACGGTCCGGGCTCCTTCCTCCCGAGCGCCCGCACACACCGCACCACCCGCACAACCCTGGAGAGCGTTGAAGAAGCGGTCCCGCGAGGAGGCAGCGTCCGAGCTGTTCGCCGCCCTCTACCCGCGCCTCGCCGGCTGGTGCCGACGGCTGGTCGACGACGACGAGACGGCCCACGAGATCGCCTCGGAGGCGTTCACCCGGCTCTGGGCGCGCTGGACGTCCGTGGCACAGCCCCGCGGCTTCCTCTACGTCACCGCGGCCAACCTCGTACGGGACCACTGGCGCAAGCTGGAGCGCGAACGCAGAGCCGTGCACCGTGCCACCGTCGAGGCCACCGTCCGCCCGCCGGCCGCGGAGACCGGGCAGGCGGACCCGTCGGTGCGCCTGCTCGTCCAGTCGCTGCCGGAACGGCTGCGCGTCCCGATACTGCTGCACTACTACGCTGACATGCCGATCCGTGAGGTGTCCCTGCTGACCGGGCGCAAGGAAGGAACCGTCAAGGCCGACCTCCACGCGGCCCGCGAACTGCTCCGCGCCCACCTGGGGAGAAGTCTTGATCACACACTCTGACGACGGTCCGGACTTCGACGCCGACGACCCGCTCGCCGTCCTCCTGCGGCCGGCCCCCGACCACCTCGGTCCGCCCCCCGGCCGGTACGAAGCCGTCCGCCGCGGTGCGGCCCGCCGCCGGCTGCTGCGGGCTGCGACCGGGACAGGCCTGGCGTGCGCTGTCGCCGCCGTCGTCGCGCTGCCGTTCCTGCTCTCGGCGCCCGGCGCCCCCTCGTCCCCGACGGCCCCGCTCACCCCGCCGCCCGCGAACAGCCCCTCGGTCCCGTCGGCACCACCCACGCCGCCCGCACCGTCGGTGTCGCCCGAACCCACCAGCCCCGGTCCCTCGGAGGAGCCCCCGACCAGCGGCCCCAGCGGCCCCGAGCCTCGCGACACCCCGTCCGGTCCGGCCGCCCTCACTCCCAGCGCGGAGTCGAACACACCCGCCCCGCACCCTTCGGACCCCTCGCACCCCGCGGAGCCACCGGTTGTCGGAGGCGGCGCCGGCGCCACACCCGGCAGCGTCACGCGCCCGTAGGCGGCGACGCCGCGGGCAGGTGCGCGCCCCCGGTGCCCCGCTGCCGGGGCGCCCGGGGGCGCGTCGTCGAAGAGTCCGCCGGGATCAGTCCGCCGCGCCGTCCTGCGGCTTGCTCTCCGTGGGCTTGCTCTGCGCGGGCTTGCTCTGCGCGGGCTTGCTCTGCGCGGGCTTGCTCTGCGCGGGCTTGCGCAGCGACAGGTGGAGCTCGCGCAGGCGGGCGTCGTCCACCTCGGAGGGCGCGCCCATCAGCAGGTCCTGCGCGTTGCCGTTGAGCGGGAAGGCGATCGTCTCGCGGAGGTTCGGCTCGTCCGCGAGCAGCATCACGATGCGGTCGACGCCCGGGGCGATGCCGCCGTGCGGCGGGGCGCCGAAGCGGAACGCGCGGAGCATGCCGCCGAACTCGCGCTCGACCTCCTCCGCCGAGTACCCCGCGATGCCGAACGCCTCGAACATGACCTCCGGTTCGTGGTTCCGGATGGCGCCCGAGGACAGCTCGACGCCGTTGCACACGATGTCGTACTGCCAGGCCAGGATGGACAGCGGGTCCTTGGTCCGAAGGGCTTCGAGGCCGCCCTGCGGCATCGAGAACGGGTTGTGCGAGAAATCGATCTTCCCGGTCTCCTCGTCCTTCTCGAACATCGGGAAGTCCACGATCCAGCAGAAGCGGAAGACGTCCTCGGCGAACTGGCCGGTGCGGCGGGCCGCTTCGACGCGCACCGCGCCCATGATCTTGGAGACCTCGTCGAACTCGCCCGCGCCGAAGAACACCGCCGTGCCCGGCTTGGCGTTCACCGCCGCGAGCAGGGCGGTCACGTCCTCCTCGGTGAGGAACTTGGCGATGGGGCCGGTCAGCTGCGCGTCGTCGCCGACCCGCACCCAGGCGAGGCCCTTCGCTCCATGCTCCTGCGCGAACTCGCCCATCTGGTCGAAGAACTTGCGCGGCTGGCCGGCCGTGTCCGGCACCGCCAGCGCGCGTACGTGCTTGTCCGCGAACGCCTTGAAGCCGCTGCCCGCGAAGACCTGCGAGACGTCGACCAGTTCCAGCTCGGCACGCAGATCCGGCTTGTCCGAGCCGTACTTGAGCATCGCCTCGCGGAACGGGATGCGCGGGAAGGGCGAGGTCACGTGCCGGCCGCGGCCGAACTCCTCGAAGACGTCGGTCATCACCTTCTCGATGACCTGGAAGACGTCCTCCTGCTCGACGAAGCTCATCTCGACGTCGAGTTGGTAGAACTCGCCGGGCGAACGGTCCGCGCGCGCGTCCTCGTCGCGGAAGCAGGGGGCGATCTGGAAGTAGCGGTCGAAGCCCGCGATCATCAGCAGCTGCTTGAACTGCTGCGGCGCCTGCGGCAGCGCGTAGAAGCGCCCCGCGTGCAGCCGGGAGGGGACCAGGAAGTCGCGGGCGCCCTCCGGGGAGGTGGCGGACAGGATCGGCGTCGCCATCTCGTTGAAGCCGAGGCCGGTCATCCGGCGGCGGAGCGAGGAGATGACGGCGGAGCGCAGCATGATGTTGCGGTGCATGCGCTCGCGCCGCAGGTCGAGGAAGCGGTACTCGAGGCGCCGCTCCTCGTTCACGCCGTCCTCGGCGTTGATGGTGAACGGGATCTGCTCGGCTGCGCCGAGCACCTCGACCTCACCGACCTCGATCTCGATCTCGCCCGTGGGCAGCTCCGGATTGACGTTCTCCGCCCCGCGGGCGACGACCTTGCCGTCGACCCGGATGACGCTCTCCTTGGACAGCGCGCTCAGCCGCTCGCTCACCGCGGTCTGCTCGGGCCGGACGACCAGCTGCACGATGCCGTGGTGGTCGCGCAGGTCGAGGAAGAGGATGCCGCCCAGATTCCGACGATTGTGCAGCCAGCCGCTCAGCCGGACGTCGCCGCCGACGTCGCTGGCACGTAGCTCGCCGCAGGTGTGGGACCGGTACCGATGCATCATTCATCCAAGTCGTCGGGCGCGGGGTCTGGGTGTGGTTCTGGGTGGGGCTCTGCGCTGCGTCTGGGGTGCCGCCGGGGCCGCCGAGGGGCGGCCCGGACCCCCAAAGGCTACCGTCCCCGTCCGGCCGCACTCGCCCGGATTTCCCCCTCCCCGCGCAGCGGGCACCGGTCGGGGCGGCGGCCGGGGCTCTCCGGGAACTGGTTAAAGTAGGACAATGCGCACGGAGGAGGTACTGGCGGCCGTGGACACGGGCCGCTGGCAGTGGGAGAACGCGGCCGGCACGGTGACCCTGGACGAAAATGCCGCCCGCCTGCTGGGCCTCCCCTGGGAGTCCGGCTCCGACGGCACGCTCACGGTGAGCGAGGCGGCCGTCCGCGCGCGCATCCACGTCGTCGACTTCGTGGAGTTCCAGGGCATCGTCACCCTCGCCGTCGCGGAGCGCGCCCTCGCCGAGGCGCTGGTCCGCGTCGTCACGGACGACGGCGCGGTCGTGCGGACCGTACGGCTGCGGCTGCGCCCCGTCGGCGGCCACCCGGAGAACGGCGCACGGGCAGCGGGCGCACGGGCAGCGGGCGCGCGCACAGAAGGCGCCCGTACGGCGGGCGCGCCCGCCGGAGCCCGCCGCACCGCCTCGCCCGGCCCCGCGCCGCCGCCGCCCGCCGTACGCGAGGCCGCCCACTTCCACCTGATCGGCCTCATCTCCGAGGTCCCGCACCCGCCCCCCGGCGCCCAGGACACCCCGCACGGCCCGCACGCCCGTCCCGGCCGGGACGCCGCGGACCGGGCGGCCAACCCCGCGCAGACCACCGTCACCGGCGACTGGCGCCGCGCCCGCGAGGCGTTCCTGCTGGACGCGGGCCGGGCGCTCGCCGAGGCCCACTCCACCGCGGAGGTCCTGCGGGTGGCCGGCGCCCTGGCCATGCCCGGCTTCACCCCGGACGGACTCGCCGTCTTCGGCCTCCACGGCGACCGGCTCACGGTCATCGGCCACCGCGGGCACTCCCCCGGCGACGAGGGCCCCTTCCTGGACATGCCGCTGGACACGGACTACCCGGGCGCCCAGGCGGTGCGCACCGGCCGGGCCGTCTACCTGCCGACCCCCGGCGACTACCGCCGCCGCTTCCCCACCGCCTGGCCGCTGGTGGCGGACTTCGGCCGCCACTCGTGGGCGTATCTGCCGCTGACCGTGGCGGGCCGGACCGTCGGCGCCTGGATGTCCTCCTTCTCGCACCCCGTCTCCTTCACCCCGGACGAGCGCGCGGTGCTCTCCACGGTGGCCCGGATGCTGGCCCAGGCGCTCTCCCGCGCCTCTCTGCACGACACGGAGCGGGAGCTGTCCCACGGCCTCCAGCAGTCCATGCGGCCCGTGCACGACCCCGACGTGGCGGGGATGGAGATCGCCGCCCGCTACGTGCCGACCGGCGGCGGGCTCCAGATCGGCGGCGACTGGTACGACGTGGTGCCGCTGCCCTCGGGGCGTACGGCCATCGTCATCGGCGACGTGCAGGGGCACGACGTACGCGCCGCCGGGATCATGTCGCAGCTGCGGATCGCCCTGCGCGCGTACGCCACCGAGGGGCACCACCCCGACGGGGTGCTCTCCCGCGCCTCCCGCTTCCTGGACAGCCTGAACGCCGAGGGCCCGGCGGGCGACGAGCGGTTCGCGACCTGCCTCTACATGGAGACCGACCCGCACACCGGCTTCCTCGACATCGCCCGCGCCGGGCACCCCGACCCGGCGGTCCGGATGCCCGACGCCACGATGATGATCCGGCCCACGGAGGGCGGGCTGCCCCTGGGCCTCGACGCGGACGCCGACTACCCGACGACCAGGCTGGTGCTCCAGCCCGGCGAGACGATGCTGCTCTGCACCGACGGACTGATCGAGACCGGCGGCCACGACATGGCCACCGGCTGGGTCCGGCTGCGCGACGTATGGGCGGCGCACCCGGAGGCGGGCGGGCTGGAGGAACTGGCCGACGCCATGGTCCAGGCCGTGCACGGGCCGCCCTCGCACCACCGCAGGGGGCCGCTGGCCGACCGCCGCGAGGACGACATCGCACTGCTGCTGCTCCGCTGCCTGCCCGGCACCGGCGAGGAGGGCGGGGAGGGCAGGCCGCACGCCCTCGCCCGCCGCACGGTCCTGACCATCGCGCAGGCCGAGCCCCAGCGCATCGCGGACGCCCGCCACCAGCTCCAGACCCTCCTGCACGACTGGCGGGACGGCGGCCAGGCGGACGGCGCGGTGCTGATGCTGTCCGAGATGCTGACCAACGTGCTGGTGCACACCGACGGGGACGCCCTGATGCTCGCCGAGATCAGCGGCGAGCCGGACGGGAGGCTGCTCCGCGTCGAGGTCGCGGACAACAGCGACGAGCTGCCGCACCGGCGCACCCCCGGCGAGCTGGCCTCCTCCGGGCGCGGACTGCTGCTGATGGAGTCGCTCGCAGGCGCGTGGGGGGTCGATCCGCGGGGCGGCGGCAAGTGCATCTGGTACGAGCTGTGGGAGGCCGACGCGGGCGACACGTCCGACGCGGGCGCGGCCGGGAAGGCGCCGGAGCGCGGCACCCCGCCGGGGGGATTGGGGGTGCCGCGCCCCGACTTGGGCGAGTAGGAGGGGGGATCCCACCCGCCCGGTCAGGGGGTCTTGCCGAGCCGTGCCGCCACGGGCCCGCCGCGCGCCGCGCTAGGCCCTGGTCGCGGGTACGCGCCCGAGCCGCCCGGCCTGGAAGTCCTCAAACGCCTGGACCAGCTCGGCATGACTGTTCATGACGAACGGACCGTGGTGCGCCATTGGTTCCCGAATCGGACGGCCGCCCAGAAGCATGACATCGAGCGCGGGCGTACGCGAGTCCTGTGAGACATCCGCTCGCAGCGTGAGCGCGTCCCCCGCCCCGAATACGGCGGTCTGACCCAGCGTCACGGGCCGCTGGTCCGTACCTGCGGTGCCCCGGCCGGAGAGGACGTAGGCCAGCGCGTTGAAGTCCCGGCGCCACGGCAGGGTGATCTGCGCGCCCGGCGAGAGCGTGGCGTGCACCATCGTCATCGGGGTGTGGGTGGCGCCCGGCCCCTGGTGGCCGTCCAGGTCGCCGGCGATCAGGCGCAGCAGCGCGCCGCCGTCCGGGGTGCTGAGCAGCCGGACCCGGCCGCCGCCGATGTCCTGGTAGCGCGGGGCGGTCATCTTGTCCTTGGCCGGGAGGTTGACCCACA
The DNA here is from genome assembly GCF_000424825.1 of Streptomyces sp. CNH287. Lineage (NCBI taxonomy): Bacteria > Bacillati > Actinomycetota > Actinomycetes > Kitasatosporales > Streptomycetaceae > Streptomyces > Streptomyces sp. CNH287. The sequence goes on along the minus strand of NZ_AUKQ01000012.1, from coordinate 88,096 downwards.
GCTGGACGCCGTGGAAGAGGCCGCCGCTGACGACCAGTTCCTCCGGCGGGGCCTCGATGTGCAGCAGGCCCGACCCGGCGGTCATCCACTGGGTGTCGCCGTCGCCCAGGACGCCGCCGCCGCCTTCGGAGTCCTGGTGGACGAAGGCGCCGTCGATCAGGTAGGTGACGGTCTCGAAGCCGCGGTGCGGGTGCCAGGGGGTGCCCTTGGGCTCGCCCGGCGCGTAGTCCACCTCACCCATCTGGTCCATCATGATGAACGGGTCGAGGTGCCGGTAGTCGATGCCCGCGAGGGCCCGGCGGACGGGGAAGCCTTCTCCCTCGAAGCCCGACGGTGCGGTGCTCACGCCGAGCACCGGGCGCGGCACGGCGTTCTCGGGCCCCGGCTCCGCCACACGGGGAAGCGTGAGCGGGTTCTCCACGGTGATCGCAGGCATGTGGACCTCCTCTTCGACACCCAGACTAGTTCAACATTGAACGGAATGCCACGAAGCCCTGACCTGCCCGGACGCGCGTACGAGGGACCGCGAACGGCACCAGCACACAGCCGGGCGGCACCCGGCCCGGGAGGCGGGCGGACGTGAGGGTGATCACAGCACACGGCACCGCGGTGGCGGTGGCGGCGGCTGTCGTGGGGGCGGAGGCGGCGGTGGCCGCGTCAGCCGTACATGCGGCGCATCGCGAAGTCGACCATCTCCTCGACCGCCTTCGCGTCGAACACGACCCGGTGGTCCCCCTCCATGTCCAGCACGAAGCCGTACCCGGAGGGCAGCAGGTCCAGCACCTCGGCGCCGGTGATCACGAAGTACTTGGACTCCTTGCCCGCGTACCGCCGCAGCTCCTTGAGCGAGGTGAACATCGGGATGACCGGCTGCTGGGTGTTGTGCAGCGCGAGGAAGCCCGGGGTGTCACCGCGCGGGCAGTACACGCGCGAGCCGGAGAAGATCCCTTGGAAGTCCTCCCCACCCATCGTGCCGGTGGTGAAGCCGCGCACGGCCTCCGCGAGGGACGGCGGCGACGGCTCGGGGTAGAGCGGCTGCTGCCCGTACGGAGGCGGCGGCTGCTGCGGCTGCGGCTGACCGGCGTACTGCTGGTGCGCGTACTGCTGCCCGGTGTGCGGCTGCCCGGCGTGCGGGTGGCCGTGCCCCTGGGGCGCGCTCTGGTCGTAGCCGTACATGCGGACAAGAGTAACGAGTCACACATGGGCGTTGAGGGGTTGCTTCTTATTACCGACGGGTAGCATCATGATTGAATACTTGCCGGTACGAACGAGTCACAACGGAGCCGTCGCCATGGGGCACTACAAGTCGAATCTCCGCGACATCGAGTTCAACCTCTTCGAGGTCCTCGGGCGCGAGCGCGTGTACGGCACCGGACCGTTCGCGGAAATGGACGTCGAGACCGCGCGCAGCGTCCTGGCGGAGATCGCCCGGCTCGCGGAGAACGAGCTGGCCGCGTCCTTCGAGGAGGGCGACCGCAACCCGCCCGTCTTCGACCCCGAGACCCACACCGCCCCCCTCCCGGCGGCGTTCCGCAAGAGCTACCAGGCGTACATGGACGCCGAGTGGTGGCGGCTGGGCGTCCCGGAGGAGATCGGCGGCACCCCCGCGCCGCGCTCGCTGCTGTGGGGCTTCGCGGAGACCATCCTCGGCGCCAACCCGGCCGTGTGGATGTACGCCTCCGGACCCGCGTTCGCCGGGGTGCTGCACGAGGAGGGCACCGAGGAGCAGCACAAGATCGCCAAGCTGATGGCGGACAAGCAGTGGGGCTCCACGATGGTGCTCACCGAGCCGGACGCCGGCTCCGACGTCGGCGCGGGCCGCAGCAAGGCCGTCCAGCAGGACGACGGCTCCTGGCACATCGAGGGCGTCAAGCGCTTCATCACCTCCGGCGAGCACGACCTCTCGGACAACATCATCCACTTCGTGCTGGCCCGCCCCGAAGGCCACGGGCCGGGCACCAAGGGCCTCAGCCTCTTCATCGTGCCGAAGTACGACTTCGACTGGGAGACCGGCGAGCTGGGCGGACGCAACGGCGTCTACGCCACGAACGTCGAGCACAAGATGGGCCTCAAGGTCTCCAACACCTGCGAGATGACCTTCGGCGCGAACGCCGACGAGCCCGCGCGCGGCTGGCTGCTGGGCGAGAAGCACGACGGCATCCGCCAGATGTTCAAGATCATCGAGTTCGCCCGGATGATGGTCGGCACGAAGGCCATCGCCACCCTCTCCACCGGCTACCTCAGCGCGCTGGAGTACGCCAAGGAGCGCGTGCAGGGCGCCGACCTCGCGCAGTTCACCGACAAGACCGCCCCGCGCGTCTCCATCACCCATCACCCGGACGTACGACGCGCGCTGCTCACCCAGAAGGCGTACGCCGAGGGCATGCGCTCGCTGGTCCTCTACACCGCCAGCGTGCAGGACGAGATCCTCCTCAAGGAGCACGCGGGCGAGGACAGTTCGGCCGAGCAGCGCCTCAACGACCTGCTGCTGCCCATCGTGAAGGGCTACGGCTCGGAGAAGTCCTACGAGCAGCTGGCGCAGTCGCTCCAGACCCTGGGCGGCTCCGGCTACCTCCAGGAGTACCCGATCGAGCAGTACATCCGGGACTCCAAGATCGACACGCTCTACGAGGGCACCACCGCCATCCAGGGGCAGGACTTCTTCTTCCGCAAGGTCGTCCGCGACCAGGGCCAGGCGCTCAGTGCGCTCTCCGAGGAGATCAAGAAGTTCCTCGCCGAGGCGGCGGGCGGCGAGGAGCTGGCCGCCGGGCGCGAGCAGCTGGCCCGCTCCGCGGCCGACCTGGAGGCGATCGTCGGCGCGATGCTGACCGACCTCGCGGCCACCGAGAAGGACGTCAAGTCCATCTACAAGGTCGGGCTGAACACCACCCGCTTCCTGATGGCCTCCGGCGACGTCGTCATCGGCTACCTGCTGCTGCGCGGCGCGGCCGTCGCCGCGGGCAAGCTGGCGGGCGCCTCGGCGAAGGACAGGCCCTTCTACGAGGGCAAGATCGCGGCTGCGAAGTTCTTCGCGGCGAACGTCCTGCCGGGCGTCGCCATGCAGCGCGGCCTGGCCGAGGCGGTCGACCTCTCGGTGATGGAGCTGGACGAGTCGGCGTTCTGACCGGCCCGCGCGTGCCCCGCTCCCCGTCGTCGGAGGGAGCGGGGCACGCGCGCGTCCGGGCACCGGCGGGACGGGCGCGGCGCGCGGCCCCCGTACGGCGTCCCGCGTACGGCGGTCGCCCGCCCGCCCCCGGCGCACGCGTTCGTATGCTGGAGCGATGAGCGACGCCAGCCGCCCCCTCGGCGGACACACCGACGACCTGATGTCCTTCCTCTCCCACTCGCCCACCCCCTACCACGCGGTGGACAGCGCCGCGCGGCTCCTGGAGAAGGCCGGGTTCCAGCGGGTCGAGGAGAACGCCGCCTGGGACGCGGCGGCGGGCGGCCGGTACCTGCTGCGCGGCGGTGCGCTGGTGGCCTGGTACGTGCCCGAGGGGGCCGGGCCCACCACCCCGTACCGCATCGTGGGCGCGCACACCGACTCCCCCAACCTGCGCGTCAAGCCCCTCCCCGACACCGGCGCGAGCGGCTGGCGGCAGGTCGCCGTGGAGATCTACGGCGGGACGCTGCTGAACACCTGGCTGGACCGGGACCTCGGCCTGGCCGGGCGGCTCTCGCTGCGTGACGGCACGTCCCGGCTGGTCAGCGTGGACCGCCCGCTGCTGCGCGTACCGCAGCTCGCCGTCCACCTGGACCGGCAGGTCAACGACGGGCTGAAGCTGGACCGCCAGCGCCACATGACGCCGCTGTGGGGGCTCGGCGAGCCGGGCGAGGGCGACCTGATCCGCTTCCTCGTCGAGGAGAGCGGGCTCGCGGCCGAGGACGGGCTCACCGCCGAGGACGTCACCGGCTGGGACCTGATGCTGCACAGCGTCGAGCCGCCCGCCCTGCTCGGCCGCGACCGCGAACTGCTGGCCGGGCCCCGGCTGGACAACCTCGTCTCCGTGCACGCCGGGGTGGCGGCGCTGGTGGCGGCGGCCGGGCGGGGCGGGGACTCCGGTGCCGCCGGTGCCACGCGCCTGCGCCACATCCCCGTACTGGCCGCGTTCGACCACGAGGAGAACGGCAGCCAGTCCGACACGGGCGCGGACGGTCCGCTGCTGGGCAGCGTGCTGGAGCGCTCCGTCTTCGTACGCGGCGGCGGCTACGAGGAGCGGGCGCGCGCGTACGCGGGCACCGTCTGCCTCTCCTCCGACACCGGCCACGCCGTGCACCCCAACTACGCCGAGCGCCACGACCCGGGCCACCACCCGATGCCCAACCGCGGCCCGATCCTCAAGGTCAACGTCAACCAGCGGTACGCCACCGACGGTTCGGGCCGGGCGATCTTCGCGGCGGCCTGCGAGCGGGCCGGGGTGCCGTGGCAGCACTTCGTCTCCAACAACGCCATCCCCTGCGGCACCACCATCGGCCCCATCACGGCGGCCCGGCACGGCATCACCACGGTCGACATCGGCATCGCCATCCTCTCGATGCACTCGGCACGGGAGCTGTGCGGCGCCGACGACCCCGGCCTGCTGACGAGCGCCCTGACCGCCTTCCTGACGGACTGAGGCGCGGACGGGGCGCGCGACGGGGCGCGGGCCCGGCCGCAGCACCGGCCGCGCGGCGCGGTCAAGTCCGCCCACCGCGCGGCCGGTTGACCTCCGCCCGGCGGGGTACCCGGTGCACGCACGCCCCGGAAACACACGCCCCGGAAGCACACGCCCCGGAAACAGCCGAACGGAGGCAGAGTCCATGGGCATCATCATCTGCATCGGAATGCTCGCGCTCGGCGCGATCCTCAGCCTGGCCGTCGACCTCGACGTCCAGGGCGTCAATCTGGACGTGGCCGGACTGATCCTGATGGCGGTCGGCCTGCTCGGCCTCTCCGCCTACGTCAGCATCTTCAAGCGCCGCCGCATGCAGCCCCCGAGCCCGGCCGCCCCGGTCATCGAGGAGTCCAACCGCCACACCTGGGAGTGAGGCGACGGCACGACGTGTCCGCCGCACGGCGGGGCAGGAAGGGCTGGAAGGGCCGGTCGGCGGTTCAGAGGTCGGTGAACGGAGGGACGACTCGGGTGACCGCGATGAGGCGCAGGCGAGGAAGCGGCAGGGCGTAGAACCAGCCGTCGGCAAGCAGCGGAATCCGACGCACGCCGCCCGGCACACCTCGACGGGGGCCTGTGCCCAGCTCTGTCACATCGACCCCGACCTCTGCGAGCGCCACCATCTCCCCCGCGAGGCGCTCGACCTCCGTCACAAGGTACTCAGGAAGCCCAGCCACGACGTGTCCGGCGTCCGGGTCGTACTCCCAGCGCCACACTTCCTGATCGCTCACAACTCGCCCCGCCCCTGCTCGATCCCTGCCTCGGCGCAGGCGGAGTCGAGGATGCCGCCGATCTCGGACGCGAGGGACCTCGCCTCCACGAGATCGTCGGTCTCCGCCGCACGGGCTTCGAGCGCGCGCAAGCGTGCGGCGCGTTGCGGATGGCGCTCGACGGCGATGTACACCGCCCATTGGCCGACGAAGCGGCGCAGCGGTGCAGCGCTCACCTGCTCCCGGGACTGCTCCAACGCCGTGGCACGCTCCGCGTCGAAGGTCGGCAGCGCGTCAGGCGCCAGCATCACCAGGGCGGCCCGCAGTTCCTCGGGAGTGCCGGCAGGCTGGGCGATCCGATGGGACTGCTGGTACCCGGGAGAATTGCCCGATGCCTCAGGCTGCATGCTCATCGACGTCTCCAAGAAGGATTCGGCGGACCCGTTGCCACCTCCACCATACGGGCCGCCGCCTACGCCTCCTCGTCCATTCCGGCCAGGACCAGGGGGAGGCGGGTGGCGCCGGAGGGGGTGAGGCGGATCGGGACGCCCCAGTCCTGCTGGTGCATGTGGCAGGCCGGGTACGGGTTCGCCGGGTCGTCGTCGCAGGAGGCCGCCGAAGCGGAGACGTGCAGGACGCCCTCCAGCGGGCCGGACGGCTCCGAGCCGTCCGACTCCGAGCCGTCCGGCAGCACCCCGCCGGCCAGGGTCAGCTCGCGGGACAGGTCGGTGCCGTCGCCCGCGCCGTGCGCGAGGAGTTCCGGCGGGGTGGCGCTCACCCGCAGCCGGGTGGAGGGCCCGTAGCGGGTGTCCAGCTTCTGCCCGGCCGGGGCCTGGAAGACCACGTCCAGGCGCAGCCGCCCCGGCGCGACCTCCGTCGCGGCCCGCTGCGTACGGTGCGCCACCGGCCCGACCCGTACGGCCTCCTCGGGCAGCCGCAGCCGGGTCAGCCGGTGCCGTCCCGACTCGACCACCACGAGGTCGGGCCGCCCGCCGTGGCCGCCCTCCGCGAGCACCGCGTCCGAGGGCTCACGCAGGTCGGTGGCGAGCGTGGTCACCTCGCCGGTCGCGGGGGCGTAGCGGCGCAGCGCGTGGTTGTAGGTGTCGGCGACGGCGACCGAGCCGTCGGGCAGCGCGGTGACGCCCAGCGGGTGCTGGAAGAGGGCCGTCGCGGCGGGGCCGTCGCGGTGCCCGAAGTCGAAGAGGCCGGTGCCCACCGCCGTACGGACCGTCGCCGCCGGGTCGTCGGCGTCGATCCAGCGCAGTGCCGAGGTCTCCGAGTCGGCGATCCACAGCCGCTCGCCGCCCGCGCCGTCCCCGCCCACCGCCAGCCCGGAGGGCTGCGCGAACCACGCCTCGGCAGCGGGCCCGTCCACCAGCCCCTCGTTGGTGGTGCCCGCCGTGACCGCGACGGTGCCCTCGGCCGGGTCGTACGCCCACAGCTGGTGCACGCCCGCCATCGCGATCCACATCCGGTCCGCGAACCAGGCCACGTCCCACGGGGAGGAGAGCGCCACCTCGCGCGCCGGGCCGCTGGTCGGCGCGCCCCGCCACCACTGGCCGCCTGTCCCGGCGAGCGTGCGGACGGTGCCGTCGGCGGGGTCGAGGGCACGCAACGCGTGGTTGACGGTGTCGGCGACCATCACCGTGCCGTCGGGCAGCAGCGCGAGGCCCTGGGGCTCGCTGAACCGGGCGCGCTCCGGCGGCCCGTCGGCCAGCCCGCGCGTGCCGTCGCCGATCCGCCGCAGGACGGTCTCGCCGTCGGCCGCCAGCTCCACCAGCTGGTGCCGCGTGGTGTCCGAGACCAGCAGGTGCCCACTGCCGGGCAGCCGCAGCGCCTTGCCGGGGAAGCGCAGGTCACCGGGGGCGGGCTCGGGCGGCACGTACGGGCCCGCGCCGCGCCGCAGCGTGCCGCGCGCGGCGTGCTCGGCGGTCAGTTCGCCCACCAGGGCCTCGATGGCGTGCGCGTGGCCCTCGCCCGCGTGCTGCGCGACGACGTAGCCCTCCGGGTCGATCACGACGAGCGTCGGCCAGGCGCGCACCGCGTACTGCTTCCAGGTCGCCAGCTCGGGATCGTCCAGTACGGGGTGGTGCACCCCGTAGCGCTCGACGGCGTCCACTACGGCCTGCGGCTCGGCCTCGTGCGCGAACTTCGGCGAGTGCACCCCGACGATCACCAGGCTGTCGCGGTGCGCCTCCTCCAGCTCCCGCAGCTCGTCCAGCACGTGCAGGCAGTTGACGCAGCAGAAGGTCCAGAAGTCTACGACAACACACTTACCTCGTAGGTCCGCGAGCGTCAGAGTCTTCCCGCCGGTGTTCAGCCAGCCGCCCTTGCCGATCAACTCGGGGGCACGGACACGGGCACGGCGGGGCGCGGGGGTGGGCGCCGGGACAGCATCGTTCATGTTTCAAGCTTGCCATTGGCCCATGAACACCGGATCACGGACGTACGACGCCGTTGCCCTGCGCAGCTACGGGATCCGCTCCACCACGGACCAGCTCCCTTGGACGCCCCGGACGAACAGGGTTCCTGTGCGCCGACTACCGGGGGGTGGGGCAAGCACGGACGCTGATACGTCCACGAAGCCGTGTTCCTTGAGAATCAGCGCCCACACATCGGGTTCGTAGTCCCACCGCTTGACGACAGCGGGGTCTTCTTCGGGCCCGCGCGGGATGTATGACGCTTGGCAGCCGTAGCACCCTTCAACCGGGGGCCGCTGGGAGAAGGCGAAGACGCCACCTGGCTTGAGGTTCGCGTGAACCATAGGCAGCAGTAGACCGGGGTCGGTGAACCAGGCAGCGCCGAAGACGCTGTAGACCGCATCGAAGATCGTGAACGTGTCCTCGAGGTAGGTGAGCGCGTCGGCCTGGTGGAGTTCCATCTCGTCCACGCCCGGCCAGCGCTCGCGTGCCTTGTCGAGCTGCTTGGCGGAGAGGTCGATCCCGATGGACTTCATGCCGAGCATTGCGAGGTGAGCAGCGTTTCCTCCGGACCCGCACCCGAGGTCGAGTGCGCTGTCTCCCGAGTTGAGCTTGAGCACGTCGACCCGGGGGCCGTGGTCCGGGTACTGGGTCCAGTTGAACCATGTGGTCTCGCCCTTGGCGTTGGTCTTCCGCCGCTGGGGCTTGCTCTGCGAGTAGGTGTCCCATGCGGTGCTGCGAGCGTCAGTCACTACCTGTCCGTTCTCGTTCACGGCGACAGCCGCCCGGCACGATACCGGGCGGCTGAAGCTCTCGTGGGTCAGTCGCTCCGCCTGAGTCGGAGCTACTTGGCGACAGGGCTGTCGGAGCAGCCCGCGTAGCTCTGGGTGCAGTCGGCTGCGCCGTTGACCGGCCAGAACTCCGGGTCCACGTCGAAGCCGGCCGATCGGATCATCTCGGCCGTCCGACGCATCGCGGCCCGGGCCTCGGCCGGGTTGTGGCCGTTGTTGCGGTCGGGGACGTGGTGGATGAATCCGCCACCGAGCGCGTCGCAGACCCTGGCGTAGTCCTTGGTGTGGAGCACGAGTGCGTGCCAGAAGAGGTCCACGCGAAGGCTGGGCGTGGCCCTCTCCGTGGTGTTCGCAGCGACGGCGAGGAAGGCCGCCACCTGGTTGACGCCGCGCTGGCCTTGGTCGTCGGTCATCTCCGGCCAGAAGTCCTCGCGGACCATGGTGATGAGGTCGGCCCTCAGCTCCGGGGTGATGAGGTCGTGCACGGTCTTCGTCGTGTCGGTGATCGTCACGTCTGTGCCTTCCTGGTCTGTGAGGAACATCGGGGGCACTTGCAGGGGGCCAGGCGGCGGAGGCCATGGGGGTCAACGGCTTCTCGGCGCTGCTGCTGGGGTAGATCACCTCAGAGCCGAACGTCTGGCCGGAGTCGCGAGACACCCGCACGGTCATGGTCATCGTTGGTCTTCCGCTTGCCGGGTCCGGTTGGTGAAGCGATGTTCCCGCCGCCGGTCGGGCGGAACGACGACGCTTCGGGTGTCGCCTGGGCGTCACTCAGTGGGGTGTAATGACGCGCTCCAGGGCGTCAAACCGGTGTCATTGCATGGCTGTTCGGTCTAGCTTTGCCGTCATGACGACGACCGCCGTGGTGCCGAACGATGTGCTGCGGGCCGTGCGTATCGGCCTGCGCTTAAGCCAGGACGACTTTGCCAAGGCGCTCCGCCGGGCAGGTGCGGAACTGGGGGAGCCGAACGAGGCTTCCAAGCGGCTGGTGCAGCGCTGGGAGTCCGGCACGAGCAAGACGCCTCGGGGCGTGTACGCCAGGGCCTTAGAACGGGTCACTGGGCGTCCGGTCGAGGCACTGGGGTTCGCCCTGCCGTTGCCGATGGCACGAGTCCACGCAGACGGGAAGGGAGGGCATGACATGGAGACCGGCACAACCGGTGTCGCGTCTGCCTCTGTAGGCGCGCAGCCCACCGCGCAGACGGGTGAGGAGACGTTTTCGGGCGTGTGGCTCAGCTGCTACGAGTTCTTCTCTTCGAGCCGGGGCGACTCGTACGAGGGTAGGCACTACGTAGTGATCGTCCAGCATGGGAACCGGCTGACCGTTCAGAGTCTGCCTGGGGCGAGCAGCAACCCGGACAGCCCACTCACGCTGGATCTGACCGTTGATCGCAACGTGGTCACGGGTACGTGGGTCGAGCAGACTGCCGCAGACGGCTACTACAACGGGGCCCGCTACCACGGGGCCATCCAACTCCTGGTCGAGCCGACCGGGCGGCGTATGGCCGGGAAGTGGGTCGGCTTCGGCAAGGACTTCGACGTGAATACCGGCCCCTGGGAACTGCGGCTGGTGGACCGGTCCACCAGCAAGGCGACGCTGAAGAGGTACAGCCAGCTGCCGGAGTGACATCCGACGGGGCACCTGATGGGCCGAAGACCCCACGGAGTGGGGCCTTCGGCGGGCTTTGCAGGGCGTCAACTCTGTCGCTCTCGCGCCTGCGGCGGTCGATATCCGCTGGTCAGGGCGATGATGGGCCCCGGCAAATGGCGTCGCACCCAGCGAGTGTGTTCCGAGCTGGGGCCGGGGTCGGGATGGTGACCACAGCGCAACTTCGCGCCGACTCTCCGACAGCCCCAGTGACGAAGTGACGGAATGACGTTTTGCTCTGTTCCATCTGTAGAGACTCAGAAGTCGAGCACCACGATGCGCCCCCGCAGGGCGGCGAGGGACAGCTCCCGGCCCCCGGTGTCGAGCCAGGAGCGACCTTGCAGCTCAGGAGCCCGTACGCGCACTCGCTTGGTCATACGGCCGGGGTGGCACACCCGCCTCGTCCCCCGGACGGACCGGTGGCGCGGTGAGAACCGGCCGGTCCGGGGGAAGGCGTGGGGCATGAGATATCTGGTACGGGAACGCGTGTTCGGGATCGGGGACGACTTCTGGGTCGAGGACGAGAACGGCGAGCGCGCCTTCCTCATCGACGGCAAGGCGCTGCGGCTGCGCGAGACGTTCGAGCTGAAGGACCGGGACGGGAACGTCCTGGCGGTCATCCGCAAAAAGGCCGTCAGTCTGCGCGACACCATGCGCGTCGAGCGGGACGGCGAGGTGATGGTGACCGTGCGGGAGAAGCGGTTCACCCCGATGCGCACCGTCTACCGGGCCGAGCTGGCGACGGGCGAGGAGCTGGAGATCCGCGGCGACCTGGTCGGCAAGGAGTACGACATCGAGTACGAGGGCGAGCGGCTGGCCCGGATCTCGCGCAAGTGGTTCCGGGTGCGGGACACCTACGCGGTGCAGGTCGAGCGGGACGACTCGGACCCGGTGGTACTGATCGCCGTCGCCGTGTGCGTGGACCGGCTGGTGGAGCGGGCCGAGGGGGACGGCGACGAGGAGTAGCCCGCGGACCGACGCCTCAGAGCACGCGGTCCTTGAGCACCGGGAAGGACTCCCGTACGGAGGCCACCTCGCCCAGGTCGAGCACCGCGCCCACCACCTGCTCCGTCGCGTCGGGCGCCTCCGCGACCGTGCCGCCCCACGGGTCGATCACCGCGCTGCGTCCGGCCTGCGGCACGTCCGCGTGCGTACCGGCGGTGCCGCAGGCGAGGACGAAGCACTGGTTCTCCACGGCGCGCGCCCGCGCGAACAGCGACCAGTGCGCGGCGCGCGCGGCGGGCCAGCCCGCCGGGACCACCAGGGCCTGCGCGCCCCCGTCGACCAGGGCGCGGAACAGCTCGGGGAAGCGCAGGTCGTAGCAGGTCGCCAGGCCGAACACGCCCGCCGGGGTGGGCACCGTGACCGGTTCCGTGCCGGCCGACATGAGCGCGGCCTCGCCGCGGTCGAAGCCGAAGCGGTGGATCTTGCGGTAGACGGCCGCGAGTTCACCCTCGGGCGAGAAGACCAGCGAGGTGTTGTAGAGGGCGCCGCCGGGGGCGCGTTCGACCACGGACCCGGCGTGCAGCCAGACCTGTGCGTCGCGGGCCGCCGCCGACATCGCGGCGGCCGTGGGCCCGTCGGGGGTGGCGGGCTCGGCCGCGTCCGCGAAGGAACCGAAGGCGAAGGCGCCGACCGTCCACAGTTCCGGCAGCACGACCAAGTCCGCGCCTGCCTGGGCGCGTACGAGCGCGGCGGCACGGGAACGGCGGGAGTCGACCGCCTCGTCCTCGTCCACACGCATCTGCACGAGAGCAACGTCGAGAGTCGAAGGGGCCGAAGAAGCGCGCACCGTACCACCGTCCATGCAGTCGAGGGGCCAGAAGGGCATAGCATCGTCCTACGAAAGCGCTGCCGAGGCACCCACGCGCAGCGTAACTTGAGAGCACCCAGCCCGCGCACGACCGTACCGCCGAGGGGTCCCGTGTCCGACCATCCAAGCCTTCAGCCATACGCCGATGCCTGGACGCAGTCCATCGAGGCGATATCCGAGCTGGTGAAACCGCTCACCGAGGGCGAGTGGAACCGCGCGACGAACTGCCCCGGATGGTCGGTCCGGGACGTCGTCTCGCATGTCATCGGGATCGAGTGCGAGTTGCTCGGCGATCCCCGCCCCATCCACAGCCTTCCCCGTGACATCTACCACGTGGTGGACGAGACCAGCCGCCACATGGAAGTGCAGGTCGACGTGCGGCGGCACCACACCGGGCCGGAGATGACCTCCGAGCTGGAGTACACGATCATCCGGCGCTCGCGGCAGCTGCGGAACGAGAAGCGGAAGCCGGACGCCGAGGTGCGCCACGTCCTGCCGGGACTGCCGCCGGTGACCCTGGAGCGCCAGCTGATGCTGCGGGCGTTCGACGTCTGGGTGCACGAGCAGGACATCCGGCGGGCGCTGCGCAGGCCGGGCAACCTGGACTCGGCCGCCGCGTACATCGCCCGTGACGTGCTGATCGAGGGGCTGCCGATGGTCGTCGCGAAGCGGGCCGGGGCGCCTGCTGACTCGGCGGTCGTCATCGACGTGAGCGGGCCCGTGGAGTTCATGCGGACGGTGCGGGTCGACAAGGAGGGCCGGGGCACGGTCAGCGGCAGCCCGTCGCTGGGCCCGGCGGTCACGCTGTCGCTGAGCTGGGAGACGTACGTGCGCCTGGCGTGCGGGCGGGTCCGGGCGGACGCGGTCGCGGCGGACGTCAAGGCGGAGGGCGACGCGGACTTGGCGAAGGCGATCCTGGACGCGTTCGCGGTCACGCCCTGACGGGAACGGCCGCAAACCGGCCGCAGACCCGCCTCAGACCGGCACGTGCACGGCCTCGACGCGGCTGGCGACCACGCGTTCGCTCTCGCGGCGCTGGGCGCGGCGGCGCAGCCGGAGGATCTGGCTGAGGCCGAGCGCCTCCAGCAGGAAGACCGTGGAGAAGGCGATCCGGTAGCTGTCGCCCGTGACGTCCAGCAGGACGCCGACCGCCAGCAGCGTCGTCATGGAGGCGGTGAAGCCGCCCATGTTGACGATGCCCGAGGCCGTGCCCTGGCGCTCCGGCGGGTTCGCGGGGCGGGCGAAGTCGAAGCCGATCATGGATGCCGGGCCGCACGCGCCGAGCACCACGCACAGCACGGTCAGCAGCCACCCCGGAGCGTGGCCGGGCCAGGCCAGGACGGCGGCCCACACCGTCGCCGTGGCGGCGACGGTGCCCAGCACCAGCGGCGTACGGGCCGCGTGCCGACGGGCGATCAGCTGGCCGTAGACCAGGCCGATCGCCATGTTCGCGACGACGATCAGGGTGAGCAGCTCACCTGCCTCGCCCCGGCTGAACCCCTGCGCGTCCACCAGGAACGGCATGCCCCACAGCAGCAGGAAGACCATCGCCGGGAACTGCGTGGTGAAGTGCACCCACAGGCCCAGCCGGGTGCCCGGCTCGCGCCAGGCGTCCGCTATCTGCCGGCGTACGTACTCCCGCCCCAGGTGCGCGACGGGCTGCGGCTCGTGGCCCTCGGGGTGGTCCTTGAGGAAGAGCAGCACCAGCACCAGGACGAGCGCCCCGCCCGCCGCGCTGCCCGCGAACGTGGGGGTCCAGCCGAAGGCGTGCAGCACCCGGGCGAGCACCAGCGTGGTGACGAGGTTGCCCGCCATGCCGACCAGCCCGGCGAGCTGGGCGACCAGCGGCCCGCGCCGAGCGGGGAACCAGCGGGTGCCCAGCCGCAGGACGCTGATGAACGTCATCGCGTCGCCGCAGCCGAGCAGGGCGCGGCAGCCCAGCGCCATGGAGTACGTCTCGGACAGCGCGAAGCCGAACTGGCCGAGGGTGAAGAGGACGATGCCCAGGGTCAGGACCCGCTTGGTGCCCCAGCGGTCCACCAGCAGGCCCACGGGGATCTGCATCCCCGCGTAGACGAGCAGTTGGAGGAGGGAGAAGGTGGAGAGGGCGGAGGCGTTGACGTCGAAGCGCTCGGCGGCGTCGATGCCGGCGACGCCCAGGCTGGTGCGGAAGGTGATCGCGACGAAGTAGACGGTGACGCCGATGCTCCACATGGCGACCGCGCGCGGGCCGCCGAGCGGGGAGGGGGCGGGAGCGGCTGGGGATTCGGGCGCGCCGCTCACCGCACGTCACCGTGGATGAGGTGCCGCACCCGGCCGACGTGCCGCCGCACGGCCTCGGCCGCCGCCTCCTCCTCGCCCGCCCGGATCGCCGCGAGGATCTCGGCGTGCTCCGGTACGTTCTGCGCGACGCGGTCGGGGTGGGCGTGCATCACGGCGACGCCCATCCGCAGCTGGCGGTCGCGCAGCTGGTCGTAGAGCCGGACGAGGATGGCGTTGCCCGTGCCGCGGACGATCTCCGCGTGGAAGCAGCGGTCGCTGACGGCCGCCGCCGCCAGCTCACCGGCCGCGGCCTCCGCCTGGTGCCGCTCCAGCAGCTCCGCCAGGCGCTCGACCAGCCCGGCGGGGGTGGCCGAGGCCACCTTGCGCACGGCGTGCTCCTCGACCAGCAGCCTGGTCTCCACCACGTCCCGGATCTCCTGCGCCGAGACGGGCAGCACCAGGGCGCCCTTCTTCGGGTAGAGCTTGAGCAGCCCCTCGGCCTCCAGCCGCAGCAGCGCCTCGCGCACCGGCGTACGGGAGACGCCGACGGCCTCGGCCAGCTCGCCCTCGGTGAGCAGCATCCCGCCCTCGTACCGGCGGTCGAGCACGGCCTGCTTGACGTACGCGTACACCCGCTCCGCGGCGGTGGCGGCGGGCGCGGTGGTGGTGGGCGCGGCGGCGGGGGCGGCAGGCATGCGCACACCTTAGATACAACAGGGATGCGCACGGAAGCCGGTCCCAGCATGCGGACGCGGCCCCGGGCACGTAGCCCGCCCCGGCGCCGCCGCGCCCGCCGCCTTCGGCCCCGTAGGATCGTGGACCATGACGGTCGGCCTGCGGCAGTTCCGGTACTTCATCGCGGTCGCCGAGGAGGGCAGTTTCACCAGGGCGGCCGGCCGGCTGCGGGTCGCCCAGCCCTCGCTCTCCCGGCAGATCCAGCTGCTGGAGCGGGAACTGGGCTTGCGGCTGCTGATCCGGCGCCCGCACGGGGTCGTCCTGAGCGCGGCCGGAGCGGATTTCCTGACCGACGCGCGCACGGCGGTGGACGCCTTCGACGACGCGCTGGGAAAAGCCAGGCGCGCGGCCGAGGGGAAATCCGGGAAACTCATCGTCGGATTCCTCGTCGGCGCCGGACTCGATTTCACCCCGCTCATCCTCAGTGATTTCCAGCGGCGCTTTCCCGGCGTCGAGGTGGACGTCCGTGAATTCGATTTCACGGACGTCTCCGCGGGCCTGGCGGCCGGGACCACCGACCTCGCGTTCATCCGCCTGCCGCACGACGGCACCGTCGCACTCGACCACCTGGTCCTGGCGCGGGAGCGGCTGGTCGCCGCCATGCCCACCGGCCACCGGCTGGCGGGCGCCCCGAGCCTGACCGTCGACGAACTGCTCGGGGAGCCGCTCATCGCCTCCCCCGTGCACGGGGCGTGGCGGGACTTCTGGCTGCTCAACGACCGACGGAACGGGGCCCCGGCGCCGGTGGGCGCCGAGGCCGGCACGTTCGAGAGCGAACTCCAGTCGGTCGCCGCGGGGCGCGGCGTGAGCATCACCACCGAGAGCGCCCGCCGCTTCTACAACCGGCCCGACCTGGTGTTCGTCGACATCACGGACGCGCCGCGGTCCACGCTCGCCCTCGCCTGGCGGCGCAACGGGCGCGCGCCGCTCGTGCAGCACTTCGTGGCCGTCGCGGAGCAGGTGGTGCGGTCGCTGGGGCCGCCCCGTAGTACCTGAGTGGCCGCCCGCCGGTGCGGTCCACCCCGGCGGCCACCCGGCGGCCACCCGGCCGGCCGCGCCCGTCAGCCGGTCCGCACGGCGGCCGGGCCGGGGTCGGCGGCGTCCGGCTCGGGCGCCGACGCCGCCGCCGCGGACGGCCCCGACGCCCCACCGCCGCCGCGCCGTCCGGGCAGCACCGCGGCGGCCAGTACGAGCCCGGCGGTCACCAGTGCGGCCGCCACCAGGACGGCCCTGCCGTACCCGTCGGCCATCGAGTGGCCGGAGGAGACCGCCCCGGCGGCCACCGCGACACCCACCGCGAGGCCCACCGCCGAGCCGACCTCCTGCGTGGTGGTCAGCATGCCGCCCGCCAGGCCGTGGTACTCCTCGTCCACCTCCTCGATCCCGGCGACGGTCCACGCCGGGAAGGCGATCCCGTAGCCGATCCCGGCGAGCAGCGCGCCGGGCAGGACGGAGGCCGCCCACGAACCGTTCTCGGAGAGCGAGAACCCGAGCAGCGCGAGCCCGGAGGCGAACACCGCCATCCCCAGGAGCACCACCGGCTTGGTGCCGAGCCGGGCGACCAGCGAGGGGCCCACCCAGGCGCTGAAGACCAGGAAGGCGCCGCCCATCGGCAGCAGGCCCAGGCCGGTCCGGATGGCGGAGAAGCCCAGCACCTCCTGCATGTGGAGCGCGATGAGGATGAACGCCGGGCCGAGACCCGTGTTGGCCAGCAGGGAGACGAGATTCGCGCCGCCCACGGTGCGCCGCCGGAAGAGCCGGACGGGCATCAGCGGGTCCTGCGTGCGGGTCTCGACCCAGGCGAACACGCCCAGCAGCACCAGCGCGACCGCCACCAGTGCGAGCGTGACCGGGTCGCCCAGCCCCGCGTGCTCGCTGTTCGCGAAGGCGTAGACGAGGGTGACCAGGCCGCAGGCGACCAGCACCGCGCCGGCCAGGTCCAGCCGGGGGCGCGGCTCGCCGGCCGCGGGCCTGCCCTCGGGCAGCGTCCGGGCGAGGAGCACGACGAGCAGCCCGATGGGGACGTTGAACCACAGGACCCAGCGCCAGCCCAGCAGGTCGGTGATGACCCCGCCGAGGATGACGCCCGCGGCCAGGCCGCTCGCGGCGACCGCCGCCCACACCCCCAGGGCGCGGTTCCGCTCCCTGCCGGGCGGCGTGGCGGTGGTCAGCAGCGAGAACGCGGCCGGGGAGAACAGCGCGGCGCCCAGGCCCTGGAGGGCCCTGGTGATGACCAGGACGGCCGGGCTCTCGGCGAATCCGCCGACCAGGGACGCGAGCGTGAAGAGGACCATGCCCAGGACGAAGAGGCGGCGCCTGCCGAAGATGTCCGCCGCCCGGCCGCCCAGCAGGAGGAACCCGGCGATCGCCACCCCGTAGGCGTTCACCACCCACTGCAGACCGCCCGAGCTGAAGCCCAGGTCCCGTTGGATCTCGGGCAGCGGGACGGTGGTGATGGAGAAGTCGAGAATGGCGATGAACTGGGTGACACACAGCAGGAGAAGCAGGAATCTGCGGCGCGCAGAACTCACGGTGGAACCTTTCCGTGCGAAATTCCGCTCAATTCGCGCGGACGGCGCAGAAGAAGGCGCGGGCAGCCGTCAGCGAATATCGAGGGACAAGGCCTGGGGAATCGACTCGTCCAGGCTCACACGGGGGCCGGAAAACTGTCCAAGACCAATTTCTGGCTTCCGGTATAGCTTTTTGCTCTCACAGATCTCTGGGAGCGGGGCGGCGGCGGAACGGCTGCGGCCCCCGCCCGGGAGAGGGCGGGGGCCGCGGCCGTTCGGTGCACCGGGTGTGCTCAGGGCTCAGGACTCAGGTCCAGGTGATGAGCCGCTTGGGCTGCTCCAGTACGGCGGCCACGTCCGCCAGCACCTTCGACCCCAGCGCGCCGTCGACGAGCCGGTGGTCGAAGGAGAGCGCCAGCGTGGTGACCTTCCTCGGCCTGACCTTGCCCTTGTGCACCCAGGGCTGCTCCCTGACCTGCCCGAAGGCCAGGATCGCGGACTCGCCCGGGTTGAGGATCGGGGTGCCCGTGTCGACGCCGAAGACGCCGACGTTGGTGAGGGTCACCGTGCCGCCCTGCATGTCCGCCGGGGTGGTCTTCCCCTCCCGCGCGGTGGCGACCAGCTCACCGAGTGCCGTGGCCAGCTCGGGGAGCGTACGGGCGCCCGCGTCCTTGATGTTCGGGACGATCAGCCCCCTCGGGGTGGCCGCGGCGATGCCCAGATTGACATAGCCCTTCTGGACGATCTCCTGGTTCGCCTCGTCCCAGGCCGCGTTGACCTCCGGATTGCGCCGGATGGCAACGAGGAAGGCGCGGGCGACCAGCAGCAGCGGATTCACCCGCAGCCCGGCCATGTCCCGGTCCTCCTTCAGCTCCTGGACGAGCTTCATCGTGCGGGTGACGTCGACCGTCACGAACTCGGTGACGTGCGGCGCGGTGAACGCGCTGCTCACCATCGCGGCGGCGGTCGCCTTGCGCACCCCCTTGACCGGGATGCGGATCTCGCGCGACGCGTCCAGGACGGGTACGGGCGCGGCGGCCGTGGCAGCACCGCCCGCCGGGGCGGGCGCGGCGTCGGGGGCGGCGGCCGGAGCGGGGGCGGCGGCTCCGCCGGACGCCGCCGCGTGCACGTCGTCCCTGGTGATGACCCCGCCCGGGCCGGTCGGGGTGAGGGTGGCCAGGTCGATGCCCAGGTCCTTGGCCAGCTTGCGCACCGGCGGCTTGGCCAGCGGGCGGTCCGCCGTCCCGGCCGCCGCGCCGTTCGGGGCTGCGGCCGAGGCCGCGGACGCCCCGCCGTTCGAGGCCGCGTGGCCGTTCAGCTCGCCCTGGAGCGCCGCCTGCGCCTGCCCGGCCTGCCCGGGCACCGAGGTGCCCGGTTGCGGCTTGCGGGGACGGCGCTTGGTGGAGCTGGTGGACACGCCGTAGCCGACCAGCACCGGCTTGCGCTCACCGCCGCCCTCCTCGTCGGCGTCCGCCTGCTCCGCGCCGCCACCGGCCCCGCCGGCCTCGGCCGTGTCCGGCGCGGCAGCGCCGCCGTCCACCGGCCCCGCCGAGGGATCGGTGTCCACCGTGATGATCACCGTGCCGACGTCGACCGTCGTGCCCTCGCCGAAGCGCAGCTCGTGCACCACGCCGTCGAACGGGATGGGCAGCTCCACGGCCGCCTTCGCCGTCTCCACCTCGCACACGACCTGCCCGTCCGACACCGTGTCACCGGGCCGCACGGACCACGACAGGATCTCCGCCTCCGTCAGCCCCTCGCCCACGTCGGGCATCTTGAACTCACGGATACGGGTCGAAGTACTCGTCGTACTCGCCATTGTCACGACTCTCCTCGATCCTCAGTACGCCAGCGCGCGGTCGACGGCGTCGAGCACCCGGTCCAGCCCCGGCAGGTACTCGTCCTCCAGCCGGGCCGGCGGATACGGCGAGTGGAAGCCGCCGACCCGCAGCACCGGCGCCTCCAGGTGGTAGAAGCAGCGCTCCGTGATGCGGGCGGCGATCTCCGAGCCCGTGCCCAGGAACACCGGCGCCTCGTGCACCACCACCAGCCTGCCCGTCTTCTCGACCGACTGCTGGATGCCGTCGAAGTCGACCGGGGACATCGAGCGCAGGTCCAGCACCTCGACGGACTTGCCCTCCTCCGCGGCCGCCGCCGCGGCCTCCAGGCACGTCTTGACCATCGGCCCGTAGGCGGCCAGCGTCAGATCGGTGCCCGTACGCGTGACCCGGGCGCGGTGCAGCGGGTCGGGCAGGGCGGAGGTGTCCACCTCGCTCTTGTCCCAGTAGCGCCGCTTGGGCTCGAAGAAGATCACCGGGTCGTCGCACTCGATGGCCTGCTGCATCATCCAGTAGGCGTCCGAGGAGTTCGACGGCGAGACGCACTTGAGCCCCGCGACGTGCGCGAACAGCGCCTCCGGCGACTCGCTGTGGTGCTCGACCGCCCCGATGCCGCCCGCGTACGGGATGCGGATCACGACGGGCACCCGTACCTTGCCCAGCGAGCGGGCGTGCATCTTGGCGAGCTGGGTGACGATCTGGTCGTAGGCGGGGAAGACGAAGCCGTCGAACTGGATCTCCACGACCGGCCGGTAGCCGCGCAGGGCCAGGCCGATCGCCGTACCGACGATGCCGGACTCGGCCAGCGGCGTGTCGATGACCCGCTCCTCGCCGAAGTCCTTCTGGAGCCCGTCCGTGATCCGGAAGACGCCGCCGAGCTTGCCGACGTCCTCTCCCATGATCAGGACCTTGGGGTCGTCCTCCATCGCCTTGCGCAGCGACTCGTTGAGCGCCTTCGCGATCGGCATCTTGGTGGCTGCCATGGTCACTTGACCTCCTGCGCGGCACTGCCGTCGGCGGGCTCGGTGGCGAAGGACGCCAGGTACTCGGCGAACTGCGCGCGCTCCTCGTCGACCAGCGCGTGCCCGTCCGCGTAGACGTTCTCGAAGATCGCCATGGTGTCCGGGTCCGGCATGGCCCGTACGGCCTCGCGCACCCGCTTGGCGAGCGCGTCGCTCTCCTCGTCGACGCCGGTCAGGAACGTTTCGTCCGCCTGCTTCTCGCGCTCCAGCAGCCTGCGCAGGCGCAGGATCGGGTCCTTGGCCTCCCACGCCTCGCGCTCCTCGTCCCGCCGGTACTTCGTCGGGTCGTCGGAGGTGGTGTGCGCGCCCATGCGGTACGTGTACGCCTCCACCAGCATCGGCCCCTGGCCGGACCGGGCCCGCTCCACGGCGGCCTTGGTCACCGCCAGACAGGCCAGCACGTCGTTGCCGTCCACCCGGACGCCCGGGAAGCCGTAGCCCGCGGCGCGCTGGAAGAGCGGCACCCGCGACTGGCGCTCGGCGGGCTCGGAGATGGCCCACTGGTTGTTCTGGCAGAAGAAGACGACCGGTGCGTTGTAGACGGCCGAGAAGGTGAAGGCCTCGGCCACGTCGCCCTGGCTGCTGGCGCCGTCGCCGAAGTACGCGATCACGGCCGAGTCCGCGCCGTCCTTGGCCACGCCCATGGCGTAGCCCGTCGCGTGCAGCGTCTGGGCGCCGATGACGATCGTGTACAGGTGGAAGTTGTTGCTGTTCGGGTCCCAGCCGCCGTTGTTCACACCGCGGAACATGCCCAGCAGGTTGGTCGGGTCCACCCCTCGGCACCAGGCGACGCCGTGCTCCCGGTAGGTGGGAAAGACGTAGTCGTCGGCGTGCAGCGCCCTGGCGGAGCCGATCTGGGCCGCCTCCTGGCCCAGCAGCGAGGCCCACAGGCCCAGCTCGCCCTGCCGCTGGAGGGCGGTCGCCTCGGCGTCGAAACGCCGGGTGAGCACCATGTCGCGGTACAGCCCGCGCAGCTCTTCGGGTGTCGGGTCGTAGGCGTACTCCGGGTGCTCGACCCGCTCGCCCTCCGGGGTGAGCAGCTGGACCAGCTCGGGCTCGCCCTGCGCCCTGGCGCTCGCGGCCGTCTTCTTCTTCCTGGCCGCGCTCGCGCGCTTCCCGGTGCCGCTGGTGCGGCGCGTCGCGCTGCTGCGCGCGGCAGTGCCTTCCACGGTCACGTGTGCTCCTCCGTCTTTCCGGCCCCCGGGGTCTCCGGGTGGCCAGTGCGGCTCGCCCGGTACCGAACGGCGCACGGGGTCGGGTGCGGCGCGGACGGAACCGAGCGGTGACAAGGTGTCTCCGTCGGGGCCCGCTAAGGACAAGTTACCCAGCCCTCCGCGACTCCGCGAAGGGGCCCTGACCTGCGATTTTGCTTGGAAATCCAAGCAAAACCACGAAGGTCTCGAACATCGCTGGTCACAGCCTCGCAAGCCCACGGGACACTCGCACGTTATCTCGGGCGCGGGGAGAACGGGAAGAGCTGTGGACAGGCACGCGCGGGCGCAACCGGGCACGGCCAGGCACAGCCGGGCGCGAGCAGCCACGAGCGGCACGGCCCAGACCGGTATGGGAAACTGAAAACGTGCACGGAAACGGAAAAATCAGGGTATTCCTGCTCGACGACCACGAGGTGGTCCGGCGAGGTGTGCACGACATGCTCGCCATGGAGCCGGACATCGAGGTGGTCGGCGAGGCGGGCACCGCCGCCGAAGCGCTGGCCCGCATCCCGGCCGTACGCCCCGACGTCGCGGTGCTGGACGTACGCCTGCCGGACGGCAGCGGCGTCGAGGTGTGCCGCGAGATCCGGTCCCGGTCCGAGGAGGTCCGGTGCCTGATGCTCACCTCCTTCGCCGACGACGAGGCCCTCTTCGACTCGATCATGGCGGGCGCCTCCGGCTACGTCCTGAAGGCGATCCGGGGCACCGAGCTGCTCACCGCCGTACGGGACGTGGCGGCCGGCAAGTCGCTGCTGGACCCGGACGCGACCCAGCGCGTGCTGGAGCGGCTGCGGCAGGGCGCGCAGCCGAGGCAGGACGACCCGCTGGCCCGGCTCACCGACCAGGAACGCAGAATCCTCGACCTGATCGGGGAGGGGCTGACCAACAGGGCGATCGGCGAGCGGCTGCACCTGGCGGAGAAGACGATCAAGAACTACGTGTCCAGCCTGCTCGCGAAGCTGGGCATGGCCCGGCGCTCGCAGGCGGCGGCGTACGTGGCGCGCGTGCAGGCCGAGGACGAGCGCTGACCCTGCCCCCTGGGGGGTGGCCCGGGGGGCAGGGCGGCTCAGGCGAAGCGCCACCGGGTCTGGCTGAACGGCTCGCCCTTGCCGAAGCCGAAGACCGTGTGCGGCTCCACCGCGAAGACCAGCGCCTTGCCGCCTCCGTGGTGGAAGTGCCCGTCCCGCGCCTCGAAGTGCCAGAAGCTGCCGTACTTCGCCTCCCACGCCCCGGCCAGCTCCGCCAGCCGGGCGTCGTCGACGACCCGGACCGCCTCGCCCTCCACCACCACGTCGTAGCCCCGGTTCCAGGTGTTGGTGCCGGTCGTCAGCACGACCTGCGGGTTCTCCGCGAGGTTGCGGGCCTTGCGCTCGTTCGGCCCGGTGCAGAAGTGCAGGGAGCCGTCCCGCCACACGGCGGGCAGCGGGGTGACGTGCGGACGTCCGTCCGGGCGCACGGTCGAGATCCAGAACAGCTCGGCGCCTCCGAGGATCGCCTCGGCCCGCTCCCACGGGACAGCCACCGCCTTGTCGTCGCTGAACCCGGTGGCCAGTTCGGTCCGCGGTGTCCTGTCCGTCATGTCGCCGGTCCTTCCCGTACGCCCCCGCGGGTCGGGGGTGTGCCACCGTGCAGACTCCCCGGCGGAGCCGAACTCATCGGGCAGCGGCGGCGCACGGGCGCGGCGCCGCCACTCCATAGGTCCAAGGTCCCGCATCAAGGGTCTCCCGACCGGCTGGGCAAGGCGGCGGGGTGCGTCACAGTGGACGGATGGCCTCCGACGAAGCACGCGCGATCGAGCTGCTGAAAGGCACGCCGTACGGCAGGATCGCGTCCAGCAGGCACGCGATGCCGCTGATCACCGTCGCCCGCCACATCGTCGTCGACCGTTCGGTGCTGCTGCGCGTCCACCGCGGCCACGGCTGCCACTCGGCGTTCGACGGGAGCGTCGTCGCGTACGAGGCGGACAACATCGGCGCGGCGGGCGGGGGCCGTACGGACGTGTGGTCGGTGCAGTTCGTGGGTCAGGCGCGGCTGGTGGAGCCGGGTGCGGCCGAGCTGGCGCGGTTCGGGCCGCCTGCCGCGCCGGCCGGCACCGAGCCGTTCGTGCCCGTGTACCTGCGGGTCGAGCCGCGGTTCACGACCGTGCAGCGGCTGGCCTGACGGGCGGACCGGCGGCGGGCGGACCCGGCGGCGGCTGTCAGCCGCAGAACGCCGCCCGCACCGCCTCGTACTGCCGCGACCACCACACCACCAGCGCCGCCGCCGCCGCGAACTGCGGATCGGCGCGGCCGTCCCGCAGCTCGTAGCGCCAGCGCAGCATCCAGAAGTCGTTGAGCCGCTCCCACCACACCCGGTGCACCGCCGCGCTCAGCTCGTCGGGGGAGGCGCTCGCGCAGCGGCGGTAGGCCCGCGCGTACGTCCGCACCTTCGCCAGGTCCATCGTGCCGTCCGGGCGGACGAAGAAGATCGCCGCACCGCGCACCGCCTCCTCCGCGCGGGGCTGCACGGCCAGCCGGTCCCAGTCCACCAGGGCGACCGGCTCGCTGGGGCCGCCGGGCACCGTGTCCCGGTAGAGCAGGTTCAGCGGGTGGAAGTCGCCGTGCACCCAGCCCGCCACGGGCGCGGCGCCCGCGCGGGGGCGGCACTCCCCGTAGCGGCGCAGCAGGCGGCGGCGCTCCAGCAGGCGGTGCTCGGCCAGTTCGTCGAAGCCGTCCCGCGCCGGGCGGGACCGGATGCGGAAGAGCAGCGTGTCGATGAGGGCGTCGGTCTCGTCGGGGTCGGCGGACAGCGGCCCGGGGACACCGTCGGCCGGGGCCGGGGCCGGGGTCGGAGCCAGGGCCGGGGCTGCCGGAGCGGCCGTGGCGGCGGTGTCGGGCAGGACCTGCTGGAGCCGGGTGTGCACCTGGCCGAGCAGGCTGCCCAGGCGCCGGCACTGGCCGTCGGTCAGCTCGTCGCCGTGCCAGTGGCGCCCCTCGATCCACGGGTGCAGGGCGTAGCAGCGGCGGCGGACGACGGTGACCGTACGGCCGTCCGGCGCGGCGACCGGCGGCACGACGGGCAGGCCGAGCGCGCCGAGCCGGGCGGTGGCCCGGTGCTGCGCCTCCAGCGGGCCGGGGTCGGCCGGGTCGGCGTCCAGATGGTGTTTGAGGAAGAAGTGGCCGCGGGTGGTCGTGAGCCGGTAGCCGCGGTTGAGCAGGCCGAGGGTGATCGGCTCGCAGGAGAGGGCCTCGCCCACGCGGTACCGGGTGAGCACCGCGGTGACGACCTGGGGGGCGATGCGGAGCGGGTCGGCGAGCGGCGCCGCGGGACGCCGGGAGCCCGCGCCGTACCGCTCCCAGGTGGTGAGCGCGGGCGCGGGAACGCGTGTGGTTGTCGGCTGCACGAGCCGCATCGTAAACGACTGCGGGCCACGAAGCCGTCGCCCACCGTGACTGTGATATAGGGGGTGCAACCCCGCTGGGCCCGGGGCGAGTTGGCACCGGGTGGCCGGGCCGGGCCGCGTCTGCGGTCCGGTCCGCCGTCCTCAGCCGGTCTCGCCCAGGGCTCCCTGGCCCGTCTCGCCGCTGCCCCCGGCCTCGCCGCCGCCGGCGTCGCCACCCGGGTCGGTGTCGCCACCGCCGCCCGGAGTGCCCTCGATGGTGCCGGCGTCGCCACCCGGGTCGGTGTCGCCGCCGCCCCCGGCCGGGTCCTCGTTACCGCCCACGTCCTGGCCCGGGTCGGTGTCGCCGCCGCCGCCCGGGGTGCCCTCGGTGGCGCCGGTGTCCGTCTCGCTCGGCGGGCCCGTGGGGGATGCGGTCGGGAAGGTCGGGTCCTGGGTGGGCAGCGTGCCGGTGGGCTCCGGGTCGGGCTGCCAGTCGTCGTCGTCCCCGCCGCCCGTGTCGCCCGGCTCCTCCGGCTCGGGCGCCGGCTCCGAGGGCTCCTTGGAGGTCTTCTTCTCCTTGGGCTCCGAGGAACTGGTCTCGGGCGCCGGGCCCTTCTTGCCCCCGTCGCCGTCACCGCCGCTGAGCGCGAAGAAGATGCCGCCGCCGATGGCGAGCACCACGAGGAAGGCGATGAGCGCGTACTTGATCCCGCCGCCCTTGCCGCCGCCGTGTCCGCGCCCGTCGCGCGGGCCGCCGTCGAATCCCCCGTCATCACGGTCGGCGCGGCCCATCAGCAGCGGCGGGCCGAGCTGCGAGGTCTCGCCGTGCTGCGGGTGGCCCTGCGGGCCGACACCGGGGGTGCCCATGGCCGGGGTGGTGCCCCCGCCGGCACCGGCCGGGCCGGTGTTCCACAGGCCGCCGGTGTGGCTGCCCTGCTCCTGGAGCATGCGCAGCGCGTACTGCACCAGGCCGCGCATCTCCTCAGCGCTCTGGAAGCGGTCGTCCGGGTCCTTGGCCAGGGAGCGCATGACCAGCCCGTCCAGCTCCGGGGGCACCGCGTCGGAGACCTCGGAGGGGGGCACCGCGATGTCCTGGACGTGCTGGTAGACCACGGACAGCGGCGTCTCGCCGGTGAACGGCGGGCGCAGCGCGAGCAGTTCGTACAGGAGGCAGCCGGTGGCGTACAGGTCGGAGCGGGTGTCGACCGTCTTGCCGAGCGCCTGCTCGGGGGAGAGGTACTGCGGGGTGCCCATGACCATGCCGGTCTGGGTCATGGTGTTGGAGGCGCCGTGCAGCGCGCGGGCGATGCCGAAGTCCATCACCTTGACCGCGCCCGCCGCGGTGATGATGACGTTGGCGGGCTTGATGTCGCGGTGGACGATGCCGTGCTGGTGGCTGTAGGCCAGCGCCTCCAGCACCCCGGAGACGATGATCAGCGCCTGGTCGGGCGGCGGCGAGTCGGTGCTGAGCAGCAACTCCCGGATGGTGTGGCCCTCGACCAGCTCCATCACGATGTACGGCGTGACGTTGCCGCCGATGAACTCCTCGCCGGAGTCGTACACGGCGACGACGGCGTGGTGGTTGAGCCCGGCGACCGACTGTGCCTCGCGGGTGAACCGGGCCTTGGAGACCGGGTCCTCGGCGAGGTCCGAGCGGAGCAGCTTGACCGCGACCGTACGGCCGAGGCGGACGTCCTCCGCGCCGAAGACCTCGGCCATGCCGCCGCGGCCGAGGCGGTGCGTCAGGCGGTACCGGCCGTCTCCGACGAGCCCGCCGTTACCCCACATCTCCGGCGAATCGGGCATCGAGCCGCCCGCGGACCCGCCCGTCGCGTCGGGCTCCGAGGGGCCCCCAGCGGCTTGCGTCTGTGCCATCAGTCCTCGCCGTCGATCGGTCCGCGGGTGATGCGGTTGGGTAGGCTCTCCCCCGCTGGAGGCTACCGCCTCGTGGTGGGTGCCGGGACCGGGGCAGAACTCCCATACAACCGGCTGCGACATCCCGCTGGCAAGTTCACAGCACCCCGGCGGCACCCCGGCACCGGAGGCCGCGCCCGATCCGTGAGACTTGTGTCTCTTCCATGTGGGCACACGATGCGCATCCGGTCACGGAACGGGCAACGAGCTTGACGTGTCGGAGCCCTCGGGCAGACTTGGGCCAGTATCGGGATCACTGGATCGCGAGTACGACCAGCACGGACAGACGAGCACGCAGCACGACGCGAAGCACAGAAGAGCAGGACGAGCACGACCACGAGCACGGACGCACGAGCACGGGACCGGCCGCTGAACCGATCCGGCGCCTGGGTCCGCCGCCGGGCCCGGCGGGCCCGCGGATCATGGAACGCCCAGACACACATGCGCCGGTACAGCGCCGCCAAGGGGGAAGCAGTCAGATGAGCGACGACGGCGCACACGGAGCCGCGCAGTACCTGGGCCGTACGGTCGGCGGGGGCAGGTTCCAGCTCCAGAGCCTCCTCGGCGCGGGCGGCATGGCCTCCGTGTACCTGGCGTACGACTCGGTCCTCGACCGCCAGGTGGCGGTCAAGACCCTGCACACCGAGCTGGGCCGCGAGCAGTCCTTCCGCGAGCGGTTCCGCCGCGAGGCGCAGTCGGTGGCCAAGCTCACGCACACCAACATCGTCTCGGTCTACGACTCCGGCGAGGACGAGATCGACGGCGCGATGGTGCCGTACATCGTCATGGAGTACGTCGAGGGCAAGCCGCTGCGGACGGTGCTGGACGAGGATGTCGCGCAGTTCGGCGCGATGCCCGCCGACAAGGCGCTGAAGATCACCAGCGACGTGCTGGCCGCGCTCGAGGTCAGCCACGAGATGGGCCTGGTCCACCGGGACATCAAGCCGGGCAACGTCATGGTGACCAAGCGCGGTGTGGTCAAGGTCATGGACTTCGGCATCGCCCGCGCCATGCAGTCCGGCGTCACCTCGATGACCCAGACGGGCATGGTCGTCGGCACCCCGCAGTACCTCTCCCCCGAGCAGGCGCTCGGCCGCGGTGTGGACGCCCGCTCCGACCTGTACTCGGTCGGCATCATGCTCTTCGAACTGATCACCGGGCGGCTGCCGTTCGACGCCGACTCGCCGCTGGCCATCGCGTACGCGCATGTCCAGGAGGAGCCGGTCGCGCCGTCCACCATCAACCAGGTGGTGCCGCCCGCGGTCGACGCGCTCGTCGCCCGCACCCTGAAGAAGAACCCGAACGAACGGTTCCCCTCCGCCGAGGCGATGCGCGACGAGTGCGCCCGCATCAGCGGCTCCGGCTCGGCCTCGGGCGCCACACCGATCATCATCAGCGGCGGTCCGGCCGCCAGCGGTGCCGGGCTCGGGCAGTCCGTCTTCCCGCCCGTCAGCGACACCGGCACCCCGCCGCCGCCCGGCGTGCAGCAGCCGTACCAGCCGCAGCAGTACCCCTCGTACGGGCCCACGACGCCGCCGCCCACCCCGGCCTACGGCCAGCAGGGATTCCCGACCCCGGCCCCGTACGCCCAGCAGGGGGGCGGCGCGCAGACCCCGCCGCCGTACACGATGTCGCCCTCCGGGGGACACGGCGGCCACGGCGGGAACGGGAACGGCGGGAAGAACAACACGCCGATGCTGATCGGCGCCGCCGTGGTGGCGGTCGCCGTGGTCATCGCGGTGATCGTCGTCGTCGCGACGAGCGGCGGCGACGGCGGCAACCCCGAGGCGGACGAGCAGAAGGCCACTCCCACCGAGACGGTCGCCCCCGGCGGCACAGGTGGCGACACCGGCGACACCGGTGACACGGGCGACTCGGGGGCGAGCGCGGAGCCCACCGAAGAGGCCGAGGAGTTCAAGCCCGAGGACACGACGAAGAAGATCGACAAGACCGAGTGCACCGAGGCTCGGGACCACTACAGCGACAAGACGAAGAAGTACGTCCCGGAGTTCACGTACAAGAACCTCTCCTCGGTCAAGGAGTGCATCCGCTCGGCGGGCTGGAAGCTGGGCGAGGTCACCGAGGAGGACGAGAACGTCTGGGGCAAGAACATGGTGCTCGAGCAGAACCCGGACAGCATGGACGAGTTCGACCCGAAGACCGACAAGATCGACCTGACGGTCTCCACCGGCCAGCCGGACTGACGGCCCGCGTCTCCGCGTACGGCCCGGCACCCCTCGGGGGGCGCCGGGCCGTACGCGTGCGTGCGCGGTTTCCCTTGACGCGCCGGGAAGACCTAGTGTGGCGCAGAGAGCCCGGTCCAGCAGGAAAGGGGGGAAAGTGGGCGGTAGCCGTACTCCTGTGACGAAGAGTGACGATCCCCCTCCCCCGGCCCCTCCCGCCGGGTGGCGCCACACGCGGTGGCTGCGCCGGGCGCGGGTGGCGGCGAGCGTGCTGACCGTGCTGTGCGTCGTGGCCCTCGCCTGCGCGGGCACGCTGCGGGCCACGGCGCTGAACCGCGGCTTCTACCAGGGCGTCCTGGACGACGAGCGCGCGTACGACCGGCTCTACGACGAGGTGCTCGTCGACCCGCAGGCCCAGCCGGTGACCCGGGACCTGCTCGCGCGCCTGCCGGTGCCCGAAGCCGTGATCACGGCCAACCTCAAGACGGTCCTCCCGGCCGCGACGGTGCGGCAGCTGGCGGACGAGCAGATCGCCGCCGCCCTCGCCTACCTCCGGGGCGACACCGACACGCTGCGCCTGTCGGTGGACCTCAGACCGGTGCTGGCCAATCTGGGCGGCCTCGGCAAGATCTATCTGGGCAGCCTCGTCTCCGGCGTCGAGGAGAGCACCGCCGCCGACCGGCGCACGACCTTCCGGAAGCTCGAAACCGCGCTGGAGCAGCTCGGCGAGGGCCGGAAGCCCGACCTGCCACGGGTGGACCTCAGCGAGAAGGCCGCCGCGGACGCCGCGGACCTGCTGCTCTCCAGCGTGCCGGAGAAACGGCGTCCGGCGCTGCGCCCCCAGGTCGAGGGCGCCCTCGCGACCGGCGACGTGGCCACCGCGCTCGCCGCCGTCGGCCCGTACCTGCCCGGCACGAACGCGGGGAGCGGCGACAAGAAGGCGCGGCAGGACCTGCTCGAGATCGCCGACGGCGGGCGCTGGAACGTGACGGACGACCTGCGCGCGTCCGGGGCGAACACGGGGGCGCTGAAGTCTGCGCGCGAGATCAGCCAGCTCAGCCTGGGGCTGGCACAGAGCCTCGCGGTGCTCGTCGGCGCCGGTGCGGTCGTCTTCCTGTGGGTCTTCGGCCCGAAGCGCCGTACGCGGCGGCTGCGCAACCTCGGCGCGCTGCTCGTCGCGGGCGGCGTGCTCACCTCCGTCGCCTTCCTGCTGGTGCGCTGGCGAGCCGCATCCTTCACCTGGACGCCGCCCGACTCCTGGCCGCCCTCGCTGGTCGACCTGGTGGCGGACCTGGAACGGACCGGCGTGCGCTCGATGACCACCTCCGGGCTCCTCGCCTCGCTCACCCCGGTGGCGGCCGGGCTGCTGCTGCTCGGCGTCTCGCTCGCCTGGGAGCGGCGCGCCGCGGGCAAGCGGCTGGCCCCCGTCCCCCGGCGGAGCCTGCTGACCGCCGTCGGCGCGGTCGTCACCAGCACGATCGTCCTGGGCCCCGCCCTGCTGCCCACGGCGGCGCAGGGTTCGGGGCGGACGTACTGCAACGGCTCGGCCCAGCTGTGCGACCTGCGCTACGACCAGGCCGCCTACCTCGCCTCGCACAACGCGATGTCCTCGACCGCCGACAAGTTCATCAGCCCCCTCCAGGACGCCGACATCACCACGCAGCTCGACCTCGGCGCCCGCGCGCTCCTGATCGACACCCACACCTGGGAGCGCCCCGAGGAGATCTCGGAGCGGCTGAAGGTCTCCGAGTTCGCACCGGACACGCAGCGCCAGCTCACCGGGATCATCGACCAGGCCAGCCCGGCCCGGCCCGGACTCTGGCTGTGCCACGCGATCTGCCGGGGCGGCGCCATCCCCCTGGTCGAGACGCTGCAAGAGGTGGGCAGCTGGCTGGACGACCATCCGGGCGAGGTGGTCACCCTGATCGTGCAGAACGGGATCAGCGGCGAGCAGACGGCCTCCGCGTTCCGTAAGGCCGGCGTCGAGGACCTGCTGTACACGCCGGACGCCGATCCGGGTGCGCGGTGGCCGCGCCTGGGCGAGATGGTCGAGAAGGACACCCGCCTGGTCGTGTTCGCGGAGCAGGGGGAGGGCCCGGCCCCCTGGTACCGCAACTACTACGAGTACGGGATGGAGACCCCGTACGCCTTCGCCTCTCCCGACGAGATGAGCTGCGCGCCCCATCGCGGCGGCCGGGACAAGAAGCTGTTCCTGCTCAACCACTTCATCACGCACGGCGGCGGCAGCCGTATCGACGCGGGGGAGGTCAACGCGAAGGGCTTCGTCCTCGACCGTGCCCGGCGCTGCGCGGAGGAACGGGGGCGGCCGGTGAACTTCGTGGCGGTCGACTTCGCCAACCTGGGCAACGCGGCTGACGCCGTGGAGGAGCTGAACGCGGCGCGCGTCTCCTGACGCCCTGACGCCCCGGCGCTGGGGCCGCCCCGGCACAGCTCAGGGCGGCAGGGGCGGCAGCGGGCGTCAGAGGTAGGGGCCGCCCGAGCGCGCGTGGCCCTGGTCGTCCAGGCCCGGCAGGTCGTCCGGCACGGAACCGGGCGGCAGCGCCCGCCGCATCTGCTCCAGCTGGGCCCGCGCCGCCATCTGCTGGGCGAACAGCGCCGTCTGGATGCCGTGGAAGAGGCCCTCCAGCCAGCCGACCAACTGGGCCTGCGCGATGCGCAGTTCCGCCTCCGTCGGCACGCCTTCGTCGGTGAAGGGCAGGGAGAGCCGCTCCAACTCCTCGATCAGCTCCGGCGCGAGGCCGTCCTCCAGCTCCTTGACCGAGCTGGAGTGGATCTCCTTGAGCCGCACCCGGCTCGCCTCGTCCAGCGGGGCGGACTTCACCTCTTCCAGCAGCTGCTTGATCATGCTGCCGATCCGCATCACCTTCGCGGGCTGTTCCACCATCTCCGTCACCGGTACCTCAGCCTGCGCGTCGGCTTCTCCCTGGCCGCCCTGGGGGGCGGCGCTGCCGAGAGCCATGCCGTCCGGGCCGACGACCAAGACGTGCGGGCTCTCCTGCGACCGTTCATTGCTCGGCTGTGTCATACCCCCATTCTGCACACCCCTCCCTCCGACCGCCGAGTTCAGGTCGATGCGGCGCAGGCGCGGCCGTCAGGCGCGGCGCAGGCGCAGGGCGAGGAAGGCCAGGCCGAGGCCGAGCGAGGTCAGCCCCGCGCCCAGCGGCAGCACGGGCAGGAGCGGACCGGTGCTCCGGGGCGACGGGGACTCCTCGCCGAAGTCGCCGAGGCCGTCCGTGCGGGCCAGCGCCCGTCCGTCGTGCGCGGGGGTGGAGGCGACGGGCGCCGGGCTCCACGGCTCCGGACTCCACGGCTCCGGGCCGGTGCCGTGCGCGAGCGCTGCGCGGTCGGCGGGATGTGCCTGGTCCGCGGCGCGCGCGGGGTCGGGGTCGGCCGCGTGCGCGGCGTGCGCCGGGGGCGACGGACGGGGCGACGGCTCCGTGGCGGCGGACGAGGCGGCGGCGGGCGGCGCCGTCAAGGCCGCCCAGGCCAGCAGCGCGGCTCCGGCTGTCCCGACGATTCCGCCTCGGTGACGACGCGAGTGGCCCATTGCTTCCCCTCCGTGCCGGACCCGTTGAGCGGCTTCACCCAGCGTCACACACATCCCCGAACCCGGCATCTCGGGCACGGTCAGGTCATCAGCACGACCTTGCCGACGTGCGCGCTCTCGTCCAGCACCCGGTGCGCCTGCGCCGCCTCCCGCATCGGCAGCGTGCGGTCCACCACCGGCCGCACCCGGCCGTCCTCCAGCAGCGGCCACACGTGCTCGCGTACGGCCGCGACGATCGCCGCCTTCTCGTGGGCGGGCCGTGCGCGCAGCGAAGTGGCCGTCACCGCGCCGCGCTTGGCCAGCAGCGCGCCCAGGTTCAGCTCGCCCTTGGTGCCGCCCTGCATCCCGATGACGGCCAGCCGCCCGTTGACGGCGAGCGCCCGTACGTTGGGCTCCAGGTACTTGGCGCCCATCAGGTCGAGGATGACGTCCGCGCCGTGGCCGCCGGTCGCCGCGCGCAGCTCCTCGACGAAGTCCTGCTCGCGGTAGTCGATCAGGATGTCGGCGCCCAGCTCCGCGCACCGCTCCAGCTTCGCCCGGCTGCCCGCCGTCACGGCGACCCGTGCGCCGACGGCCTTCGCCAGTTGCACGGCCATCGTCCCGATGCCGCTCGCGCCGCCGTGCACCAGCACCGTCTCGCCGGGCCGCAGGTGGGCGATCATGAAGACGTTGGACCAGACCGTGCACGTCACCTCGGGCAGCGCCGCCGCCTCCACAATGTCCAGGCCGCGCGGCACCGGCAGCAGCTGCCCGGCCGGTACGGCGACCCGCTGCGCGTACCCGCCGCCGGACAGCAGCGCGCACACCTCGTCCCCGACGGCCCAGTTGCTCACCCCCGGGCCCAGCGCGACGATCCGCCCCGCGCACTCCAGCCCCGGGTAGGGCGAGGCGCCGGGCGGCGGTTCGTAGAAGCCCTGCCGCTGCAGCAGGTCGGCGCGGTTGACGGCACTGGCCGCCACCTCGACCAGCACCTCGCCGTCACTCGGCACGGGGTCGGGAACCTCCGCCCACACCAGGGCCTCCGGTCCACCGGGCTCGGAAATCGTGATCGCGTACATGACCCCGACGCTACTCCGGGCTCATCCGCCCGGCACGAAGGCGAGGACTCCGGGAATCCCCCTTCCTTCGCTTCTCGTGATATACCGGTCCGCCCG
The DNA here is from genome assembly GCF_000424825.1 of Streptomyces sp. CNH287. Lineage (NCBI taxonomy): Bacteria > Bacillati > Actinomycetota > Actinomycetes > Kitasatosporales > Streptomycetaceae > Streptomyces > Streptomyces sp. CNH287. The sequence goes on along the minus strand of NZ_AUKQ01000012.1, from coordinate 54,301 downwards.
CGATCCACGTCTTTGCGCCGTGAGCGGTTCACGGTGCGGCCGACGGGTCTCGCTGGGCGACGTTCCTCCTGATCGTGTGGTCGCTCCTACGCACTGCCCCGGCAAGTCGGCGGCGCAGGCCGCTGGGCAGTACCCCTGTCCCGAGGGCGCAGGCGTGGAGGAGACTTCGGCAGTCCTGCGCCTCCCGCTCGGTGGCGAGCGCGGTGAACAACGGGTGTGCCAGGGTCTCCCGGGCGGCGTAGCCGTCGCTCGCCTCCATCGTCCGGCGGTGCAGTTCCGCGACCACCAGGCGCGTGGCCGGGTCCGCGGGCGAGGCGATCACGTCCAGCGCTACGAGTCCGAGCCGCGTGTTGAAGACGGTCATGCCGTCCTCGTCGGGCCGTTCGAGGAAGGTGCTCACCAGGCCTTGCAGGGGGTCTTGCCACGATCGGCCCGCACCCCGGCGGCAGAGGACGGCCAGGCATTGCGTGACGGCGTTCTCCCAGGGCTCCCCGGGCTTGGTGCCGGCCAGCAGGCGGTGCGCCCCGGGGCTGTCTCCGGTGGTGAGGGCGGCGAGGACGGCGACTTGGCGGCCGTCGAGCATGCGCTGTCCGACGCCTCGGTGCTCCTCGACGTGGACGAGTGCCTCCAGCCAGCGGCCGGCGCATGCCAGGGCGCGGGTTCCGTCGGCGAGGACGACCCGCCACAGCCACGCGCGGACCTGGTGGCGGCCTTCGGCATCCGCGGTGAGGTCGGCGGGTACGGCGATGTCCTCGATCCAGGCCGGGGCCCCGGTGCTGACCGCGTCGAACAGGGTCAGGAGACGTCGTCGTGCGTCGTCGTGGTGTCCGGCGCGGAGCTGGAGGCGTGCGAGGTTGACGACGGGTTCGAGGGCGCGGATCGCCGCTTCGCCGGACAGCGGGGCGGCGTGCAGGTAGGCGTCGGCGTGCTGGTGGCACATCGCGCGGGCGAGGTCTGTGTCTCCTGCGTCGGAGGCGAGCAGCGCGGCCTGGTTGCAGACCGTCGAGGCCGCGCTCGCGTCTCCGTGTCTCGCCGCGGTGTCGGCGAGTTCGGCCAGGGCGTGCACGCGCTGGGGCAGAGGGAGGCATGCGGGGCGGGTGCGGGCGACGAGCGGGAAGCGCTGGGCTATGGGTCCGAGCGGGTCCATGAGTCCCCCGGGTGTGAGTGACAGCTCGGGTGGCGGTGGCCGCCAGCGGTGCGGCTGGCGGCCACCGTCGGCTGGGCGTGGGACGTCACTGCCAGTCGACGACGATGCGATTCAGCGGGGTGTCCAGGGCAAACAGGCCGGGCCGCTGCTCGATGCCGGGGGTGTCGCGAGGCTGGATCTCGAATGTGGCCTCACGGCCGCGGTAGTCGCGGTCCCAGGTGCGGACGGCGTCGGCGACCTTGGCGGCCAGTTCGTCGCTGCCGGGGCCGTGGCCGATGACGCCGAACTCCCAGAGCTTGCCGCCCTCGGGGGTCTTCTTCTCCGAGAGACGCCGGGCGAGGTAGCTGACGGCGCCCTTGTCGACGGCCGCAGTCGACGAGGGGTAGGGGTCAGCGGTGAGCACAGTGCCCTTGGCGGCCTGGGGGAACAGCATCCGGATCAGACCGGAGGGTACGGAGCAGGACACGAACAGCTCCATCCACTCCGGCGACTCCACGCCGTGGACCGTCATACCGGTCCACTCCTCGTTGTGCGGCTGCTCCAGGACACCGGTGAGGGCATCGCCGTCGATGTTCTGCCCGGCGGGTGCCTGAAGCCGGACCGTGCCATCGGCGCTGAGCGGGATGACCCGGCGCCCGTCGTCGGCGATGCCCCGGCGCAGCGGCATGAAGGTGTTCATCTTGCTGTCGAGGGACACCCACCGGCCGTCGCGTTGCTCGTAGGCGATGGAACGGGAGACGCTGCCCTTGAGGCGTTGGGGGACGAGGAGACGGCCGCCGGGGGCGAGCTGCTTCAGCCAGGCGTGCGGTACGCCGTGCGCGCCCACGGTGGCGATGATCCGGTCGTACGGTGCTCCTTCGGCGTGGCCGAGTGCCCCGTCCCGGGTCACCGTCTGGACGTTGGTGATCCTGGCGGCGGCGAGGTGTGTTCGGGCGCCCTCCACGAGGTCGTCATCGACGTCGAGGGTGAACACGTGCCCGGATTCGCCCGCTAGGTGGGCGAGGAGAGCGGCGTTGTAACCGGTTCCGGAGCCGAGTTCGAGGATGCGTTGTCCGGGCTCCACCTGGAGCTGGTCCAACATGAGGGCGACGACGCCCGGCTGGGAGGCACAGGAGATCGACGTGCCGTCGGCGTCGTACTTGATGTTCACCGGCGCGTTGGCGTAGGCGTCCTCGAGAGTCGCATCGGGCACGAAGAGGTGGCGGGGCACGGTGCGCAACGCGTTCTCGACACTGGGCGTGCGGGCGTGTCCGTCCTTGTGGAGCTGGTCGACCAGGGCGTTGCGGAGACGTTCGGCATCCGCCGTCGGGGCGGTGGGCGTAGCTGAGTTCACCGCCTTGACGCTATCGGTCCCGGGCGTGGACTCGCCGGTCGGCGCGGTGTTGCCCCTTGTTCCCATGACTACCTCTCGCGCGATGTGGGACAGGGCGCTCTGGTCGTCCCGGGGGAGACCGGAGCGGTTGGCGTGGAAGATCACGTGATGGGCGATGACAGCTCGCAGACCGCGGACCAGACCACCGCCGTGGGCGAGGGACGCGAGCGCGGCTCCCGCGCGTTCGAAGGAATCCACCCATCCGTCGTGTCCGGCGAGCGGGCCGCCCGGGTGACACAGGCTGCGGGTGTCGGCCGTCATGAGCTTTCGCATGGCAGGCGCCAGGTCCGCCGATTGCTCGGGCGTCACAGGGACGACCGGAGGCCGGAACGCCACGACCTTGGCCCACACGTCACCCTGTTCGAACCAGTCCAGCCCGGCCGCCCGCATCATCGCGCCCACCAGCAGCACGGCCGTCTCCCGGCGCCCCAGATGTTCCGGCCCGCGCTGATGGGCGAGCAGGTGGCGGGAGTCGCGGTGGAACAGCTCGTGGGCGGCGTCCATGGCTTCCGGACCGCCAAATGCTTCGGTCTCGGGCTCGTAGATGTACGGCAGCCATGAGGTGGCCACGCCGTCGGTGACCAGTTCACGCAGCAGCGCTTCAACGATGGGTGAGGGTTCGTCGGCCAGGTACCGCAGCGGCCAGGGCTGCTTGTTCATGAACCACCAGCCGGTGAGCTGCCCTTGCCTCTCGGCCGTGAGCAGGGCCGGGCCGAGACGTCCGGCGATGGCACACCGTGCGGTCTCCCGGTCGGGGAAGGTGATGTCGTGCTGCTGCCAGTGGCCTGTGGGCATCAGGGGTCCTTCGGTCGATGGGATGTCAGGCGATGAGCAGACAGGCGTCCCAGGCGGACCGGGGCGGCGCGACGGTGGCGGACGTGAGGTGGGCCAGGGCCGTTCCGGCGGCCCCGTCGAGCAGGCCGGGCCCACGCTCCTCGTCCTGGACCAGTGCTTCCGCGACGCGCGCAGGATCGACGCCGGGTGGGTGGATCGTGGCCGCAAGTGCCGGGATCACGGCGCGCAGCCGTCCTTCGGTTGAGGGGTGGGCGTCGGCGACCGTACGGGCGGCGAGGTGGGCGATGCCGGCGAAACCGTGGCACAAGCCGTTGTCCGTGGTCGCCTTCATCTGGCCAGGATCGGTGAGGGCGGCCAGGAGCACGTTCTCCGCGTCGATCTGACGGCCGGTGTCGCCGAGGGCGAGCGCCGCAAGCTGCTGGGCGCGGGCGAGGCCAGCGGTGCCGTAGCACCAGGACGGGCGCCGGGGCGCGGACGGGGAAAGCCGCCCAGCGCGCAGTTCACCCCGGGTCACCCAATACGGCCAGGCCGGCCCGCAGCCGGTCTCCTCACGCCAGCGGCCCAGCCACGCAAGGATGGTGTGCAGTGCTGCGTGGTGCCTGTCGGGGAGGGCCCCGTTGCGGGCGGCGAGGGCCAAGAGGGCGAGAACACCGCTGATGCCGTGCGCCATGCCGCTGTTCCCGTGGCCGCCGGGGAACCGGTCGTCCGGACGGCCCGAGGGTCCGGTCTCCGCCCACCAGCCCGGCACGGTCTCGCCATGGTGGGTGAGAGGTTCGGTGAGGCGCACGCAGTAGTCGAAGACGGCTTGACCGATGGGGCCGCCGGGGTCGCGGCGCAGCAGGTAGGCGCCGTATCCGGCGAGGCCCCGGATCGTGTCGAACTCCGCGAGCTGTGGCAGGCGTCCGGCGTCGATGCGACGGTGTGCGGCGTCGAGACGTCGCCCGGCGTCGGCCGCGACCTGCCGGTCCATCGTGTCCAGGGCACGTCGGTAGGCGCCGGGAAGATGGTCGGCCGCACAGGCCAGGGCGTGGGCCAAGGCAGGGGCCCCGTAGAAGGGGTGGCTGTCAGGGCCGCTGGTGAGCGGCTCTTGCGCGGCGGCGGCAAGCCAGTCGTGGGCCCGCCGCCACGGGCCGAGGCCGCTCGCGGCCAGCTCTATGTGCAACAGCGCAATCCCGGCAGGGCCGTAGGCGAGGTGCTGCCGGTCCGAAGAGACGGCTCGGGGCCCGACAGGAGCTGTGCCGGGGTCGGCGAGCCGGTCGGCGACGGCGGCAGCAAGGCCGGGCACGGGGCGGTCGGTCACGGCTTCCTCCCGGTTGTGCGGGCAGTCCAGGCTAAGGGCCGTCCCGTAATCCCCGGCGGGCGCACGACGCCAGCTACGGTCCCCTGCCGCGTTGTCGGATCGTCCGAATACGGCCCGGTATGAGGACGACCCTCCGCCTTGCAGGGCACCGCATCTGACGCCGTGCGCTGATCCACCGCGGATTACGGGACAGCCCTTAGGGCGGCGGCGCGCGCCAGGTGCAGGCACGCCTCTTCCTCCGGGAAGTTCACAGCGACGTGCCGCACGAAGTGAACGTGCAGCAGGGACGTGAGGACGTCATCGATGGCGATGCCCTGGGTGTGAGGGCCGGGCAGGTGCGGCCGGTACGCGGCGAGCGCCGCATCCCGGTCGGCCCATCCCGACACGATGGCGGTCCCGCCGGGCACTGAGCGCAGTGCCGTCCAGTTGTCGCGCGCGTCGGCGAGCCGTACGGCTTCGGCGAACTGCGGACGCGGAACGGGCGCGGGGGCGGTGGGCGGGATGTGTTCGATCAGCCACCGCATCCCGGCTTCGGTGCTGCCGAGGAACGCGGAGGCGACGGCGACGGAATGGGCCGCCACCATCGGGCGCTGACCGGGGCGTTGCGGCTGCCCGAGCTGGGCAAGGACGGCGCGTGAGTCCGCCCGGAACACCTCCTCGGCGGCCTCCCACGCGGCGCCGGAGCCCCAGCGGCCCATCTCACGGTAGGAAGTGGGGTAGCGCAGATCAGCCAGGAGGCCGAGCCCGCGCAAGGTGTCGGCCCATGCGCTCACCGTACGGGCCGTCTCGGCGAAGGCGTCCGGGCTGCGGAGGGCAATGCGCAGGCGCAGGTGCTGGTCGGGGTCGCGGAAGCGGATGAACCACCAAGGCGGATTGCCGAGTTGCTCGAGGAGACCGGGCACGTGCTGTGAGAGCAGCACGTCCTGGCGGCGCGGGTCGCCGTACAGGGCGGCCAGGAGCACCGGGGAGGCGGCGGGCGTCTGCATCTGGGCAGCAGACAGGGCGCGGTCCCGGGTAGGTGCAGGCAGAGGCGGCCACGCCGACGGCCGGGTCGCCTTCAGCGGTACGACGACCTCATGCGGGTGCCCGTCGCACCAGCCGTACGCCTCGGGTTCCGGGGCCTCGGTGAGCACAGCCGCGCGTGTACGGCCAAGGTGCTGGCGCAGGAGGGTTCGGTGGCCGGCCTGGTCGAGGTCCAGGAAGAGGCGCCGGTCGTCCTGAACGAGGCAGACCCGCCGTGGCAGCCGCCGCAGGGACCGCCATTCGGTGAGCGCGGAATCCCACTCGGCCCGAGGGCGCGCAGCGCTGGGCAGTTCGGCTGTCTCCAGGCGCCAGCGGGCCGGGACCAGCACCGTGCGCCCGTAGCGCAGGCGCGGAAGAAACGGCATGGCCGCCGCGGCTCCCCAGTCGAAGACGGTGACCTGCGCGCACTGGGCGCGGGGCAGTTCGGTGAGGAATCGCACCAACGGCGGGGTGTGCGTCCTGAGGTGCAGCGCGTGCATCCCGACGGCCTCGACGCGGTGCCCGCGCCGGGGGACGGCAAGGTACATGCGACGGCCGTCGCACCCCACTGCCAGGTCGGCGGGGGTAAGGACGTCGTCTGCCGGGGCGCGGTGCTCCTGAAGGCTGAGCACCGTGGACAGGACGCGCGGGGTACGGGTGACGTGGGCGCTCACGGGCAGAAGTGGCGGGAAGGAGAGCTGTACGGGCACGGTGGTGCCGTCGGCCGCGGGTAGCTCGGCCAGCTCCGCTGTCAGGTCCTGGCGCTCGTCAGGGGCCAGCACGCTCAGGAACCGGCCCGAGCAGACACCGGCGCCACGGGACACGCTGACGACCTCCAGCCGGAACCGGCCACGCTGCAACTCCTGCAGGCTGGCCGCGTGCACCTGCACCCCGACCTCCATGTGCGGCGGTAGCCGGGGCTCGTCGGGACCCACGCCCAGGGCCTCGATCTGTTCGTCTCTGAGGATCACTTCGTCGCGGCCGTCGAGCGCGGCGCCCTGTGCAAGCCGTACGAGGACGTCATCGCGGACGGATACGCGTGGCCGACGCGCACCGGTGGGCGTGCCCGGGTAGCCGTCGGGATATCCGGTGCCGCTGTCCGCCAGGACCTCTGGGAGCGGCACCATCGTGCCGATGCCGTATCGCTCGTAGAACCGCTGGTGGTAGGCCCCCCACGCCGCGGTGCCGTAGGGGCGGGCGCATACGCGGGTCAGGACCAGGGCCGCGCGTTCTACCTCGCGGGCGACCGCATCCGGCAGGACGAAACGCGCGTTCAGGCGCAGGTCGAGTGCGAGCGGGTGACGGCGCAGGCCGGGCACAAGGGCCCGCATCCGGGCAGCCGCTGCATCCCGGGCGACGCTGGTGGTGGACTCTTTCAGGCCTGCCTGGACTGCCCGCAGTTCCCGCACCGTCTCCGCAATCCCGGCGAGGGAGCCGGCGCCGATCGCATCGAGTTGCCCGAGCAGATACGCGAGCGCGTCGGTCTCGGTGCTCGGCGCGTGCAGACTCGTGATCAGCGCCCGCCGCCGGATCAGCTCCGCCAGCATGCGGCAGACCTGTTCCGGCCCGGCTGCGGGGAACTGTGCCCGGAGCTGGTCAGCGAGCGCGCCGAACCGGACCGGGACCCGGGCCGCGGCCAGGACCGCGCGCACCGGTTCGGTCAGGGACAGGGACACTTCGACCGCGCGCGTCCGCTCGCCCTGGTCGTCCGACTGAAACGGAACTATCAGCCGGTCACCCCGGCTCGTCACGGTGTTGTTGATGACCACGGGCAGCCGTTCGAGCAGGCCGGGGCACGACTCCAGCCGCCCGACGATGGCGGACAGCCACTCCGCGCCCGCACGGACGACTGCCACGTGCTCCGTGCCCCATTCCGCGTCTGCCTGCGGGCCGAACCTTGCGGTGGTCACACCGGCGAAGAGCCCGAAGGGCGTCGCCCGGTGTCCGGCCCGCAGCAGATAGCGGGCCACGGACACGGACGTACGCCGCACGTCGCGCAAAGACGGATTCCCGGAAGCACATACCGTCTGTACCTGCGCGCCCAGGACCGGGCTGGCATGGTGCAGGGCCTCGACGACCTCGCTGTTCGACCAGACGGTGCGCAGCCATGCGACACAGGCGTCCGAGGCGTCCGGAGAGCGGTCGTCAGGGTCGGGAAGCGGAGGGCACGGCGGTGTCTGCCGGGCTACGGCTCGTACAAGAGCGGTCGTGCCGGTTCGGAATCCTGAGAGCGGAGCAGCCACCACATACCTCCGTTGGGCGAAGGGGCGGACGGCCGGTGCCGGCCACGCAGCGATGTGTGGCCGGCACCGGCCTCTAGGAGCACGAGTCGTCAGGTCACGCGACGTTGGTGACGCAGGCGCCGCATGTGCTGCCGCACCCGTCGTCGGTCAGGTTGACCAGACCTGCCGGGTCGGAGACCTCGACGAGGGAGACGTCCAGGTCGAAGCCGACCTGTCCGGGGCTCTCGTTGCCGACGCCGTGCTGACTGGCCGGTCGTTCCGGTTGAACGGTCATACATGCCTCCTCGGCACTCGGTGGTGCAGGTCCCGGGGGCCCGGAGTGGGCCCGGGAATCTTGGGCCCAGGCCGCGGCGACGGCTCAGCTGGGGTCAGCGGTTGCGGTCGATGCGCGCCGCCCTCTTGGAATGCACCCCCTGTCACCACTGTGTGGGTTCAACTACCGTACGTGTGTAGAGTCGCCCGGCGCGCCCGAAATCTGAAGGCGTTCATGTCCCATGTGTCATAGGGGAGATGGGAGTTGCACGATGCCCACACGCCCGCGCGAACTGACACCCGACCGGAGCGCCCGGCACCTGTTCGGAGCCAAGATGCGTGCTCTGCGCGAGCTGGCAGGCATGAGTCTTGAGGCACTGTCAGGCGTGGTGAACTTCAGTCGCAGCCATCTGGCCCGGATCGAGACGGCAGAGTCGATGCCGCCGCCCGGACTGCCCGCACAGCTGGATGTCGCCTTCGGTACGGACGGCATCTTCCAAGAGCTGTACCGGCTCGCGAGCAAGGAGATCCATCCGGACCAGTTCCAGCGCCGCATGGAGCTGGAGGCGCGGGCGCAGGTCATCGGGGAGTACGGAGGGCAGATCGTGCCAGGCCTCCTGCAGACGGAGGACTACGCACGGGCCCAGTTCAGCGAGGCGAATCCTTGGGACAGGAAGGAGAGGATCGAGGAGCTGGTCACCGCGCGTATGAGCCGACAGTCGTGGCTGACGGGCGGCCCTCCGCTTGACTACTCGGCGGTGCTGGACGAGGCGGTGCTCCGAAGGGACTTCGGGGGACCCGCCGTGTTGCACGCACAGCTGGCCCGGCTCGTCGCGCTGACGCACACGGAAACCACCATGGTGCAGGTTCTCCCCTTCGCACACGGAGGACATTCGCTGGTCGGTGGCTCTCTGGCGTTGACAACCTCGGACGACGGCTCACGCGCGGCCTACGAGGAGAGCATCACCACCGGCACATTGCTGGAGGAGCCGAGGAGCGTGGCAGAACGTCAGCGGGCATACGATCTGCTGAGGGCGTCCGCCCTGTCGCCGGGCGACTCGGCGGCATTCATCCGGTCCGTGATGGAGGCACTTCCGACATGAGCATCACGTCTGACCTCAGCCGTGCGCGCTGGGTCAAGTCGAGCTACAGCGGCAACGGTGGCGCCAACTGCGTTGAGTGGGCGCCGACTTGCGTCAGCTCCGGAGTCGTCCCCGTCCGTGACAGCAAGTCCCCGCACGCGACGCTGCTCTTCGGGGTGAACGGCTGGGCAGACTTCGTGTCCGCGCTCAAGCGCGGTGAGCTGTCCGGCTGAGACCGAGGGGAGTCTGGTGATCCGCGTGCTGCCCGCACGCTGAGCCAGCAACGCGGCGTTCCAACCCGTCCCCGTGCCCAGTTCGAGTACGCGGTGCCCCTCCGTCGGCTTCAGGGATTCGACTGATCCACGGGGACCGCTCGGGCCACTCCCCGCGACGCTCCATCCCGACCGCCAGCGCTTCCCGCAACACGTCGAACCGCGACACTCAGGTTCTCCTGCGGAGGTGCGTCCTTCTCCGGCTTCCGATGCTCACCCATGGTCGCCCCTTCCCAGGTGGTGTTGACCATCCATGGTGCAACCGCACGGCATCATCCGACAGGGCGCCTGCGGGAAGACCCCACGCCCTCCCGCTCGCCGACGAGGCCGGGGCCGAGGCCCAGCAGGGCGAGGGGTGCCTGTCCGGCGGGGAGCAGGGCGGGGCCGAGGGCGCGGAGGGCGTCGTCGTCGAAGCCCGCCACGAGGACGGCGCCGAGGCCCGACTCGGTGGCCTGGAGGTAGACGTTCTGGCTGGCGTGCCCGGCCTCCAGCCACACGTACCGCTCGCCCCGGCGACCCCTGGGCGGCTGGTCCGCGAAGTGCCGGGCGGCCACGTCCAGATCGCCGCTGAGCAGGAGCAGGGCCGCCGCACGGTGCAGCCAGTCCCGGTCGGCCAGGGTCGTGTCCGCGACCTGGGCACGGTGGTCGCCGGAGGCGGTCGGGGTGAGCACGTGCTCCTCGGGGCCGTAGCGGTAGACGCCGGGGGCGAGGTCCTCGACGTGCCCCGCGACGACGGTGACCTCCAGCGGGTGGAGCGCGTGGGCCGAGGGGCAGGTGCGCTGCCCGTCGCCGGTCCGTCCCTGGGCCGCCCAGACGAGCGCGGTCAGCTGGCCGAGGGTCAGCGGGGCCGTGCCGAAGCGGCGCGTGCTGCGACGCCGTCCCAGCAGCTCCGCGAGGCCGCCGTACGGGGCGGGGCCGAGGCGTACGTGCTCCGGGTCCATGCGCGCCGAGGTCCCCTCGTCTAGTCCACGACCGAGGGGTGGGACGGGGTGGAGCGGTGGATGACCACCACGCGGTCGGTGAGCTGGAGTTGCGCCGCCTCGGGGTCGTCGAAGCCCAGCAGGCGGTGCCCCCGTACGACCGTGACGACCAGGTCCTCGCACTCGCGCGGGGAGCGGCCCGCCTCCTGCTTGGTGACGGGGCGCTCGCTGAGGCTGAGGCCGGTGCCCTGCTGGATGAGGTCCTCCATCACCGAGCTGGCGTGCGGGCTGAGCATGGAGAGGCCCAGCAGGCGGCCCGCCGCGCTGGAACTCATGATCACCGAGTCGGCGCCGGACTGCCGCAGCAGGGGCGCGTTCTCCTCCTCCCGCGCCGCCGCGACGATCCGCAGCTTGGGGTTGAGCTGCCGTGCCGTGAGGATGACCAGCACGGCCGTGTCGTCGCGCTGCGGGGCGACGACGATCTGCCGGGCCCGCTGCACCTCGGCCCGCACGAGCACCTCGCTGCGGGTCGCGTCGCCGACCACGCCCGCGAAGCCCTGTTCCGTGGCGGCCTTGACGACGTGGTGGTTGGGGTCGATGAGCACCAGCCGTTCCGGCGACGTGCCGGTGGACAGCAGGGTCTCGGCGGCGGAGCGGCCCTTGGTGCCGTAGCCGACGATGACGGTGTGATCGCGCAAGGCGGACCTCCAGCGCGTCTGGCGCCACTGTTCGCGGGTGCGCTCGGTGAGGACTTCGAGCGTGGTGCCGACGAGGATGATCAGGAACACGACGCGGAGCGGCGTGATGAGCAGGATGTTGATCAGGCGGGCGCCGTCCCCTACGGGGGCGATGTCGCCGTAGCCGGTGGTGGAGAGGGTGACCGTCGTGTAGTAGACGCTGTCGAGGAAACCGACCTTGCCGTCGTCGTTGTCCGAGTACTGGTCGCGGTCCATGTAGACGAGCAGGACCGTCGCCCACAGCACGGCGAGCGCGGTGAGCAGCCGCCGCCCCACCTGCCACAGCGGGCCGACGCTGGGGCGCGGCAGCAGGATGCGCTGGTCCGCGGGCTCCCGCTTGGGCTTCCGTACTTTCCGTGCGTTCAAGAGGGCAGGTCCAGAAGCTGTACGGGCGTGCCGCCGGGCGCGCCACCGGGTGGGATGACGGCGAGGTGGGTCCCCGCCGCGATACCGCGAAGCATGGCAGGCCCCGCGTAACGCAGCGGCACCACCCCGGGGCTGGAGCCGCCCCGTTCGGCGGTGCGGGCCACCGGAACCAGGCGGGTGTCCCGGGGATGGCCCTGCACGTCCTCGGTCAGCTCCGCGTGTACGGGCAGCGGGGCGGGGCGGCCCGCACGGGTGCGGATGAGCGGGGCGGCGAGGGTGACCAGGCCGGAGACGGCCGCCAGCGGGTTGCCGGGCAGGCCGACGAGGTACCGGCCGGTGCCGCCGGGCGGGGCGTGGCCGGGGGGCGTCGCTTCGCCGGGCGGGGGGCCGTCCAGGGCGGCGAGCAGCATGGGGTGGCCGGGGCGGACCCGCACCCCGTCCACCAGCAGCCGGGCGCCGAGGCGGCGGAGGGTGGGGTGCACGTGGTCCGCCGGGCCTGCGGCGGTGCCGCCGGTGGTGACCACCAGGTCGGCGGTGGTGGTGCTGAGGGCCTCGTGCAGGGCCTCGGCGTCGTCGCCCAGCCGCCGGGTGACCAGCACGTCGGCGCCCAGCGCCGCCAGCCAGGGGCCGACCAGCGGGCCGAGCGCGTCCCGTACGCGGTCGCCGCGCGGCAGGCCCCGGTGCAGCAACTCCTCGCCGAGCACCAGTACTTCGGCACGCGGGCGGGGCGTGACGGTCAGCTGGTCGTAGCCGGCCGCCGCCGCGAGCCCGAGCACGACGGGGGTGACGGGCGTACCGGCGGTGAGCAACTGGTCGCCGGAGCGGCACTCCTGGCCGCGCGGGCGGATGTCGGTGCCGTGCGTGGCCGCGTGGCGGGGGGCGTCGTCGCGGAGCCGGAGCCGGGTGCTGTGCGCGTGCTCCTGCGCCTGTTCCTGCTCGTACGCGTGCTCGTACGCGTGCTCGCGGCGGACGACGGCGGTGGCGCCGTACGGGATGCGGGCGCCGGTGGCGACGCGGACGGCACAGCCGTCGGGCAGCGGAGCGGGGGCGCCGGAGCCGGAGGCCGAACCGGAGCCCGCGAGGAGGCCGTGCGGCGACGCCCCCGGCCCGGCCGGGGTGAGCCGCCAGGGGCCGGGGCCGGAGACGGCCCAGCCGTCCATGGCCGAGGTGTCGAAGGAGGGCAGGTCGGTCAGCGCCTCGGCCGGTGCGGCGAGTACGTGGTGCAGGGCCCGCTCCAGCGGCAGCGTGACGGGCGGCGCGGTGGTGGCCGCCCGGGTGGCGAGGCGGCGGGCCTCACCCCAGCGGACCGCGCGGAGCGCGGGGGCGGCGGGGGGCCGGGGGCGGCTGGAACGCGCCGCAGACGGTGACACAGGCGCATCCGCTCCCGTGGCGCGAGGCGCCGGACGGCCGGGGGCCGGGGGCCGCTCGGCGCCGCCCCGTGCGGAGGGGCCGGGGCGGCGCTCGGGCGGCACCCAGGGCGCGGCGAAGACGTCGTCCCCGGGCGCGCCGGTCGGCGACGCGCCATCCCGCCGAACGGCCGCACGATCCGCACCTGGGACGGGGCCTGCGCGGCCCCCGGACTCCGTACCCGGGCTGAGCCAGCCGGGGAGGAGGCCGTCGTCGTCGGAGGGTGCGGCGGTGGGGCGTACGGCCTCGGGCTGGGCGCCGTTGGCGAGGGCGAGGGCCTCGTCGAGTTCGTCCGGGCCGCTCATGGCGTCCCCGGCCCCGCGTCCGCTCCCGGCGGAGCCTCCGCCTCCCCCGGCTCCGCCTCCGCCGCCCAGCGCCGGGCGAGTTCCGCCGCCCGGCGGGCGACCTCCGCGACGTCCTGGGCCGATCCGCCGCGCTGCGCGGCGGCGTACCCGACGAGGAAGGTGGTCAGCGGTGCGGCAGGTCTGGCCACGCCGTGCGCCGCGTCGCGCGCGAGGTCGAGCAGCGCGGCGGTGTCGACGTCGAGGTCGATTCCCAGTTCGGTCTTGACTGCGGCAGTCCATTCGTCCAGCACGCTGCCATGCTCCCTGATCCGGGCCCGGGCCGTGGCCAGGTCCTGCCAGGTGTCGCAGTCCAGGGCGTCCGGTGCGTCCGGCGCGGCGGCGCGGCGCAGTTCCAGTCCGGGCAGCAGCAGGCGCAGCGGCAGCCCGTGCAGGGTGCCGTGTCCGGCACGCAGCAGGTCCAGCGCGCGGCGGAGCGGTTCCGCGCCGTACGCCGCCACCAGCGGCTGGTCCCGGCCGTCGTGCAGGACCGCGCCGTCCGCGGCGTCGCCGGCCGTGCGCAGTTCCCGCAGCGCCCGTACGGTCGCGGGCCGCAGGAACGGCAGGTCGGCGGAGAGCACCAGGACTGTCTCCCGCGCCGTACGCCGCAGGCCCGCCTCCAGCGCGGCGAGCGGGCCGCCGCCGGGCGGGTCCTCACGGACCCAGGTGACGGGGCGGTACGTGGCGCGGCGCGGGCCGACCACGACGGTGGCCGACGCGTCGGCGCACGCGGCCAGTGTGCGGTCCAGGAGGGTGCGGGCGCCGACGGTGAGCGCCGGCTTGTCCGCACCGCCCAGCCTGCGCGCACCGCCGCCCGCCAGCACGACGGCGTCGTACGGCGGGCCGTACGGCAGGGCGGCGGACGCGGCGGGCGGGCCGTACGGGTGCGGGGTCACGCTCAGAGAGTACGGAGCAGCACCGCCGGTTGCTCCACGCAGTCCGCGACATGCCGCAGGAATCCGCCCGCCGTACCGCCGTCGCACACCCGGTGGTCGAAGGTCAGCGACAGCTGAACGACGCTGCGCACCGCCAGCTCGCCCGCCACCACCCAGGGCTTCTCCACGATGCGGCCGACGCCGAGCATCGCCGCCTCGGGGTGGTTGATGATCGGGGTGGAGCCGTCCACGCCGAAGACGCCGTAGTTGTTGAGCGTGAAGGTGCCGCCGGTCAGCTCGGCGGGGGAGAGCGCGCCGCCCCGGACGGCGCCGGTGAGCCGGGTGATCTCGGCGGAGAGCTGCTCGGCGCTGCGGGTGTGCGCGTCGCGGACGACGGGGACGATGAGCCCCCGGTCCGTCTGGGCGGCGAAGCCGAGGTGGACGGCGTCGAGGCGGACCACCTCGTGCGCCTCGGTGTCGACGGTGGAGTTCAGTTCGGGGAAGCGGGTGAGCGCGTCCGTGCAGATCCGGGCGAGCAGCGCGAGCAGGGATATGGGGGCGCGGGGGGCGGCGCCGGGGGTGGCCGGCGGGGCGTTCATCGCCCGGCGCGCGGCCAGGAGTTCGGTGGCGTCGGCGTCCACCCAGCAGGTGGCGTCGGGGATTTCGCGGCGGCTGCGGGACATCTTCTCGGCGACCGCGCCGCGCAGGCCGCGCAGCGGCAGGCGGGTGCCGGAGGCCGCGGGGGCTGTGGCGGAGGCGGCGGGCGCGGCGGCAGGGGCAGGGACGGCGGCCGGGGCAGGGGCGGCGGCCGGGGCGCGTACGGCGCGTTCGACGTCGGCGCGCAGCACCAGGCCCTCGGGGCCGGAGCCGGTCACGGTGCGCAGGTCGATGCCGTGCTCGCGGGCGACGCGGCGCACGAGCGGCGAGATGACGGCGACCGAGGCGCGCTCGGCGTCGTCGGTGCGGGGCACCGAGCCGCCGGTCGCCTCGCCGCCGACGGCGCGCGCGTCGGGCACGCCCGCACCGCCGGTGCGCACCGGACGGCGGCGGCGGGCGGCGGGGGCGCGGGTGCCGTAGCCGACGAGTACGTTGCCCGAGCCGTCGTCACCGGCAGGCGCGGGCGGTGCCGCGGCGGAGGACCCGGACGCGGACCCGGATGCGGACCCGGACCCGGATGCGGACCCGGGCGCGGACTCAGGCGGCGCGGCAGCCGCTCCCGCGTCCCCGGGGCTGCTGCCCACCGCCACCGCCACCAGCGGCGTCCCCACCGGGACCTCGTCCCCCTCCGCCCCGTACCGCGCGGTGACGACGCCGGCGTGTGGGCACGGGACGTCCACCAGCGCCTTGGCCGTCTCGACCTCGACCACCGCCTGGTCCACCGCGACCATGTCGCCGACGGCGACCATCCACCGGACGATCGTCGCCTCGGTCAGGCCCTCCCCCAGATCGGGGAGCGCGAACTCGCGGACTTCCGCCATCACTTACCGCCGCCTTCCGTCCAGTCGCTCTCCCACTGGAGCCGCGCCACCGCGTCCAGGACGCGTTCCACGCCCGGCAGGTGGTGCCGCTCCAGCATCGGCGGCGGGTAGGGGATGTCGAATCCCGCGACCCGCAGCACCGGTGCCTCAAGGTAATGGAAGCAGCGCTCCCCCACGCGGGCCGCGATCTCCCCGCCCGGCCCGCCGAAGCCCGGCGACTCGTGGACGATCACGGCGCGCCCCGTCCGCCGCACCGAGGAGACCACCGTCTCCTCGTCGAACGGCACGAGTGAGCGCAGGTCCACGACCTCCAGCTGCCAGCCCTCCTCGCGGGCCGCCTCCGCCGCCGCCAGACACACCGGCACGGACGGCCCGTAGGTGATCAGTGTCGCGGAAGTCCCCGGCCTGCGCACCACCGCGCGGCCGATCCCCGGCACCTCCTCGGGCGCCTCCGGCGACCAGTCGGCCTTGCCCCAGTAGAGCCGCTTGGGCTCCATGAAGACCACCGGGTCGTCGGAGGCGATGGCGGCGCGCAGCAGCCCGTAGGCGTCGGCGACGGTGGCGGGGGTGACGACGTGCAGGCCGGGCGTCGCCACGTAGTACGCCTCGGAGGAGTCGCTGTGGTGCTCGACGCCGCCGATGCCGCCGCCGTACGGGACGCGCACGGTGATCGGCATGTGGAGCGCGCCGCGCGTGCGGTTCCGCATCCGGGCCACGTGCGAGACCAGCTGCTCGAACGAGGGGTAGGCGAAGGCGTCGAACTGCATCTCGACCACCGGCCGCAGCCCGTACATGGCCATGCCCACGGCGGCACCCAGGATTCCGGCCTCCGCCAGCGGGGTGTCCGTGCAGCGGTCGGCGCCGAACTCGGCGGCCAGCCCGTCGGTGACGCGGAAGACGCCGCCGAGCGTGCCGACGTCCTCGCCGAGCACGTGGACCGAGGGGTCGGCGGCCATGGCGTCGCGCATCGCGCGGTTCAGCGCCTGCGCCATGCTGGCGGGCTTCCGGGGCGCGGCTGCGTCCGGGGGGACGGCGGCGGCGGTGGCTGCGGCGCGGGCGGTCTCCTGCGTGCTCACCGGCCGCTCCTCTGCGCCGCGGCGGCTGCCTGGCTCGCCGCCTGGCTCGCCGCCTGGCCCGCCGCCTCGTCCGCCGCCAGCTCCGCCGCGAGCTGCTCGCGCTGCTCCCGCAGCTGCGCCGTCCCGGTCGCGTACACCTGGGCGAAGAGGTCGTCGGGACGCAGCCGCGCGTCCTGGTTGAGGCGGGTGCGCATCCCGGCCGCCAGCTCCTCCGCGCGCTCCGCCGCCTCCCGTACGGCGTCCTCGTCCAGCGCTCCCCCGGCGCGCAGCTCCCGCTCCAGCAGGGCGATCGGGTCGTGCTCGCGCCAGGAGTCGACCTCGCCCTCGGCGCGGTAGCGGGTGGCGTCGTCGGCGTTGGTGTGCGCCTCCATCCGGTAGGTGACCGCCTCGACGAGGGTCGGCCCCCCGCCCCGGCGGGCGCGCCGAACGGCGTCCTGGAGGACCTGGTGCATGGCCGCCGCGTCGTTGCCGTCCACCAGCCGCCCGGGCATGCCGTAGCCGACGGCCTTGTGCGCGAGGGAGGGAGCCGCGCTCTGCTTGGCCAGCGGTACGGAGATCGCGAAGCCGTTGTTCTGGACGAGGAAGACGACGGGCGTGCGCCACACCGCCGCGAAGTTGAGCGCCTCGTGGAAGTCGCCCTCGCTGGTGCCGCCGTCCCCGACCATCGCGAGGGCCACCACGTCGTCGCCCGCCAGCCGGGCGGCGTGCGCCAGCCCCACCGCGTGCGGGAGCTGGGTGGCGAGCGGGGTGCACAGCGGGGCGACCCGGGTGGCGCGCGAGTCGTAGCCGCTGTGCCAGTCGCCGCGCAGCAGCGACAGCACCTCGACCGGGTCGAGGCCGCGCGCGACGGCGGCGAGGGTGTCGCGGTAGCTGGGGAAGAGCCAGTCCCGCTCCTCCAGGACGAGCGCCGCCGCGACCTGGGCGGCCTCCTGGCCGGTGGAGGAGGGGTACACGGCCAGCCTGCCCTGCTTGGTCAGGGCGGTGGCCTGCTCGTTGTACCGCCTGCCGCGCACCAGCTCGCGGTAGAGCCGCAGCAGCAGGGCCGGATCGAGCGCGGCGGATTCGTCCGGCCCGGCGCCGGTCCCCAGCAGCCGGTAGGGCTCGGCGTCCGGCAGCAGGGGCGCCGGGTCGGCCTGCGGGCGCCAGCCGGGGGGCGGGGCGAGATGGTAGGCACCGGGCTGCTCGAGGACCGTCATGGTGAGCACCTCCTCCGTACGGGGGCGTCGGCACCGGGGCGACGCGGACGGGGGCGCGGGCGGCGGCGGACCGCTGGTGGCGGTCGCCGGGCGACGGCGGGCTCCGGCTACGGCTCCGGGATGGACGAAAGCGTGGCGGGCTTCCCTACCGATTGTTCGGTCGCCCGCACACTTTGGCTACACACAGCCCCACGCTGTGGACAAACTGCCCGGTAATACAAATGCTGAGTGCAGGACGTCCACCAGCGGGAAGCCTGAACCTATGCCGGACGAACAAATGGCCAGCCCGCCCCCGCTGCGCACTCCGCCGTCCAGGGCACCGGACGCCGAGCCCCGCCCCCCGGTCCGCCCGCTGGACTCCATCGACCGCGACATCCTGCGCCTGCTGCGCGCGGACGGGCGCGCGTCGATACGGTCCGTGGCGGACGAGGTGCACGTCTCCCGCGCCAACGCGTACGCGCGCATCAACCGCATGATCGAGGACGGCGTGATCCGCGGCTTCAGTGCCCGCATCGACCAGGAGCGCGCGGGGCACGGGACCTCCGCGTACATCACGCTGAAGATCGTCCAGGACTCCTGGCGCTCGGTGCGGGAGCGCCTCCAGGAGCTGCCGGGGGCCGCCCACATGGCGCTGGTGGGCGGCGACTTCGACGTCCTGCTGCTGGTGCACACCGTCGACAACCGCTCACTGCGCGACCTGGTCCTCACCCGCATCCAGGCCATCCCGGAGGTGCTGAGCACCCGCACCCTGCTGGTCTTCGAGGAGACGGACCTCGGCCCGGAGGCGTGACGGGCCGCTGCGCGCCTCGCCCCGCCGGTCAGGTGGCCGCGCGCAGGACCTCGGCCAGGGCCGCGACCGCCTCCGCCGCGTCGTCACCCTGGGCGCGTACGACCACGGTGGTGCCCTCGGCGGCACCGAGGCTCATCAGGCCGAGCACGCCGCGCGGGTTGACCGTGCGGTCGCCTACGGCCAGCTCCAGCGTGCTGGTGAAGCGGCCCGCCGCCTGGGCGAGCTGGCCCGCCGGGCGGGCGTGCAGCGGGGCGGGCAGGACGACGCTCGCCTCGTGCCGGGCCCCGGGATCGGGGGCGGCGGCGCTTGCGGCTGTCTCCGCGCCTGCGGGCGTGTCAGAGCTTACGGACATGGCGGGCCTCCTCGGCGGCGTTCACGACGGTCTCCAGGTCGGCGCCGGTGGCGGCGGTGACCACGGCGGCCACCGCCCCCTCCACGAACGGCGCGTCGACGATCCGCACCCGGGAATCGGGGTGATCCTCCAGGACGGCACGGGCGGTCAGGACGGAACTGCCCAGGTCGGGCAGCACGACGACGCCCGCCCCCCGGTCCGCCTCCTGGAGCGCGGCGAGGACGAGGGCGTAGCTGGTGCCGACGCCGCCCTCCTCGGTGCCGCCCGCGGTGGCCACGGGGACGCTGTCCGACCCGATCTGCTCCGCGAGCCGGCGCAGGCCGAGCGCCATCTCGGCGCTGTGGGACACGAGTACGATGCCGACTGAACTGGTCATGAACGGGGATACTAGATTCCGGAACAGCGTTCAGCAATACCGAATACTGAATCCGCATCCGGACCCGCACGCCGAGATTGCGAGGACACTCCATGGTGCAGGCGGTACAGCGAGCCGCCCGGATACTCCGGGAGCTGGCCACCAGCGGGCCCCGCCTGGGCGTGACCGAGCTGGCCGACCGCATGGGCGTCGCGAAGCCGACCGCCCACGCGCTGCTGCGCACCCTGGAGGCCGAGGGCCTGGTGGTGCAGGACCGGGAGAGCAGCAAGTACCAGCTCGGGCCCGACCTCGTGCAGCTGGGGAACGCCTACCTGGACACCCAGGAGCTGCGCACCCGCTCGGTGACCTGGGCCGACCTGCTGGCCACGCGTACGGGCGAGGCGGTGTGGGTGGCCGTGCGCAACGGGGACCAGATGCTCGTCGTGCACCACGCGTTCCGGCCCGCGGGCGCCGTGCAGATCCTGGAGGTGGGCGCGAGCATCCCGTGGAGCACCTGCGCCCTGGGCAAGGCGGTGGTGGCGTTCGCCCCGGAGGAGGACCGCGCGCGGCTGCTGGGCGCCGAGCTGGCGGTGCTCACCGGCGCCAGCGTCACCGACCCGGCGGTGCTCGCGGCGCAGCTGGAGCGGGTGGCGGGGACGGGGTACGCACTGGAGGACCAGGAGTCGGCGCTCGGCGACGCCGGGATCGCCGCGCCGGTCTTCGACCGTTCGGGCGAGGTGGCGGGCGCGATCGGCCTGGTCGGTCCGGTCGAGCGGCTGCTCGCGGCCCCACCGGGCGACGCGGACGGCGCGGGCGGGACGCACGGCGCGGACGGGTCGGCGGCCCCGTACGGCGCGGCGCGCCAGGAGTTGGCCGTCGCCGTACGCGAGACCGCGCGCAGCCTCTCCCGCGACCTGGGCGCCCCGCGCGGCGCCCCCGTACGGCGCGCCTCTTGACAGCCGTGAAACAGCGATTTAACTTCCGAACATCGTTCATTCATGACGAACGAGACCAGGGCGTCGGTCGCTGTCCCTCCCAAGGAGCCCGCTCATGAAGAAGCTCATCAACTCCCCCGAGACGGTCCTGGAGGACGCGCTCGCCGGGATGGCCGCCGCCCATCCCGGCCTGCGGGTGAACGCGGAGGCGCGGGTGATCACCCGGCGCACCGGCAAGGCGCCCGGCAAGGTCGCGGTGATCTCCGGCGGCGGGTCGGGCCACGAGCCGCTGCACGGCGGCTTCGTCGGCGCGGGCATGCTGGACGCGGCCTGTCCGGGCGAGGTGTTCACCTCGCCCGTGCCCGACCAGGTGCTGGCCGCCGCCCGCGCCGCCGACACCGGGGCCGGGGTGCTCCTGGTGGTGAAGAACTACACCGGGGACGTGCTGAACTTCCAGGTCGCCGCCGAGCTGGCCGAGGACGAGGGCATCACCGTGCAGACGGTCCTGGTCGACGACGACGTCGCCGTCCAGGACTCCACGCACACGGCCGGCCGCCGGGGCACCGGAGCCACCCTGTTCGTCGAGAAGATCGCGGGCGCGCTGGCCGAGCGGGGCGCCGACCTGGCGACCGTCGCGGAGGCGGCCCGCCAGGTCAACGCCGCCTCCCGCTCCTTCGCCGTCGCGCTCACCGCGTGCACCACCCCGGCCGCGGGAAAGCCCGGATTCGAGCTGCCCGAGGACGAGATCGAGGTGGGCGTCGGTATCCACGGCGAGCCCGGCCGCCGCCGCGAGCGCATCCGCCCGGCCCGCGAGATCGTGGCCGACGCGCTGGACGCGATCCTCACCGACCAGCCGCTGAGCACCGGCGACGAGACGCTCGTGCTGGTCAACGGCCTCGGCGCGACACCGCTGCTGGAGCTGTACGTCGTCTTCCACGAGGTCGCCGCCGTCCTCGCCGACCGCGGGGTGCGGATCGCCCGCAGCCTGGTGGGCAATTACGTCACCAGCCTCGACATGGCCGGGGTATCCCTCACCGTGTGCCGGGCGGACGCCGCGCTGCTCGACCTGTGGGACGCGCCCGTCGACACCCCCGCCCTGCGCTGGGGCGTGTAGACCCCCTCCGGGCACCGCTCCCCACCCCGCACGACCGACCCGCCACACGAAGGAGTTCCGGTGGACATCGCCCTCGCCCGCACCTGGGTGCAGGCCGTCGCCACGGCCGTCGACGCACACAAGGACCAGCTCACCCAACTCGACTCCGCCATCGGCGACGCCGACCACGGAGCGAACATGGCGCGCGGCTTCACCGCCGTGACCGCCGCGCTCGACGAGCAGGAGGCGGCCGGTCCCGGCGAGGTGCTGGCCCTGACGGGCCGCACGCTGGTTTCCAAGGTCGGCGGCGCCTCCGGCCCGCTCTACGGCAGCGTCTTCCGTGCCGTCGGCAAGGCCCTCACCGGCCCGACCGCGGACGCCCGGCAGTTCGCCGAGGCACTCGCCGCCGGACTGGAGAGCCTCCAGCGGCTCGGGGCGGCAGCCGTCGGCGACAAGACGATGGTCGACGCGTACGCCCCGGCGCTGGCCGCCTTCCAGCAGGCCGCCGAGGCGGAAGGCGACTTCGCCAGGGCCGCCCGCGCCGCCGCCGAAGCGGCGGAGGAGGGCATGCGGTCCACCATCCCGCTCCAGGCCCGCAAGGGCCGCGCCTCCTACCTGGGCACGCGCAGCGTCGGGCACCAGGACCCGGGCGCCACCTCCACGGCCCTGGTCTTCCGCGCCCTCGCCGACGCGGCGGCGGGCACGGCCACGGCCTGAACGCGGCGGCCGGCATGGCGGCTTGAACGGCGGCTCGAACGCGGCAGCGCACGCCGGGGCGACGGCCCCCGCGTGCGCTGCGCTGCGTCGGCGTGCGGCGGTGTCACCAGCTGACGGCGTCGTCCAGCGACTGCTGCCAGTACGTCACCTTGAGCGAGTCGTCGACGTACACGCCCGCGTCGGGCAGCGTCGGCCGGGCGGACGCGGAGGCGAACTCGCCGTCACGGTCCTGGAGGAAGACGGCCAGGGACTTCGCGGTCCTGCCGCCCTGGCCGCTGCCGTCGGTCGAGGACAGGTTCACCGAGGCGTAGCCCGCCTCGCCCGGGGCGAGCGTGACGACGGCCTGCGGCTGGGACTCCTCGATGACCGGCGGTACGGACTGGGCGTCGCCGAAGTTGACGGCCGGATAGCCGTACAGGTGGCAGGTGCTGCTGCCGGTGTTGGTGACCGTGAGCAGCAGGTGGTTGACGGGGCGGCTGAGCGGGGCCGCGGTCGTCTTGGTGGTGCCGCTCTCGCACGTGACGGCCTTCCCCGCCGCACCGGTCTTCTCCGCGGGCTCCTTACCGCCGCCCTTGGCGCCGTGGGGCGCGGGCTTCGCGCCCTCCGCCGAAGGGGAGTCGGCGGGCGAGTCGGCCGAGCGGGACGCGGCGGCGGGCTTCGCGGACGAGCCCTCGTCGCGTACCCCCGAGCCGTCGCCGCACGCCGTCAGGGAGAGGAGGGCGAGCGTGCCGGTCGCGGCGGCGGTCAGAAGGCGGGTACGGGAATTGCGGGTACGGGAGTTGCGGATGCGGAACATGGCTGAGCCCCTTCGGCGGTACGGCGGATGTGATGCTTGGATGGCCTGAGCCTGCGGGGTGATCCGTCCCAGCCGCCACGTATGCCGGGCAGTTGGGGACGCTGGGACGCGGAACGGGCTCTGACCAGGGAAAACACCAGGCGCCTGGAACGCGGTCCTGGGACGCGCGGGTGCCGCAGGGGGAAGGGGATCGACCGTGTCAGGGGTGACGGGCTCCACCGGGTCCACGGGAGCGGCGGGGGGCGCCGGGGACGCGGACGCGTTCGCGGAGCTGCTGCGCAGGCTCAAGGAACGCTCGGGGCAGAGCTACGGGGCGCTCGCCCGGCGACTGCACCTGAGCACGTCGACGCTGCACCGCTACTGCAACGGCAGCGCGGTGCCCGCCGACTACGCGCCGGTCGAACGGCTCGCCCGGGTGTGCCGGGCGACTCCCGAGGAACTGGTCGAGCTGCACCGGCGGTGGATTCTGGCGGACGCGGCGAAGGGGCGCCGGGCGCCGGGGGCGGGACCGCGGGCAGACGCGGCGGGGACAGACGCGGCGGCGACGCCAACGGCAGGCCCGGCGGAGCCCGCAGCGTCCGCCGGCGGCGGCGGTGAATCCCGCGATCCCGCCGCCAGCGCCGAGCGTGCCGAGCGTCCCGAGCCCGCCGAGCCGACCGAGCCGACCGAACCGGTGGTCAGCGCCGCCGTCCCGTCCACACCCGCGCGGCGCTCACGGCGCCGTACCGCGCTCATCGCCTCCGCCGCCGCTGCCGCCGTGCTGGGAGCCGTCGTGCTCGCCGTGAACCTCCCCTCCTCCGGAGGCGGCGACGGCGGCCCGACGGCCGCCGAGGTCGCCGGGAGCGACGCCGCGCCCCGCGCCGACGGCAACGGCGACAGCGACGCCGGCTCCGAACGGGCGGACGGCGGGCGGCAGTCCGCGTCCGCCTCCCGGCCCCCGGCCAAGCGCGCGGAGACCGGTCGTCCCGCCGCGCCGTCCCCGGAGTCCGCCGCCCGCGACGACGGGCCCGCCGCCCGGCCCGACGAGGGCGCGCCGTTGAACGTCGCCACCCGCCCCTACGTGTACGACAGCCCGTGCAGCCAGCACTTCCTCGTCGACGACGAGCCCGAGAAGGTGGGCCCGCCCGCCGGCGAGCAGGACGCGCCCCGCTGGGCCGGTGCGTACGGCGCGGTCTCCTCGGGGGAGCAGCGCGTCGCGCTGACCGTGCAGGGCACCGCGGAGGAGACGGTCGTCCTGGAGGCGCTGCACGTACGGGTCGTCACCAAGGGCGCGCCGCTCGCGTGGAACGACTACTCGATGGGCGTCGGCTGCGGAGGAAACGTCGAGACCAAGTCGTTCGACGTCGACCTCGACAGCGGCAGTCCCACCGTCGAGGTCAAGAACGGCCAGCGGGACTTCCCGTACAAGATCAGCGAGACGGACCCGGAGGTCTTCTACGTCACCGCCCGCACCGATGCGCACGATGTCAGCTGGGACCTCTCGCTGGACTGGTCCAGCGGCGACCGCCGCGGCACCGTGCACATCGACAGCAGCGGCACACCGTTCCGCACGAGCGCCGGCGCCGGCCGCCCCGGCTACGACTACCCGCTGGGCGGCGGCGAGTGGATCGAGCGGGAGGGCTAGCGGGCGTCCGGGGCGTCCGGGCGGACGTACTCGATCAGGCGGGCCGGGTTGTCGGCCGCGTACCCCTCCCGGACCGCCCGGTCGAGCCCTTCCTGGACGGGCACCAGCCAGTCGGTCGGGAGGCCGAGTTCGCGGCTGGTGCGGATGATGTGGCCGACGGTCAGCTGGTTGGTGGAGATGTTGGAGACCTCGGTGGCGTAGTCGGCCTCGTCGACGACGCGGGCACCCTCGGTGTCGAAGAGCCCGGCGAGCACCGTGTGGAACACGCTGGCGGCGTGCGGCTGGAACTCGGTCGCGGAGACGCCCGCCGTGCCGACCATGGCCTGTGCGTGGGTGAGCCCCTGCCCGGTCGCGTAGAGCAGCGTGAGCAGCGCCATGTCGTAGAGCAGCGGGAGCCCGGGGTCCTCGCCGAGGTAGGTGTTGACGCCGCCGAGGACGCGGAGCAGGGGTTCCTGGGCCTCGAAGACCTTCCGCGGGCCCCCGTGCAGGAGCAGGGTCTCGGGCAGGCCGATCATCTGGGGCACGCCCATGATCGCCCCGTCGAGGTAGTCGGCGCCGTGCACAGCCGCCCAGGACGCGGCCCGGCGGGCCTCCTCGGGGGTGCCGCTGGTGAGGTTGACCAGCGTACGGCCGTCCACGTCGGCGGCCAGCGGGTCGAGCACCTCGTGGACCACGTCGTACGTCGACACGCAGACGATCACCACGGGGGCGGACCGGACGGCGTCGGCGGCGGTCCGCGCGCGCACGGCGCCCTGGGCGGCGAGGGCGTCCGCCTTCCCGGGTGAGCGGTTCCAGACGGTGGTGGGGTGGCCGGCGGCCAGCAGGGCGGCGGCCAGGGCCCGGCCCATCAGGCCGAGGCCGAGCACGGCCACGGGCGCGGGGGCCGGGGCCTGGGCGGGGGTGGCGGGGGTGCTGTCGTTCGTTGTCATGGGGGGACTGTCGCTGGCCGGTGTGCCGCTCGGGTGCCGCTCCGGTGCCGGTCGGGCGGCGCCTATCGTGGAGGCATGCGATTCGGGGTGCTGGGCCCGCTGGCGGTCCGGGCGGCGGACGGGGAGCCGGTCGCGATCCGCGAGACCAAGGTCCGCGCCGTGCTCGCCGCACTGCTCGTGCACGCCGGGCGTCCGGTGACGGCCGACCGGCTGATCGACGGCCTGTGGGGTACGCGGCAGCCCGTCCACCCGGCGGCGGCGCTGCGGGCCAAGGTGTCGCGCCTGCGGGCGGCGCTGGAGCGGGCCGAACCGGGCGCGCGGGAGCTGGTGCGGTGGACCCCCGCCGGGTACCTGCTGCGGACCGGCGACGGGGCCGCGACCGTGGACGCCGAGCGGTTCCGCATGCTGACGGCGCGGGCCCGTACGACGGCCGCCCCGGCGGAGCGCGCCGCGCTGCTGGGCGACGCGCTGGCCCTGTGGCGCGGTCCCGCGTACGCCGACTTCACCGAGGAGGCGTTCGTCCGGCCGGAGAGCGCCCGGCTGGAGGAGGAGCGGCTGACCGCCCTGGAGGACCGGGCGGAGGCGCGGCTCGCGCTGGGCGAGCACAGCGCGCTGGCGGGCGAGCTGAGCGCACCGGCCGCCGCCCACCCGCTGCGCGAACGGCTGCGGGCGGCGCACCTGCGGGCGCTGTACGGGGCCGGTCGCCAGGGCGAGGCGCTGGCCGCCTACCGGGAGCTGAGCCGGTTGCTGGCCGACGAGCTGGGCGTCGATCCGGGGCCCGAACTGGCCGCGCTGCACGCGGCGATGCTCCGCCAGGAGCCCGCCCTCAGCCCCGGCGCCGGCACCGGCCCCGCCCCGTACGCCGCCGCACCGACCGGCGCCGCGCCGCCTTGGCCCACGAACCTGCCCGCCCCGCTCTCCGGACTGATCGGCCGCGAAGCCGCCCTCGCCGGGGTACGGGAACTGCTCGGGCGGGGCAGGCTGATCACCCTCACCGGCCCGGGCGGCGTCGGCAAGACCCGGCTCGCGCTGGCAGCAGCCGCCGAGGCGGCCGAGCCCCACACGCCCGAGGGCCCGCACGGCCCGTACGAGGACGGCGTGTGGCTGGCCGAACTCGCCGCGCTGGAGCGGACGTCGGACGTGCCCCGGGTCGCGCGGGCGCTGGCGACCGTCCTCGGCCTGCGGGACGAGGGCCGCACCACGACGGCCGACCAGCTGGCCGACGCGCTGCGCACCCGCCGGATGCTGCTGGTCCTGGACAACTGCGAGCACGTGATCGGCCCGGTCACCGAGCTGACCGAGGCGCTGCTGCGGACGGCACCAGGACTGCGCGTGCTGGCCACCAGCCGCGCGCCGCTGGAGATCCCCGGCGAACTGCTGTGTCCGGTGCCGCCGTTGGAGACCCCGCCGCCGGGCGCGCCGCACGGGGCGCTGCGGGAGTCGGCCGCCGTACGGCTGTTCACCGTACGGGCCGCCGCCGCGGCGCCCGGGTTCACCGTCGACGAGGACAACGCCGCCGCGGTGGCCGCCGTCTGCCGCCGGCTGGACGGGCTGCCGCTCGCGCTGGAGCTGGCGGCCACCCGGATGCGGATGTTCGGCGCGGCCGAACTGGCCGACCGGCTGGACGACCGCTTCCCGGTGCTGTCCGGCGGGCGGCGCGCCGCCCCGGCGCGGCAGCAGACTCTGCGCGGCGTGATCGACTGGAGCTGGGAGCTGCTGACCGGAGCCGAACGGACCGTGCTGCGCAGGCTGTCCGTGCACGCGGACGGCTGCACGCTGGAGGCGGCCGAGGCGGTGTGCGCGGGCGACGGGGTGCGGCGGGAGGAGGTCCTCGGACTGCTGGGGCAGCTGGTGGACCGCTCGCTGGTCGTGGCGGTGGCCGGAGCCCCGGCACGGTACCGGCTGCTGGAGTCCGTACACGCCTACGCACGCGAACGGCTGGCGGAGTGCGCGGTGCCGGGCGAGGCCGAGCGGGTACGGGCGCGGCACCACCGCTACTACGTGGAGTGGGCCGAGCGGGCGGAGCCCCGGCTGCGCGGCCACGGGCAACGCGACTGGCTGCGCCGTCTGGACGCCGAGACCGCCAACCTGCGGGCGGCCCTGGACGGCCTGGCGGCGCGCGGCACCGGCGAGGACGCGGCGGAACTCGCGCTGCGGCTGGTGAACGCGCTGTCCTGGTACTGGTACCTGCGCGGCCGGCTCGGCGAGGCGCGCGGCGCGCTGGACCTGGCGCTGGCGCTGGACGTGCCCGCGCCCGTGCCCACCCCCGTACCGGACCTGCGCGCGCGGGCCCGCGCCTGGCGCGCGGGCATCGCGCTGCTCATCCTGGACGGCGCCGACCGCGCCCCGCTGGAGCGGGTCCCGGAGTTCCCGGCAGCCGTCACCGATCCGGCCGCGCGTGCCATGGCGCAGTGGTTCCTCGGCTTCGCGCACACCGGCTTCGGCGATCCCGCCGTCAGCCGGGACCTGATCGACCGCGCCCACGCCGGGTTCACCGCCCTCGGCGACCCGTGGGGTACGGCCGCCGCGCTGAGCGTACGGGCGTCGCAGCTGCACGCGTCCGGCGCCGACACCGCGCTGCGGGACAGCGGACGGAGCCTGGCCCTGTTCGAACAGGTCGGCGACGGCTGGGGGATGCTCCGGGCGATGCGCGTGCGGCGCGGACTGGTCGAGATCGCCGGGGACTACGCGGCAGCCGAACGCCTGGACCGGGACGGCCTGCGCATCGCCGAGGAGCTGGGCCTGTCCTCCGAGATCACTGCCCTGCTCTCCCGCACCGGCCGCACCGCGCTGCTGCGCGGCGACCTCGCCAAGGCCGAGGAGTACCACGAGCGCGCCCGCCGACTGGCCGTACACCACGCCGACCAGCGGGCCCGGGAGGTCGCCGAGGTCGGCCTCGCCCTGGGCGCCCGGCGGCAGGGCAGGCTGGCGGTGGCCGAGGCGCACCTGCGCGAATGGCTGGCCTGGTGCCGCCAGTGGGAGGGCGCCCCGGGCGTCGCGCTGATCCTGGCCGAACTGGGCTTCGTGGCCGAGCTGCGCGGCGACACCGCCGCCGCGACCGCGCTGCACGAGGAGGGCCTCACGACGGCGCGCGGCACCGGTGACGTCCGCGCGGTGGCGCTCGCGCTGGAGGGGACGGCGGGGGCGCGCGCGCTGGCCGGCCGGTACGACGAGGCGGCCCGGCTGCTGGGCGCGGCCGAGGCCGCCCGGGAGTCGGTGGGGGCGCCGTTGCCGCCGGGGGAGCGCGGTGACGTCGAGCGGATCGGCGACACGCTGCGGACGGCGCTCGGCGAGCGCGCGTACGCCGCGCAGTTGGCGCAGGGGCGGGCGCAGGGCGCGGGCGACTGGCTTACGCTGCCGCGATGAAGCAGATCTCCGAACCACCCATGACGCGCGTGACCGTGGCCTACTCCGCCGCCCTGGCCGACGCCTTCGCCCGCGGGCGGTTCGCGCTCGCCCTGCACCCGGCCCTCGCGGCGGTGCCGAAGAAGCGGGCGGGGGAGGCGGTCACCCGGTTCCAGCGGATAGAGGAGCCGGTGGTCGTCGGGGACCGTGCGGACTGCGCGGTCGTGCACCTTGAGATCGCGACTCCTCTCAGGCTCTCGGACGAGCACCGCGCGCTGGCACGTATCGCCGTCGAACAGGTCCGCGCACACCTGGGCGAGAGCACCGTGCCGGTGCACATCGCGGCGGAGGTCGTGGAGATGAACGCCTACGGCGGGGCGGAGCACTGGCGCCCGTGACACCCGATGCGCCACCCTGACATCAAAGATGTGCCACCCTGACATCACAATGGCACATCATTGATGTCCGTACATTTTCCCAGCTCAGGGCCGCCTCACGGAGATCATCCTCAAGTCGCATCTCGAAACGACTTGCATATGGCACCACAATGGCGCCATCATGGCGTCATGGACCTCACGCCGTATGTCGACACCCTTCGCCGCGAGCTGGCGGTGGCCGCCGAAGCGGGCGGCGAGGAAGCCCGCGAGCTGGCCGAGCGGCTCACCGCCCCTCTGGAGTCGGCGACCCGCCTGACGATGCTCCACGTGCTCTCCGCCGCGATGGACGAGATCACCCGCGACCTCGCCCCCGGCTCGGTCGACGTACGGCTGCGCGGGCTCGACCCCGACTTCGTGGTCACCCGGCCCGCGGGCGACGAGGCGTACGAGGGCGAGCGCGCCCCCGCCGAGCCGCTCAAGGCGCCGGCCCCCGACCCGGCACCGGCCGACGGCGACGACGGCGGCACCGCCCGCGTCAACCTGCGGCTGCCCGCCCACCTCAAGGGGCGCGCCGAGGAGGCCGCGAGCCGCGAGGGCCTGTCGGTCAACGCCTGGCTGGTACGGGCCGTCTCGGCCGCGGTCGAGGGCGGCGCCCCGCCCCGTACGGCGGAGCGGACGCGCGCCACCCGCACCGGCGGGCAGAGCTTCACGGGCTGGGTGCGTTAGCGCCCCGCCCCGCACCCGCACCACGTCCCACCGCGCCCCACCAGCAGCGACACCACCCAGACCCAGGAGGACGGGACAGCCATGCCTTCTTTCGACACCCCCTCGACGATCTCCGCCACCGCCCATGTGACGGCCGGCTCCATCCGGTTCATCACCGCCGAACGGCTCGACACCCTCGTCCAGGTGCGCCCCCGCGACCCGAAGCGGGACCAGGACGTGAAGGCCGCCGAGCAGACCGAAGTGCGCTGTGCGGGCGGCCTGTTGACCGTCCGTACGCCCAAGCCGCGCTACCTCGTGGGGCGCACGGGCATCGTGGACGTGACGGTCGAACTGCCCACGGGCTCACAGGTGGAGGTGACCGGCGCCTGGACCCAGATGCACGGCGAGGGACGGCTCGGCGAGGTGCGGGCCAAGATCTCCTCGGGCGATGTCCGCCTCGACACCACCGGGCCGCTGCACCTGGACACGGCACACGGCAGCGTCACCGTGGACCGCGTTGCGGGGTCCGCCGAGATCTCCACCAGCTCCGGCAGCCTGCGCGTCGGCACCGTCGACGGCCCGGCCGTACTGAAGAACTCGCACGGCACCACGACCGTCGGCCACATCCTGGGCGATCTGCGCGTGAGGGGCGCCAAGGGCGACGTCATCATCGAGCGCGCCGAGGGCTCCGTCGCCGCCACCACCGCGTACGGCACCCTGCGCCTCGACGAAGTCGCGCGCGGGAGCGTGCAGTTGGAGACCTCCTACGGTGCCATCGAGATCGGCATCCGCGAGGGCACGGCCGCCTGGCTCGACGCCATCTCGGGCTCCGGCCAGGTGCACAGCACGCTGGACGTCTCCGACGGCCCGGACAAGACCGAGAACACCGTCGAGATCAAGGCCCGCACCCAGCGCGGCAACATCGACATCCGCCGCGCCCGCCCCTGACGCCACGTCAACTCACGGCACAGCTGCGCCTCTTCACCCACTTCACCCACTTCACTCGCGAAACGGGAGGGCACATGCCTTCATCTGTCATGCCCATGCCTACCCCTGGCGGCCAGCCCGCCGCCGTCTCCGCCGTGGGCCTGCGCAAGTCCTACGGCGACAAGACCGTCCTGGACGGCATCGACCTGCGCATCCCGGCCGGCACCGTGTTCGCCCTGCTCGGGCCCAACGGCGCCGGAAAGACCACCACCGTGCAGATCCTCTCCACCCTCCTGGCCGCGGACGGCGGCCAGGCCCAGGTCGCGGGCCACCCGGTGGCCACCGCACCGGACGACGTACGCGCCGCCATCGGCGTCACCGGACAGTTCGCCGCGCTCGACGACCTCCTCACCGCCGAGGAGAACCTGCTCCTGATGGCCGACCTGCTGCACCTCGGCAAGCGCGAAGGGCGCCGCCGCGCCGAGGAGTTGCTGGCGCGCTTCGACATCGCGGACGTCGCCCGCCAGCGCGCCGCGTTCTTCTCCGGCGGCATGCGGCGCCGGCTCGACCTCGCCATGACGCTGGTCGGCGACCCCCAGGTGATCTTCCTCGACGAGCCGACGACCGGCCTGGACCCGCGCAGCCGCCGCACCATGTGGGGGATCGTCCGCGAACTGGTCGCCGACGGCGTCACCGTCTTCCTCACCACCCAGTACCTGGAGGAGGCCGACCAGCTGGCGGACCGGATCGCCGTGCTCGACGGCGGCCGGATCGTCGCCGAGGGCACCGCCGACCAGCTCAAGGCGCAGATCCCCGGCGGCCACGTACGCCTGCGCTTCGCCGGCCCCCAGGAGTACGCCCGCGCGGCCACCGCCTTCCCCGACGCGGCCCGCGACGAGGAGCAACTCGCCCTGCGCATCGCGGGCGACGGCGGCCTCGGCGCGCTGCGCGCCCTGCTGGACCGGCTCGACGCCACCGGCGTACGCACCGCCGATCTCTCCGTGCACACCCCCGACCTCGACGACGTCTTCCTCGCCCTGACCGGCGACGGCCGCACCGGCACCCCCGGCGCCGCCAGCACCGCACCCGTGCCGCACCTGAAGGAGACCCCCCGATGAGCAGCACCCTCACCTACGCCGTGCAGGACTCCGTAACGATGCTGCGGCGCAACCTGAAGCACGCGATCCGCTACCCCGCCGTCGGGTTCGCCACGGCCGCCACGCCCATCCTCATGCTGCTGCTGTTCGCGTACGCCTTCGGCGACTCCCTCGGCACCGGGCTCGGCGGCACGGGCGGCACGGGCGGCAGCCGGGACGTGTATGTGAACTACCTGACGCCCGGCATCATCATCATGGGCGTGGCCGCCGGCTCGATGTCGACCTCGGTCGCGGTCTGCACCGACATGACCGAGGGCATCATCAACCGCTTCCGCACCATGAACATCACGCGCTCCTCGTTCCTGACGGGCCATGTCCTCGGCAGCGTCATCCAGACGATGCTCTGCGTCGTCCTCGTCGTCGGCGCGGCCCTCGCGGTCGGCTTCCGGCCGGACGCGAACCCGCTGGAGTGGCTGGCGGCGGCCGGACTGCTGGCGGCCATCGCGTTCTCGGTGACTTGGCTGTCGGTGGCGCTCGGGCTGATCTCCAAGACGGTCGAGTCGGCGAGCAACAAGCCGCTGCTCGTCCAGTTCCTGCCGTTCCTCGGCTCCGCGTTCGTGCCCGCCGAGTCGATGTCGCCGGGCCTGCGCTGGTTCGCCGAGTACCAGCCGTTCACGCCGATGACCGAGACCGTGCGCGGTCTGCTCACCGGCACAGCGATCGGCCACGACGGCTGGATCGCGCTCGTCTGGTGCGCGGTGGTCACGCTGATCGGTTACGGCTGGTCGCGCTCCCTCTTCCACAGCGGCACCACCCGCCGCTGAGCACCCCGCCTGGGCGTGGCCCGGTGGTGCCCCTCCAGGTCAGAGCTGTGGCCGGTACCGCCTGCCGCTGCCTGAAGGCCGGAGGGTACGGTCAGGGCCATGCCAGAGCAGCCGCCGGTCCCGCCCGCACCCCTCAGCCCCAGCGGCTCCGCCGCCGCGCCACGTCGCACCGGCCTGTTGGCGGCGGCCCTGGCGATCGGGCTGGTGCTCGGCGCCGCAGGTGTGGGCGTGGCCTGGGCGGTCACCGGCGGCGACACCGCGGAAACCTCCAAGCCAGGGCCGGCGGCCGACGCACGTGGCGCCTGCAACGCTCTCGCCGGCTTCGACGAGTCGGAGTACACGGCGAAGAAGGCCAACGAACGCTGGGTGGCCCACCACCGTTGGAGCGGTGCCTTCGACCTGTCCGCCGCAGCGGCTCGGGAAGACCGGGAGTACAAGCCGCTCTCGGACGCCCTCGCCCAGGCGCAGAAGCGTCACTCCAGCGTGTTCAAGTTCGACGCCGAGGTGAAGAAGTACCTGGCAGAGGCCCGCCGGATCTGCACGGACATCCGGTAGTCCAGGCGCGGACCCTCACGCGGCCCGCGCCCACGGGCTCACGAGTTCGCCCACGGTGCCGCGCGCAGCATCGGATACGCGGTCAGCAGCACCGCGAGCCGTGTGCCGTTCCCGCCGCCAAGGGCGGCCGGGTCACGCGTCCGGGCGGGCGTCGGTGATGTGCTGCATGTTCTCCTGGCCCCACTCGCCGAGCGGGGCGAGCGCGTCCATCAGCGAGCGTCCGAAGTCGGTCAGCGAGTACTCCACCTTCGGCGGCACCTCGTGATAGCTCTCGCGGTGCACCAGCCCGGCCGCGCCCAGCTCCTTGAGCTGGAGGATCAGCACCCGCTCGCTGATCCCGGCCACCGAGCGCCGCAGCTCGCCGAAGCGGCACGGCCCGTCCAGGAGGTCCCACAGGATGAGCGCCTTCCACTTGCCGCCCATCACGTCGAGCGCCGCGTCCAGCCCGCAGGTGTACGGCCGCTTCTGCATCACGCCTCCCTCGGTCTGCTGCCACCTACATTTTTGCCGGTACCCGACAAAATTGTAGGTACTTGATCAGAGTTCTGTGTGGCACCCAGCATGGACCCGACACCCACGGAACCCCAAGGACCGGAGCACACGCATGACCGACACCCCCGAACGCACCCCGGTGACCGTGATCGGCCTGGGCCTGATGGGCACCGCCCTGGCCGAGGCGTTCCTCGCGGCCGGCCACCCCACGACCGTGTGGAACCGCACCCCCGCCAAGGCCGCGCCCCTCATCGGCAAGGGCGCCGCGCACGCGGCGACGGTGGAGGCGGCGGTCACCGCGAGCCCGCTGGTCATCTCCTGCCTCTCCACGTTCGACGCCACCGCCGAAGCCCTGGAACCGGCCGGGCCCGCGCTCGCCGGACGGACGCTGATCACCCTGAACAGCGGCACCCCGGGCGGCGCCCGCACGATGGCCGCCTGGGCGGACGGACACGGCGCGCGCTTCCTCGGCGGCGCCGTCAAGAACGTGCCGGACGCCGTCGGCAAGCCGGACACGCTGCTCTACTACAGCGGCGACCGGTCGGTGTTCGACACCTACGAGCCGGTGCTGCGGGTGCTGGGCGGCGACACCGTCCACCTCGGGGAGGACGTGGACCTCGCGGCCCTGTACGAGGCGGCGGTGGGCGGCCTGCTGCTGCCCGCCCTGCTGGGCTTCTTCCAGGGTGCCGCGCTCGTGACGGAGCGCGGCATCCCGGCGAGCACGATGGTGCGGTACACCGTCAAGTGGCTGGAGATGATCTCCTCCGTCCTGCCGATGCTGGCCGAGGAGATCGACAGCGGCGACTTCACCCGGCCGTTCAGCACCGTGGGCGTCTTCCACGACGGCATCCCCTACGACCACGAGATCGGCCAGGAGGCGAACCTCGACACCTCCTGGCACGAGCCCCAGCACGAACTGCTGCGGCGGGCCGTCGCCGCCGGGCACCGGGAGCACAGCATCTCGGCGCTCATCGACATGCTGCGCGCGCCGCAGGCTCAGGGGTCCTCGGGGGCCGCGTAGCACCGTACGGTGACCGTCTGGGCGGGGCCCCACTGCTGCTCGACGGTCGCCAGCAGTGCCCAGCCCAGGTGCTCGTAGAGGGCGGCCGCCGAGGTGTCGGAGGCCACCACGTCCAGCACGGGGTGCAGCTCCAGCGCCCGCGCCTCCCGTACGGCGCGGGCCATCAGCAGCGCGCCGATGCCGTGGCCGCGCGCCGAGGGGGCGACGTACAGGCGGCTCACCACGGCGGTGCCCTCGACGGCGACACCCTCCCGCATGCTCCACAGGGCCGCCGCCACGTCGCCCTCCTCGCTGCGGGAGAGCCCGACGTGGCCGACGATCCGCCCGTCGAGTTCGGCCACCCAGGCGGCCAGC
Source organism: Streptomyces sp. CNH287 (assembly GCF_000424825.1). Taxonomy (NCBI): domain Bacteria; kingdom Bacillati; phylum Actinomycetota; class Actinomycetes; order Kitasatosporales; family Streptomycetaceae; genus Streptomyces; species Streptomyces sp. CNH287. Next base: position 19,152 of record NZ_AUKQ01000012.1, on the reverse strand, counting down.
AGTGCCGGGTAGTCGAGCCAGGCGGCGGGCTTCTCGGGCCAGTTGACCGGATAGCCGTCCCGCTCGTGCACCCCGGCGAGCACCTCGACGCACACGTCCAGGTCGTGCGCCTGCCGGGGGCGCACCCGGCACTGCGGCAGCCCCTTAAGCACGCGGGCCCTCCACCGGCTCGCCGGGCTGTATGCCGGGGCGCGCGCCGCGCACCCAGCCGCGCTCCTCGCCCGCATCGATGAGCTGCCGCCCCGCCTCCCACAGCGTTCCGGAGGCGTCCTTGATGACGGCCTTGCGCGCCCGGACGTCGTCGGCGGTGACCCCCGGCGTACTCCATGTACCGCCCTGCGCCATCCAGTTGAGCAGCAGCGGCTGGAGCCGGTCCATCGCCTTGGCGAACCGCGCCTCGGGGGTGCGGCGCTCCTCGAACTCGTCCCACAACTCCCGTAGCCAGTGGGCCTGGTCGGCGGGCAGCAGCGCGAACAGCTCGTCGGCGGCGGCCACTTCACGCTCGCGCTGGTCCTTGCCCGCCTCCGCGTCGTAGAGCGGGGTGTCGCCCGCGTAGATCTCGATCAGGTCGTGCACCACGACCAGCCGCACCGTGTGGCCGATGTCGACCGGCTCGTCGGCGTGCTCGGCAAGGACGAGCACCATCATGGCCAGATGCCAGGAGTGCTCCGCGTCGTTCTCCAGGCGCCGGGCGGCGGCCAGCGGGGACCTGCGCAGCACCGTCTTCAGCGCGTCCACCTCCACCAGGAACGTGAACTGGTCGCGCAGCCGCGCGTCCAGCGTGTCCGGGAACGGTGACTCTGCCGCCAGGAGTCTGCGTTGATCGTCTGCCATGGCGCCATCGTGGCACGCGGGGAACCCGCGCGCGCCGCACTTTTCTGCCGACCGGCGGCGGCCCGCGTCGTGCGTGTGCTTCCCGCACCCTGGTGGCGCCGCACCGTGACTGCGAGAGTACTTTCGGTGTCTTCGCTGCTTTGGCCACCTGTTCGTACGCAGCCACTACGGTGTACCGGCGCCTGCCACGACCGATGAGGGGGACTCATGTCCGTGCCACCGCCTCCGCACCACCCCGGCGGCTGCGGAGCGCCCCCTCCGGCGGCGGCTCGCGATGCCCCGTACGAGGGCTCGGGCGGTGCCTCCGGCTGGGGTCCCAGCTCCGGCCGGGTCGCCGTACTCGCCGTGGTGACCGGGGTGCTGGCGCTGCTCATGGTGGCCTGGATCGTCTGGGAGGCGTACCACCCGGACCCGGACGCGGCGGACGGCAAGGACCCGGCCGGGACGGCGTACGCCCTGACGCTGCCGGACTCCCTGCTGGGCCAGAAGTACGCGCTCTCCCGCGACCTGTCCGCGAGCGCGGCCCGTACGCTGCCCCGCGACTCCGCGTTCGCCCGGCAGCTGGAGCCGACGGCGGGGGTGTACGCGGCGCCGTCCGGCGACGGCGAGTTCGTCTACCAGGGCGTCACCTCGACGCTGGCGGACCCCGCCTACCCGCGCTACGCGATTCTGGACGGCATGGCCGACGACCCGGGCGTGCGGATAGCCGTCCCGCGCAGGTCGTACAGCCCGGACGGGCGCGGGGAGATCGTGTGCGAGGTGCAGGTGCGGACCTCGCGGGACGGATCGGAGACGCTCCCCAGCTGCTCCTGGGCGGACCCGCACACGCAGGGCATCGTGCTGGACAGCAGCCCGGGGACCGTCGCGGCGGGCCCTGCCGAGGTCGACCTCGCGGCCCTCGCGGAGAAGGTGGCCCGCATACGCGACGAGGTCCGGGTGCCCGTCGCCACCTGAACGCACGGCGGGGGCTTCGGGGAACTACCGCTCCTCGAGAGCCCCACCACGCACCGAGGTCGCTATCCTTCGGGCGGGCAGCCCAACTGTCGGGGAGGGGCATGTGTCCGGTCTCAGCGGGACCGACCCGCGTCTGGTCGGTGACTATTCCATCGAAAGCAGACTGGGCGAAGGCGGCATGGGCCAGGTTTACCTGGGGAGATCACCTGGAGGCCGTGCAGTCGCGGTGAAAGTCGCCCGGGCAGAACTGGCTGCCGATCCCGAATTCCGGGTGCGCTTCCACCGCGAGGTCCAAGCGGCCCGTCGGGTCGGCGGTTTCCACACGGCGCAGGTGGTGGATGCCGACCCCGAAGCCGACCCGCCATGGATGGTCACTGCCTACATCCCCGGACGGCCCCTGGCTCAGGTGGTTACGGAGGACGGCCCGTTGAGCGAGAGCGCACTGCGTGCGCTAGGGGCAGCGCTTGCGGAAGCGCTGCGAGCCATCCACGGCTGCGGTCTGGTCCACCGTGACCTGAAACCATCCAACATCATGATGAGTGAGGACGGGCCGCGGGTTCTTGACTTCGGTATCGCCCGAGCCCTGGAGGGGACCGGGGTGACGGTGACCAGCGGAGTGATCGGCACCGCTGGATTTCTCTCACCCGAGCAAATCACCGGGAAGCAGGTGGGGCCGGCATGCGATCTGTTCGCGCTGGGAGCCGTCTTGGTACACGCGGCAGGTGGCCGGGCCTTCGGTGAGGGCTCGCCGATGGCCCTGATGTACCGGGCCGCACACATCGATGCGAACGTATCCGCCCTCCCCCCGTCCCTGCGGTCTGTCGCCGCACGCTGCCTCCAGCGCGCTCCGTCCGATCGGCCAACCACGGCCGAGGTCCTAGCCTCGTTGTCCCCCGTCGGCATGGCCTGCACGACGACTGCGGGGGTGGGCAGCGCCGCGGGGGACCTCCCCACGCGGAGTCGCAGCTCCGCGGTACATCCGCCCACAGAGCTTGACCCGGCCGCCAGGTGTCGGAACCCCGTCGCATCAGCGGATTTCCAACCGTTCTGGTTCGCGGTACCGGAGCGCCGTGAACTGACCGACGAAGAAGGCAACCCCCTGACGCCGACAGAACACCTGGAAGCAGGCAGCTGGCATCTCGCCGTCGGCCGGCAAGGCCCCGCCCTCCTCGTACACACACCCCACGGCCGCAGACTCCTCCACCACACGACCGGCATCGAGCGTGGTTGACCCGCAGCACCCGCGCTCGCCTTCCCCACCACGCGGGGAGCGTGCGTGCATGGCACCGCCCCACAGACGAGACTTCGGGACCACTCGTCCAGGTCACACGTCCTAAACCGCCACCGCGACCGGGCCCCCGTCGCCCTGGCCCCCGCCGCCTCGGCACACGGCCCCCGCCACGCGGGCGAGGGCCGCCAGCGCCCGGGAGCGGCTGTGCTGCGGCCAGGCCAGCACCAGCGTGACGGGCGGGGCGTCGCGCACCGGGACGCACACCAGCGCACGCGGGATCAGCCCGATGGCGGACTCCGGCAGCAGCGCCACGCCCGCGCCGGAGGAGACGTAGTGCATCAGCAGCCCGAGATCGCGCACCATCCTGCCGTCCGGCCCGGGCGGGCCCTCCGGCCCCGGCGAACCCGGGATCGGCGGGTCCGGGTCCGGCTCCAGGTCCGGGGCCTGCGCGTGCGGGATGTGCGGCGCCGGGTCGGGGCCGGGCTCGGCGGGTCTGCGCGGCAGCACCTCGTGCTCCAGGTCGGCGAGCAGCACGCTCTCCCGCCCCGCCAGCCGATGGCCCGGCCGCACCACCACCAACTGCCGTTCCACCCGCAGTTCTTCGGTGTCCAGCCCGGTCATGTCGTTGCACGGCAGGTGCAGCAGCGCGGCGTCGGCGCGGCCGTCGTGCACCATGGCGACCCGTTCGTCCGTGGAGTGGACGACCTCGACCGGCACCGCCTCGGGCTCGGCCCGGAAGGCGCTGAGGATGCCGGGGAGCAACCCCGCATCCGTACCCGCCTTCACGGCGAGCACCAGGGCGGGTGCGGCGCGGCCCGCCCGCTGCGCGCGGCGCGCCGCACCGGCGATCGCGTCGAGGGCCCGGGTGCCGTCGCGCAGCAGCACCTCGCCCGCCGCCGTGAGCGCGACCTGGCGGCTGGTGCGCTCGAACAGGGCCACGCCCAGCCGCCGTTCGAGCTGCTGGATCGCCCGGGACAGCGGCGGCTGCGCGATGCCCAGCCGCTCTGCGGCCCGCCCGAAGTGCAACTCCTCGGCGACCGCCACGAAGTAGCCCAGCACCCTGGTCTCCAACAGGTCCATACCGTCAGGGTATCCGCCCAGACCCACCTGGTCCTGGGCATTCCCCCACTCCGCTGCGACGCTGAAGCCATGGACCTCAACACGCACACAGCGGGACGAACCGCCCTGGTGACCGGCGCCGCACGGGGCATCGGACGGGAGATCGCCGCCGGGCTGAGCGCGCTCGGGATGACCGTGCTCCTCGGCGTACGGGACCTGGAGCGGGGCGCCGAGGCGGCCGGCAAGCTGCGGGCGGAGGCGGAGGCGGCGGGGCCGGGCCCGGAGCCGGGCGAACTGCACGTGCTGCGGCTGGATGTGACCGACGAGGACTCGGTGCTGGAGGCCGCCGCGGACGTCGAGCGGCGCTTCGGCCGCCTGGACGTACTGGTCAACAACGCGGGCGTCGCCGGGGACGTGCCGAGCCAGCTGCCCGGTACCGCCGATCTGGCCACGGTGCGCGAGGTGTTCGAGACGAACGTGTTCGGGGCGCTCCTGGTGATCGAGGCGATGCTGCCGGTGCTGCGGCGCGCACCGTCCGCGCGGATCGTCAACATGTCGTCGAGCGTGGGCTCACTGGGCCTGATGAGCGACCAGGGCCACTACTTCGCGCAACTGCCCGCGCTGCTCGCGTACGCGCCGTCCAAGACGGCGCTCAACCAGCTCACCGTGCAGTACGCCAAGCAGCTGCGGCCGGAGGGCATCCTCGTCAACGCGGCCGACCCGGGCGCCTGCGCCACCGACTTCACCGCCTCGGTCCGCGGCCTGACCCGTACGGCGGCCGACGGCGCGGTGATCGCGATCCGGCTCGCGACACTGGACGACGCGGGTCCCACCGGCGGCTTCTTCGCGGACGCCGACCGGGTGCCGTGGTGACGAGTCCGCCGCCGCGCACCGCTCGCCGCGCACGGGGACGGCGAGCGGTGCGCGGGCGGTGGCGGGCGGCGGCATGGTCACGGCACGCCCAGCAGCCGCAGCAGCGCCGTGACCCCCGCCGCCGTCAGCACCACGGCCACGAACGGCAGCCGCCGCCAGGCCAGCACCCCGCCCACCGCGACCCCGGCCGGGCGGGCGTACCCGGCGAAGTCCGCGCCCTCGCTCAGCGCCGTGGTGGCCACGAGCGCGGCGAGGAGGACGAGCGCGGCGGTCGTCATCAGCTCCTCCGCGCGCCCGGACACGCTCATCCGGTCCCGCAGCAGCGGTCCGGCGAAGCGGAACGCGAAGGTCCCGGCCGCCAGCACCAGTACGGCCGCCAGCAGTACGGCGGTGCTCCCGCTCATCGCGCCTCCTCCGCCGCCTCGGCCGGTGCCCCGGGCGCGGGCGCGGTCCCCTCGGCGCCGCCGCCGACCGCGTCCACCCGCTCCGTCCGCCCAGGCCCGCCAGACCCGACAGGCCCGCCAGACCCCCCGTACCCGCCAGGCCGCCGCCGCACCAGGGCGAACAGCGCGACCAGCGCCAGCAGCACCGGCAGCCCCGCCGGCAGGAACGGCGTCGCGGCGAGCGCGATCACCGCACCGGTCAGCGCCGCCGTACGCCGCGCGCCCGCGCCCCGCTCCCGCAGCTGCGGCAGGACCAGCGCCAGCAGCACGGCCGGGAACATCGCGTCGAGCCCGAAGACGTCGGTGTCGTGCACCACCGTGCCCAGCAGCGCGCCCGCCAGAGTGCCCAGCGGCCAGCACAGCAGGATGCCGAGCCCGCAGGCCCAGAAGGCGGCCCGGCGCCGCTCCGCGTCCCGCTGGCCGAGGGCGAAGACGAGGGACTCGTCGTTGAGCAGGTGGCTGCCGAACGCCCGCCGCCAGCCACGCCCCAGCACGTCGCTGACCGCCAGCCCGAACGGCAGGTGCCGGGAGTTGACCAGCAGTCCCGCGACGGCCGCCGCGACCGGGCTGCCGCCCGCGGCCACGATGCCCACGAACAGGATCTCCGAGGCCCCGGCCAGCACGAGCACGGACAGGACGAGCGGCAGCCAGAGGTCCAGCCCCAGCCCGACGCTGATCGCGCCGTACGACATGCCCACGACCCCGTCGGCCAGGCACACCAGCGCGATGTCCCGGCGCAGGGCGGGGTCCAGGGCACGCGGGGGGTGCGGCGCACCGGGGGTTCGCCATATCGAACGCATGCCTTCTAGACTGGACGAGAAGACGGCGTTCGGCAAATCGAACGTATCGACTCGTACGACGAACGATCCGGCCCAGTCCGAACGGAGCCCCCGCATGCCCCCGCAGCACGGCGAACAGACACCCGCCCGGGAGCACGGCGGCGCCCCCCTCGCGGCCATCGCCGCCGCCCTCCAGCGGGAGCGCCGGCGTGCCGGGCTGTCACTCGCCGAGGTCGCCCGGCGGGCGGGCATCGCGAAGTCGACCCTGTCGCAGCTGGAGTCCGGCGGCGGCAACCCGAGCGTCGAGACGCTCTGGGCGCTGAGCGTGACCCTGGACGTGCCGTTCGCGCACCTGGTCGAGCCCCCGCGTCCGACCGTCCAGGTCATCCGGGCGGGCGAGGGCCCCGGCATCGCCGCCGAGCGCTCCCACTACCTGGCCACCGTGCTCTCCACCGCGCCCCCGCACACCCGCCGCGACCTGTACCTCATCCACGCCCAGCCCGGCGCGCCCCGCGAGTCCGAGCCGCACATGCCCGGCGTCGTCGAACATGTCGTGCTCAGCACCGGCCGCGCCCTGGTCGGCCTGCTCGACGACCCCGTCGAGCTGCGGCCGGGCGACTACACCGCCTACCCGGGCGACCTCCCGCACGTCTTCAGCGCCCTGGAGCCCGACACCGCGGCCGTCCTCGTCTCCGAGCACAGCTGAGTCCGGGCCGGCCGGGCGGCCTCGGCATGCCGGGAGCGCCGCGGTGGTGCCCACCGCGGCGCTCCCGCCCCCGATCCCGTGCCGCTACGGCGCGGCCACGAGCTTCCTGATGGTCATCGGCTCGGCGAGCACCTCGTCCAGCACCGCCCGCACGTGCCGGAAGTGGGGCGTCGTGAAGTGCGCGGCCAGCGCCTCCGGGCCCGTCCACTCCTCGACGACTGCCCACCGGGCCGGGTCGTTGGGGTCCGCGTAGGGGCGGTACGAGAGGCAGCCCGGCTCCTCCAGCGACGGCTCGATCATCGCCTCCAGCGCGGTGCGGATGCGGGCCTCCCGGCCGGGGGCGGCCAGGAAGTGGGCGATCACGGTGAGCGTCATGACGGGTGAACTCCTGTGCTGCGAGCGGAGGTTGGGGGTGCGCTGTCGAGCGGGACGGCCGATCGTCCCGCACCGCACTGTGCGCACCACACTCTGGGCGCCCGCAGCCCGCCCGCCCAGCGCCGTCGGCTGCCTGGGACACCGGAGCCTGGTCACCCCGCGACCAGGCTCCGGACTCCCCCCGGGCACACGGCCGGGCCATACTCGCCGCATGGCACTGGACCGGCGTACCGAACTGGGCGAGTTCCTCAGATCACGACGGGCCCGGCTGCGACCCGAGGAACTGGGGCTGCCGCACTACGGAGGCCGCCGCCGCGTCCCCGGCCTGCGCAGGGAGGAGCTGGCCCAGCTCGCCGGGGTCAGCATCGACCACTACGTCCGGCTGGAGCAGGGCCGCACCCTGCACTTCTCCGAGGCCGTACTCGACGCGGTGGCCCGCGCGCTGCGCCTGGACCCGGTCGAGCGCGGGCACCTCTACCGGCTGGCCCGCCCCTGGCCGGGCCCGGAGACGCCCCCGGCCGGCGAGCGGCCCGCCGACCCTTCCGCCGACCCTTCCGCCGCGCCTTCCACCGAGCCGGTCCGCGAGCGGCAGCACGTACGGCCGGGGCTGCGGCGGCTGCTGGACTCGGCGTCCGACGTACCGGCGTACGTCGTCGGCCGCGACACCGACGTGCTGGCCTGGAACGGGCTCGCGGCGGCCCTGATCACGGACTTCGGCGCCCTCCCGCCCCACGAGCGCAACCTCGCCCGCCTGGTCCTGCTGGACGAGGGCATGCGCAGCCTGTACGCCGACTGGCACGGCAAGGTGGGCGACATCGTCGCGTACCTGCGCCTGGACGCCACGCGCCATCCCGGCGACGCCCGTACGGCCGCGCTGCTGGACGAACTCACCCGCCGCAGCCCGGAGTTCCGCACCGCGTGGGCGGCGCACGAGCTGAAGGACAAGACGCACGGGCGGTACGCGTACCGGCATCCGGCCGTCGGCGACCTGGACCTGGGCTTCGAGACCCTGCGCCTCCCGGACGACCCGGACCAGGCGCTCATCGCCCACACCGTGGAGGCGGGCTCCCCGTCCGAGACGGCGCTGCGGCTGCTGGCGGGCTGGGCCCAGCCCCGCGACGGCGAGCCGGTGCGCTGACGGGGCCGCCGCGCCCTGCCGAGGCGGCTCGCGCCGCCGCTCAGCCCCGCGCCGCCGCTCAGCCGCCCTGCCGGATCGCCCGCCCCCACACGCCCCGGAACTCCTCGCGGGTGATCACGGCCGCCGTGAACTCCTCCTGCGCCCGCACCTCCTCTATCGACCCGACGGGAATCTCGCCCAGCCCCGCCCCGCCCGCCCCGCCGTGCTCGTCCGCCCAGGCGAGCCGCCCGTCCCGGAACTCCTCGACCTTGCGCGCCTCGTAGCCGTCCGGGCCGATCTCGCTGTAGAGGACGGCGGGTTCGTCCGGGTGGTCGTGGTGCCAGTGGACCCGCCAGTAGTCCATGATCGATTCGCGTGAGGCCGCCGTCGGCGCGGCCAGCACCGCCAGCAGATGGTCCAGATACCGACGGGACCAGACGTCGAGCGCCGCCTTGGCCAACTGCCCGACCGGCCACAGCACGGTGTGGACCGGCTGGCCCGCCTCCACCAGCTCGACCAGCGCTCGCAGTTGGCTGCTCCGGCACTCCGTGTCCTCCTCCTCCCAGGCCGCCAGCGCCAGGTTCGTGGCCAGCAGCACCGCCTGCCGCGCCGGGTACTCCGCCGCGCCGCGCACCACCTCCTCGGCCCCGGCCACCCGCTCCCCGGGATCGGCCGACAGGACCCTCCCGACGAGCCGCACCGCGTCCGGGAAGTCCGCGTCCGCGTCGCCGTACCCGCCCATGCCCGTCACCATCGCGCGACCACCTCCCGTTGCTCCCGCCTCACCCACCGGCCTGCCCCGGACACGGCCCGGGCGCGGCCCACCACGGAAAACCAGCGGGCACACCCACCCCGACCCTGGCACGATGACGAGTCGCCCCACCACCTCACCCGCCATCCCTCCCCGAAAGGGCCCGCACCGATGCTCCCCGTCGAGACCTTCCTCCAGCTACGCGAACGCCGCTTCGCCTACCGCGACTTCGGCGGCGACGGGACGCCCGTACTGGCCCTGCACGGGCACTTCGGCCGCAGCCGCATCTTCGCCCCGCTGGCCGCCTCGCTCGCCGGACGCCACCGCGTCGTCGCCCTCGACCTGCGCGGCCACGGCCTCTCCGACCACGGCGGCGACTACACCCCCGAGGCGTACGTCCAGGACGCCGCCGACCTGCTGCACGCCCTCGACCTGGCCCCGGCCGCCGTACTCGGCCACTCCATGGGCGGCGCCGTCGGCTACCTCCTCGCCGCGCGCCACCCGGACCTGGTCTCCTCCCTCGTGGTGGCCGACATGACCGTCCGCAACCACGAACCCGAGACCCGCCCCGTACTCGACATCACCGGCTGGCCCCGCCGCACCGCCACCCGCGACGCGCTGCGCGCCGCGATCGAAGCCCGCGGCATCCCGGACGCGAGCTACTTCCTGGAGAGCGCCCACGAGTTCCCCGACGGCTGGGGCCTGCTCTTCGACACCGACGGGATGATGGCCTCCCAACACGCCCTGACCGGCGACTTCTCCGCCGACTGGACCGCGTCCCGGCAGCCCGCGCTGCTGCTTCGCGGCGCCGAGAGCTTCCTCCTCACCCCGCACACCGCACGCTGGATGGCCACCGCGCGCCCGCACACCGAACTGGTCGAACTCCCCGGCTGCGGACACTGGCTCTACGCGGACGACCCCGCCGCCTTCGCCGCCGCCGTGGGCAGCTTCCTCGACCGGACCGCCCCGACGCCGTGACGGGCTGACTGCTGCGGTCACCTGCGCGAGGCAGCGGAGGTACCGACGTGCCGCTGCGCCTCAGCGGTAGCCGGCCAGTCCGTCCGCGAGTTCTTCCTCGTCGCCGTCGCGGAGCGCGGAGAGGGCCTGCTGCAAGGCGAACGTGCCACGGATCGCGGCGATGCGGGTGCGGAGTCCGTGCTGTGACCCGCCGCCCAGGGCGAGCACCCGCTCCAGGAACTGCGGGCCGTAGCTGGCGCCGATGGCGGCGAGGTCCTCGGCCGGGTCGCCGAGCGTGACCTCGTCCCAGTCGAGTACTCCCGAGAGGTGCGGCAGGCCCTGCGTCCACTCCCAGAGGACGTTCTCGGCACCGAGATCGCCGTGCACCACCGCCCCGGTGCGGTGGGGGAGGCCGTCGAGTGCGGTGAGTTCGCGCTCGGCCCGCAGGCGCCCGCCCTCGGACATGAGCGGGAACAGCTCCGCGCGTACGTGCTCCGCGAACTGCCGCCACTGGCCTTCCGCCGCCTGCGGGAGTACCGCCCGTACCGTCTCCTCGGCGCCGGCACGGGCCAGACCGGACAGCAGCGCGGCGTACTGCGCCGCGACGGTGGCGGCCACCTGGGCATCGCCGAGGGCACCGGGCTCCAGCGGTTCCCCGGGGATGCGGCTGAGCACCAGGAACGGCCCCTCGTCGGCGCCCGGCAGGCTGTCCTGGAGCAGCGGCTCCGGTGTACGGAAGCCGAGGTCGAGTCCGGCCAGGGCGCGCAGGACGGCCGCCCGCTGGGGCAGGCGGGCGGCTGCCGCCGGGGTGCGCGGCAGGCACACGACCCGGTCCGAGCCCATGACCACCAGGTGGAACTGACCCTGACGCTCCGTCAGCTCAGCCGGTTCGTCGTCAGGCAGCAGGCGGGTCAGCAGGGCGCGCTGCGTCGTGCGGATACTCAAGGGTGTCCTCTGGATGCTCTCGACGGGCCGGAGACGATTGTGCACGAAGCACCGGCAGCCGCGCCGCACACCCGCCCCGGAGCACGCCCTGCTCCGCCCCGCACGTCGCGCCTCGGGCCGGAGGGCGCAGCGGTCAGCCCACGTCCTGCACCGGGGCGCTGCTGCGTCCATGGCGCCGGCCGCTCAACTCGGCGTCCAGCGTCTGCTGTGCAGCGCTCATGGCCTCGGCGTACACGGGATTCTGCAGCCGCTGCCACATCTGATCCTCCGAGAGGTCCTCGATGTGGCTGGTCACCCACCAGATGTTGGCGAAGGGGTCCTTGAGGCGCCCTCCCCGCTGCCCGAACGCGTCATCGGCCGGCGAAGTGACGACCTGGCCGCCGGCTTCGAGGGCCTGCGCGAAGGTCTCGTCCACGTCGGCCACGAACACGTTCAGCAGACTCGGCATGGCGGGCCAGTCCGCCTGGCGGTCGAAGGCCATCACGACGGTGTCGCCGACGCGGATCTCCGCGTGCCCGATCGAGCCGTCCTCGGTCGCCACCCTCGACAGTTCCTCGCCGCCGAACGCCCGGGTGACGAAGTCGAGGAATCCGCCCGTGTCCTCGGTGACCACCCAGGGCGAAACGGTGGTGTACCCCTGCGGGGCGGGGTGGGTCGACTCAGGCATGGCGGTCCTTTCGAAGGCGTCTGTCACCGGCAAGCTAGTGAGCGTTCCGGTCATCTTCTGTCCTCGATCCGGCGCGGGCGGCCCGGGCCAGCGACGCGGACCTCCGGGTCGCCCCTCCTTGAGGTAGGTGAGGCCGTCCACACCGTCGAAGGACCCGGCGTCCGCCCCCTCGAACCAGACGTGCCGCGCCGAGGCGTACGGCACTGCCCGGTCCAGCAGCACGGCCCGCGGCAGGCCCGCCCACTCCAGGTTGGCCACCGCCCGCGTCGGGGCGCCGGGGTGGAACGCTTTGCCGAAGCACTCGTGGAAGGACGTGAGGCCGCTGACGTGCAGCGCCCGCTCGCCCTCCTCGGCCTCGGCGCCATGGGCACCGCCTTCGCCCGCGTCTGGCTCGCCGCCGGCCACCCGCTCACCGTCTGGAACCGCACGAGGGGCAAGGCGGACGCCCTCGCCGCCGAGGGCGCGACCGTCGCCGCACCGCGGCCGAGGCGGTGGCCGCCAACGACCTCGTGGTGCTCTGCCTCCTCGACGACACCTCCGTGGACGACACGCTGGCCGACGCCGACCTGACCGGCAAGGACCTGGTCAACCTCACCACCACCACCCCGGCCCAGGCCCGCACCCGCGCCACCTGGGCGCAGGAGCGCGGCGCCCGCTTCCTGGACGCCGGGATCATGGCGGTCCCGCCCTCTTCGACACCCACCAGGCAACGCTGGCCAAACCCGTGGGCACCACGTACGCCGGTGCGGAGCCCGGCGCCGCCGCCCTGTACGACGCCCGCGCACCTGCACGACGGGGACTACACCAAGGACGTCGTCAACAACCTCGGCATGATGGTCGCGGCCAACTCCACCCTGCTGAACACGGCGGAGAGCCAGGGCGTGAGCACCGAGCTGATGACCCCGTACATGAACCTGATGGCACAGCGCCTCGCCGACGGCCACGCCGACGAGGGCGGCACGGGCGTCGTGGACGAACTGCTGCGCTGACGAGGTCGGCGGGGACGCGTGCCCAGCGAGACCGTGGCGGGTCACGGCCATCCCCTGGCCGTGACCCGCCACGGTCTTCCGTCCCCGACCCGAGCCCCGCCCCGCCTACGCGGCGACGTCCCAGCACGCGGGATCGTCCACCGTCTCCGTCCCCAGCTCGCACCACGTGTACTTGCCCCGCACGCCGCCCACTTCGCCCCCCAGCGGGAACCACCCCCACCGGTCCGCGTACACCTTGACCAGCAGCAGCCCCCGCCCGCCCTCCTCCTCGGCACCGGGGCTGCCGGGCAGCGGCGGCTGCGGCTCGGTGTCCCACACGCCCAGGCGCAGCGTCCCGTGCGAACGGCGCAGCCGCAGCGAGGCGGGCCCGGCGGAGTACAGATAGGCGTTGGTCAGCAGCTCGGAAGCCAACAGCACTGCCGTGTCCAGCAGTTGGGGCAGCTCGTTGCGCACGAGGACGGCGTGCAGCGTGGCCCGCGCGACGCCGATGGCGCGGGCGTCATGGGGTACGTACAGCGTGCAGGCCCAGCGTTCGGGGGACACATGCCGCCCAGAAACCAGCCCACCGCCCGCCAGGAAAGGCTGGGCACCGAGCTTCGGAAGCTACGGGAAGCGGCAGGCATGACCGCGCGGGAGGCCGCCGCGCTCCAGGGCACCAATCCCATGCAGATGAGCCACATGGAGACCGGCCGCGCGGGCATCAGCGAGGCCCGGCTGCGCAGACTCGCCTCGCACTACGCCTGCCCGGACAACGCCTTCGTGGACGCCCTGGTCGCCATGGCGACGGACCGCACCCGTGGCTGGTGGGAGGAGTACCGGGGCATCCTGCCGCCGGGTTTCCTCGACCTGGCCGAACTGGAGCACCACGCCACGTTCCTGCGTGGTGTGGACATCGCGCACGTCCCCGGGTTGTTCCAGACCGAGGCCTACGCCGCAGCGGTCTTCTCCTACACCGTCCCCGAACTGCCTCGGGGCGACCTCGCCGCATGGGTCGCGCACCGGATGCACAGACGATGCGTCCTCGAAGGCACCGCTGCCCTCACCTATGATGCGCTGGTCCACGAGGCAGCACTCCGAACCAAGGTGAGTGACCGGGGCATCGCGCGGCAACAGCTGCGCCAAATCCTGGACTTGTCGGAAGCTGACCACGTCACCGTCCGCGTCATCCCATTCGTGGTGGACGGCTTCGCCGGAGCCGGGTGCGCGATGCTCCATGTGGGCGGCATGGTGCCCAAACTCGACACAGTGCAGCGCGACGCCCCGTACGGCAGCGGATTCGTCGACGCGGAACCGCAGCTGGCCCGCTTCCGTGCGCTCTATCTCCGGGCCCAGTACACCTCGCTGGAGCCCGGCCCGTCACAGGATCTCATTCACCACATCGCACGAGAACTCTGAGGCCTCCCAAATCGCGGTTGCCGATACGGGCATCGCCCTGAGCGAAAGCGACACCCCAACCGAGATCATCGTCACCACTCCCACGGCCCTCGCCCGCCTCATACTCCACCTGAAGGCGACCTGACCACCGCGACCACGACTGCGCACCCGCCAACCCCGCTACGCGACCAGTGCCCCCGCGTAACCGACGAACCTGACGGGAAGAACTGGATATGGCGCATCACTCTTGGCAGAAATCTTCGTTCTCAGGCGGCGGCGACGGCAACAACTGCGTCGAAGTGGCAGCGGCCAGCACCGCCGCCTCCATAGCCCTGCGGGAGAGCGCCACCCCCGGGGAGACCATCCGCACCACACCGACCGCGCTCGCCGCCCTCATCCGGCACCGCAAGTCCGCCTGACGGCCGGGACCGCTGCCGCGCCTGCGGGCACCCGCTACGCGACGAGCGCGCGCGCCTTCGTGAACGCCTCAACCATCTCCGCCTCGCCGATGTACGGCGGCTTCTTCCCGGGCCGGTAGAGCGAAATCGGCTCGGCCAGCGCGTCGAACACCTCGGTACCGAAGAACTCCTCGACGAGCATGCTCTCGACCCGGCCCAAAAGCTTCATCGATCGATTCTCGCCGGACACGTACAAATCGATCAGAAAAATCAGCGTAGCGTTCGCGCTCACGAAATCACCCCACGGCTCATCGGCACACATCCGGCAATCCACCACCGACCACGGTATCCCACCCCTGCCAGCGCCCCACCGACGGGTCGCACCGCCGCCCCCATAAACACGCAGGGTTCTGAATTGTGCGCGCTTCATCCTCCCAGGCCCGACCGGGGCGGGCGGGGCGTCTGGCGGGGCCACGCCACACCGGCGTGCTCCGCAGCCGCGGCCCGGAACGCCTCGGCCAGCGCACTTCCCGGATAGGTGCCGAACACCGGGAACTTCGCTCGGTAATAGCAGGACCAGTAGCTCACCAATCGCCGTTCTGTCCGCGCGGAGAACGACGCGTTCCGGCTGAGGCAATCCCCGTACATTTCCCGCTGGGGCGACCCCGGCACGTCAAGTCCGGGCAGCCCCCGGCGGATCGACTCCAGGATCTCCACCACGTACTCACCGGCCAACTGCACGACGAACGGCGCCACCCACGGCTCACCCGAGCCCACGAGCTGCTCCAGTCGACGCTGCCGAACCCGGCCATCGCTGCTCCGCGAGTACAGGCAGTCCAGAATCAAGCGCTGGGTCCCGGTGAGGGAACGCTCGGCGCCGACGTCCGGCTCGTCGTGGTAGATCCGCCCGGGAATGGTGACCGGCTCACCCTGCACCAGGACTTGGAACGGCCGGACCGGCGGAAACTCAGCGGCGGGCAGGACAGCGAGCACGCTCCGTACGTCCCCGGCGAGCCGAACGGGGAAGGCCGCCACCAGTGCGTCAGCACTGCCCGACCCAGCCCGAGAACCCTGCACCAGCCCAGCGTAGACGGCCCGCGCACCGCTGGTCCGCCGGACCGGAAACGTGATCGCGAGGGACGGAGCGGGTTCTCACTCCATGCGGTGGGCGGCATGCTCAGGACGCCGGCACGGACCGTCAGTACCAGGACATCGTCATCCCCGCGTCCGCCCGAACGGCCGCACTGTACGCCTCCTTGAGGGCGAGGAAGTACAGCGTGAAGTACTCCTCGTCGTCGACGCCGTCCGGACCCCCACCCCGTGAACGATCTCGTCGCCGTCGAGCCCCAGCGCCTCCAGCCCTTCGTGGGGGCCAAAACCGCTGACGAGATCCTGGAAACCCTCACCACCTGCTGCACACGAATTAACTGCTCAGGACGCTAGTGTCCTGCGCCGGAAATCCTGGCGATATATTTCGATAACGAGTTGAGGATCTCGTCGGCGCTCTTGGTCCATGTGGGTGCGGATGTCGGCCTCGAGCGCTTGGACCGATCGGTGGGTCCCTCGGCGGATGAGCTTGTCGGTGAGGTGCCCGAACCACCGCTCGACCTGATTGATCCAGCTGGAGCCAGTCGGTGTGAAGTGGACCTGGAATCGGGGGTGCCGTCCGAGCCAGGCTCTGATGGCGGGCGTTTTGTGGGTGGCGTAGTTGTCACAGATCAGGTGAACGTCGAGTTCAGCCGGCACTGCCTTGTCTATCTTGACCAGGAATTTCTTGAACTCCACGGCCCGATGGAGGCGATGAAGGGAGCTGATGACGCTCCCGTTTTCGATGTCGAACGCGGCGAACAGGCTGGTCACGCCGTGCCGTTGGTAGTCGTGGGTGCGCCGCTCCGGCATGCCGGGCATCATCGGCAGGGCCGGCTGCGTGCGGTCCAGAGCCTGCACCTGGGACTTCTCGTCCACACACAGCACCACCGCCTTCTCCGGCGGGTGGTGATAAAGGCCGACGACATCAACGACCTTCTCCACGAACTGCGGATCCGCGGACAGCTTGAACGTGTCCTGGACGTGCAGCTTGAGGTCGAACTGCCGCCAGATCCGGCCGATCGTCGACTTCGACAGGCCGGTCCGCTCGGCCATCGACGCCCGCGACCAGTGCGTGGCATCACGCGGCGACGTCTCCAGCGTGGCAACGACAACTTCCTCGACCCGGTCGAGGAGGATCGACGGTGGCCGGCCCGGACGCAGTACGTCGGCCAGACCTTCCAGCCGCAGCTCAACGAACCGGCGTCACCACCGGGCCACAGTGGACACCGAGGTCCCCAGCCGGGCGGCGACCCGTTTGTTCGACGTGTCCTCGGCGCACGCCAGCACGATCCTCGACCGCAACGCCAAAGCCCGCGAGGACTTCGCCCGACGGGCCCAACGCGTCAGCTGTTCACGTTCAAGATCACTCAGAACCAGGCCCGTCTTCGGCCGTCCCGGCCGGTCAGAGTCCGCCAGGCCCTCCAGCCGCGACTCCGAAAGCCGCTTACGCCACTTGCCGACCGTCATAGCCGACACACCCAAGTCATCGGCGACCCGTGCGTACACAACATCCGGCTCGGCACACCGCAGCACAATGCGCGCCCGGACAGCCAATCTAGACGCCCCCTGTGACCAGCGCACCAACTGGTCACGCTCGCCAGCGGTCAACACGAACTCGACGGAAGAACGTCCCGGAAACGACATCCTGAAACCGTAGCAACTTAACGCCAGAATTTCCGGCGCAGGACACTAGGTTGATAGCTACGCAAGAGTAGAGTCGCGTGACTGACAGAGCATTGCCAAACTTGAAACTTTCCCAGCTTTGATCTTCTGCGTGTCAGAGTCGACTCATTCACCACTTACTAAAGTCACACATGCCAATACGGTTGTTCGCCATCTTCTCCCCTCTTCACTATGCCGACTTGTGCACCAAATTCGATGAGCGTCGATGCAGCATCCAGTTTCCGTTCCTGTGCAGCCAGGAGCAGAAGAATCACCCGTGCTCGATCAAGTCCTCAATTGCTTCGCGAAGCCATCCATAGAAATCCGCGTACCGCTTCCGCTGCTCGTAACCCGGACTCGAAAAGTCATGGATCAAGACGACGTCACCTGCGACCAGGTCCCAGCAGGCAACATCGTCGTTGTCCTCACGTCGGGCGAAAGGAATGAGCTTCCTGTCGGGGAATCGTGTCTTCAATCCTGACACCCGCGTACGCAGTTGCTGCCCGTCGAAAACCCACCACGGCTCCAGATTTACAAGTCCGAGTTCAACGACGCGAAGAAATTCGGAAGGGTATGAGAATCCCTCCGGAAGTTCTTCTTGCACAAGCAGATCAGATTCGAATGTGTATGCCTCTCTTCCATCTGTCATATACGAAAACCTGCCGCTGCTGACGCCATCCGTCCTTGCGCCCTGACAGCACAGCAGCAATCCATCGTTTCCAAAGTGCCCAAACCAGAACGATCGCGGGCGCACCCGCCGGTCGCTGGACTTCAAGCTGGCAAGCCGCACCACGCGACTACGGACGAGAAGCCGCGAATCAGTCATGAGAATCGTGATCTACGACTGGAGTAAAAACTCTGAGACGGCCGAGAACTTCCACCGAACCACGTACTGCTCCAGTAAGTTCGCGATAGCTCTTCGCTCGCCGGTGCTCTCACAACTCCTCGGGTACCAACCCGTCTACGCGCGCGGATACTCACGCCTTCAGGAATCACGTGCAACAAGTTCCATCAAGCCCAGTTCCTCCAAAGAAGGCACCAGTCGCTGCATATACCAGCCAAAGTCACAGAACCTCGACCCCGGTAGGTGTTTTCGATTTATTTCAACCATAAAAGATACTTCAGTTCGTCCAGGGTGAAAGAGAAAATCTCCTCCCGTCTCTCGGTCATCCAAATAAACTGAGATACCGAAACTGGTACCCTCAACGTCCGCAGCATCCGCTTCGTGAATGACGTGCTCGATCTCGCTCTCAGCGACTCGCACCCAGTCGAAACTCTGATCCGAGTCGACCACATACGAGATCATGCCGCCATTCGCCGTGCGAATCCCCTCCCGCGAAAGTCTATCCAGAACAGCCGACACGGTTACTGGCCGTTCGAACACGAAATCAATGTCGGCACTCCTACTCATATCATTCACGCACCTCTAACTAGCAGGAATCACTCGATGAGGGATTCCCTTCTTGTCCAGCCACTTAGTAACACTCTCAGGAATCTGCTTCTCCGATATAACCATATAGTCAATACCCTTCTCAACTGCTATTCCAAATTTCTGACCTTCCGTAGACAGAAATTTAGCCATCCGCTTCGGGTTCGCCTCAAGGTTATCCCAAAAATTCCCAGACTTCGCCTCGTACCAAGTCCCATGCCCGGTCGCCCTGTCGATGAATGCGCCGTCGAACTGCCGACCCATTTCGGAGAATCCTCCGCCGCCGCCCAACTCTTCTAGCAGGTGGGCTTCGTATGCATCCCCATACTCTTGAGCAACTCTTCCTCTGCTTTTCTGAGCCTTGGACTCCTCCGAGCATTCGCCTGGCGCCAGACCTAGAACGTCGGTCCAGGTGTGGGGGTTGGGGACGTATGCGAGGGGGTTGGGGGCTGGGGACAGGCCGAGGGGGTCGGGGGTGGTGTAGCGGGCCGTGGTGGGGTCGTAGTGGCGGTGGAAGTTG